>JAJTGU010000197.1 GCA_021297985.1 Rubrivivax sp.
CGACGCTGCTGCCGAAGCGGGCCTGCAGGCGTTGCACGCCTTGCGGCTGGCTGCGCACCGCGGCCAGCCAGGCGGCTTGCAGCGGCGCGAGCAGGCGGCCGTAGCCGAGCACGGCACCGAGCAGCGGCGCGGCGATGTCGCCGGCGCTCAGGCGCACCGCGGGCTCTTCGCGCGCCGAGCCGACGCCGGCCCAGGCGCTGGGCGGCGTCTGCGAGACATGGATGCGCTGGATCTCGGCGGCGCCGGCAAGCACGCCGGATTCTGGCCAGACCGCCAACCGCTGCAGCGTCTGCACGCTGCCCAGCGACAGCGCCAGCGTGCGCTTGTCATGTTCGAGTGGCGCATCCTCGGCGCGGGCGTCGAAAAGGGAGATCTGCCCGGCCTGCGGCCATTGCCGCGCCGCCAGCAGGGCCAGCACTAGGCCCACCGGCCCGGCGCCGACGACGGCGACCCGCCACGACTGCGCGTTGTTCAACAAAGGAGAACCGCCCCTCGCCGGCAGCAAGGGCCGGCGCGAGGCGGATTATTCGTGCAGCGCGGCGGCTTACTCGGCGGTCAGCACGATCTGGAGTTCGAACTGGGCCTGTTTGCCCGAGCCTTCGAAGCGCCACTTGTTCAGCGCCTCGATCACGGCCTCGTTCAGGATCCTGGCCTTGGCCGGGCTGACGTCGACGATGTCCACGCCGGTCACGGTGCCGGCGCCGTCGACCGTCAGCTTGGCCTTCAGCACGCCGCGGTCCACGCCCCGGCGCAGCGCGCCCTCGGGGAAGTCGGGCGGAACCTTCTTGACGATCTTGGGCGTCGCGCTCTGGGCCAGGGCCACAGTCGGCACGGCAAAGGCGCCGGCCAGGGCCAGCAGGGCAGCGGCGGCAACACCGCGCAGGGGCGAAGAAACGAGCGACATCGGGGTTCTTTCGTGGGTGGGGTGATGGGGGCCGATCAGGCCGAGGGGTTGGCAGCCGGCAGGCGGAAGAACTCCACCGTGTCCACCAGGCGCTTGGCGTTGGACTTCAGCGATTCGGCGGTGGCGGCGATCTCTTCCACCAGCGCGGCGTTGCGCTGCACGTTCTGGTCGAGCTCGCCAACGCTCGAGTTGACCGTCGACATGCCCTGCTCCTGCTGCTGGCTGGCGACGGCCACTTCCTCGATCAGCTGGCGCACGTTGACGACCTCGGCGACGATGGTCTTGATGCGCTGGCCGAAGTCGCCGACGGTCTGGGTGCCGTCCTGCACGCGCTCGGCGCTGTCGTCGATCAAGGTCTTGATCTCGCGGGCGGCGCTGCTGGCTCGCGCGGCCAGCGAGCGGACCTCGCCGGCGACGACGGCAAAGCCGCGGCCGTGTTCGCCGGCGCGCGCCGCCTCGACCGCGGCGTTCAGCGCCAGGATGTTGGTCTGGAAGGCGATGCCGTCGATGACGGAGATGATGTCCTTGATGCGGGCGCTGGAGCCGGCGATGCGGTTCATCGTCTCGACCAGCTTGTCGACCGCGGCGCCGCCTTCGACGACGGCGTCCTTGGCGCGGCCGGCCACGGTGCTGGCCTGGCCGGACTTGGTGCTGCTGCTGGCGGCGGTGACGGCGATCTGCTCGACGGCCGAGGCCGTCTGCTGCAGGCTTCCGGCGGACTGCTCGGTGCGCTGGCTCAGCTCGATGTTGCCGTGCGACAGCTCGTCGGAGCTGGTGGCCACGTCGCGTGCCGAGCGCAGCACGTTCTCGATCACGCCCTGAAGGTGGTGCTGCATGTCGTCGATGGCGCGCAGCAGCTGGGCGATCTCGTCGTTGCCACGCACGTCGATGCGGGTCGTCAGGTCGCCGGCCTTGATCTGCTCGGCAGCGGCGACGGCGCGCAGCAGCGGCAGCCGGATCGAGCGCGAGATCACGAGCCAGGCGACAAACGCAACCGCCACGCCCACCAGGCTGGCGGCGGCGAGGATCAGGATCGCGAACTGCGCGTGGCTGGCACCTGCAGCGGCACGCGCCTCGGTGCTGCCCTTCACCGCGACGGCCCACTCGGCGAGGCCCTTTTCGTAGGCGGCCTGCACCGGGCGCAGCTCCATCAGCAGCACGCTGCGCGATTCGTCGGGATTGCCGGCCTCGGCCGTGGTCAGGAACTTCGCGACCGCGGCTTCGTATTCGCCCTTGCTCTTCTTCACCGCCAGGATGCGGGCATCGCTGCTGCCGGCGGCCAGCGCCGAGAAGGTCGTCTCGCTGCCCTTCAGCGCGTCGGCGATGGACTGCTTGGCGCGCTTGAGCGGGCCGGCGGTGTCGAAGATCAGCAGCTCGCGGCTGGCGCGTGCGATGGTCGCGGCGTGCAGTTGCAGCTCGTAGGCGCCGCGCATCGTCTGCAAGTCGCCGCCGGTGGTGGTGGACAGGTCGCCCGCCAGCTGGCGCGCGGTCAGGCCGCCGAGCGTTCCCAGGGCCAGCAGCAGCACGATCAGCAAGCCGAATGCGACGCCCAGGCGGGCGCCGATCTTCAGGTTCATCAGCATCTTCATTTCCGGGGGTCCTTGGCGCGGCAGGCAGCGCCCGCAGAGGGTGTGAACTTCACTTCGGGCTTTTCGGCCGCAGCCGCGCCGACTTGAGCCGCGGCTACGGCGGGCGGCCGACTTTGTTAGGCTCGCCGCCGCGCTTGACGCATCTGCGGGTTGCAGATGTGCAGGTGCGCACATTTCAATGAGGAGCGGCCGGTCGCGATCGGCCGAACAACACCGTGATCCACCGCCGTCTGGGCCGTTCGGGCCTGCGTGTCAGCGCGCTTTCGCTGGGCTCCTGGGTGACCTATCACAACCAGGTCGATGCCGCCTCGGCAGCCGAGATGCTGGCCGCCGCCTACGACCAGGGGGTCAACTTCTTCGACAACGCCGAGGTCTATGCCGGTGGCAGGAGCGAAGAGATCATGGGCGCCGCGCTCAAACGCCTGGCCTGGCCGCGCCTGAACTATGTCGTCAGCAGCAAGTACTTCTGGGGCCTGGACCGCCAGGGTGATGCGGTCAACCGCAAGGACACGCTGAACCGCAAGTACCTGATGCAGGCCGTGGACGCCTCCCTGCGCCGCTTCGGCCTGGAGCACATCGACCTGATCTACTGCCACCGGCCCGACCCGCACACGCCGCTGGACGAGACCGTGCGCGCGATGAACGACCTGATCGTGCAGGGCAAGGCGCTGTACTGGGGCACCAGCGAATGGGCGGCGGCCGACATCGCCGCGGCCTGGCAGATCGCCGACCGCCATGGCTGGCACAAGCCGTTGATGGAGCAGCCGCAGTACCACCTGTTCCACCGCCAGCGCGTCGAGCAGGAATACGCCCGGCTCTACGACGACATCGGCCTGGGCCTGACGACCTGGAGCCCGCTGGCGTCGGGCCTGCTCACCGGCAAGTACCGCGACGGCATCCCGGCCGGCAGCCGCGGCACGCTGGAGAGCATGGCCTTCCTGCGCGATGGCCTCACCGACGCCGCGAAAAACGCCGCCGTCGCGGCGTTGCAGCCCATTGCCGACGAGCTGGGCGCGACCCTGGCGCAACTGGCCCTGGCCTGGGTGCTGGGCAACCCGCGGGTCAGCACCGTCATCACGGGCGCGTCGCGGCCCGATCAGCTGGCGCAGAACCTGGGCGCGCTGGCGGTCTACGAGAAGATGGATGCCGGCGTGCGCGCCCGCATCGAGGCGCTGACCGCACCGCTGGCGAAGTAGCGGCTGGCGCACGGTTGGCGGACCGGGGCGCGACCTAAAATCCGGCGCTTTGCCCAAACCGCGGGGCCGCCCCCGCGTCAGCCGCTGCGCCCATGGCCTCCAATCCCCTCGTCTCCGTTTCCGAACAGGCCAATGCGATCCGCGCGTTGGCGATGGACGCCGTCCAGCAGGCCAACTCCGGCCACCCCGGCGCGCCGATGGGCATGGCCGAGATCGCGCTCGCGCTGTGGCAGCGCCACCTGCGCCACAACCCGGCCGACCCGCGCTGGCCCGGGCGCGACCGCTTCGTGCTCAGCAACGGCCACGCCTCGATGCTGCTGTACGCGCTGCTGCACCTGACCGGCTACGCGCTGCCGATCGAGCAGCTCAAGGCCTTCCGCCAGCTGCACAGCATGACGCCCGGCCACCCCGAGGTCGACGTGACACCGGGGGTCGAGACGACCACCGGCCCGCTGGGCCAGGGCATCGCCAACGCTGTCGGCATGGCGCTGGCCGAGAAGCTGCTGGCGGCCGAATTCAACCGGCCCGGACACGCGGTGGTCGACCACCGCACGTATTGCTTCCTGGGTGACGGCTGCATGATGGAAGGCATCAGCCACGAGGCCATCGCACTGGCCGGTGCCTGGAAGCTGGCCAAGCTGGTGGCGGTCTACGACGACAACGGCATCAGCATCGACGGCCGCATCGCACCCTGGTACATCGACGACGTGCGTGGCCGCTTCGAGGCCTGCGGATGGCAGGTGCTGGGCCCGGTCGACGGCCACAGCGTCGAGGCTGTCGATGCCGCGCTGGCCGAAGCCCGGGCCTCGACCGCCGGCAAGCCGGTGCTGGTGATCGCCCGGACCGTCATCGGCCAAGGCTCACCCAACCGTGCCGGCACCGCCAAGGCCCACGGCGAGGCGCTGGGCACGGCCGAGATCGCCCTGACGCGGGCTGCGCTGGACTGGCCTTACGAGCCCTTTGTCGTGCCCGAGCCGATCCGCGCCGCCTGGGACGCCCGCGTCGCCGGCGCCGCGGCCCAGGCCGACTGGGACCGGGCGATGGCCGCCTACGCCCACGAGCACCCGGCGCTGGCCGCGGAGCTGCGGCGCCGGCTGGCCGGCGAGCTGCCGGCAGCGTTTGCCGAAACCGCGGCGCAGCTGCTCGCCACGGTTCACGCCAAGGCCGACACCGTGGCCACGCGCAAGGCGAGCCAGATCGCGCTGGAGTCCTACACCGCGGTGCTGCCCGAGTTGCTGGGGGGCAGTGCCGACCTGACCGGGTCCAACCTGACCAACACCAGCCACACCCCGGCGCTGCGCTTCGATGCTGCCGGCGCTGTGGTCAAGGACGAACAAGGCCGCGGCGGGCGCCACATCAACTACGGCGTGCGCGAGTTCGGCATGGCGGCGGTGATGAACGGCGTCGCGCTGCACGGCGGCTTCATTCCCTACGGCGGCACCTTCCTGACCTTCAGCGACTACAGCCGCAACGCCATCCGCATGGCCGCGCTGATGAAGCGCCGCGTGATCCATGTCTTCACCCACGACAGCATCGGCCTGGGCGAAGACGGCCCCACGCACCAGAGCGTCGAACACGCGGCAAGTCTGCGCTTGATCCCCAACCTGGCGGTCTGGCGCCCGGCCGACACGGCCGAGACCGCCGTCGCCTGGACCGCCGCGATCCAGCGGGACAACGGCCCGACCGCACTGCTGCTGTCGCGCCAGAACCTGCCCTATGCGCCGAAGGCGAACACCGCCGACATTGCCCGCGGCGGCTACGTGCTGGCCGAGCCCAGCGAGGTCGGCCTGAAAGGCAAGCCGCGCGCGGTGCTGATCGCCACCGGTAGCGAGGTCAGCCTGGCGCTGCACGCCCAGGCCGAGCTCGCCAAGCTCAAGATCGCGGTGCGTGTCGTCAGCCTGCCCTGCACCCAGGTCTTCGACGCGCAGAGCGTCCAGTACAAGTCCGGCGTGCTGCCTGCAGGCGTGCCGCGCATCGCCATCGAGGCCGGTGTCACCGACGGCTGGTGGAAGTACGGCTGCGCCGCCGTGGTCGGCCTGGACCGCTACGGCGAGTCCGCCCCTGCGAGCGTGTTGTTCGAGTACTTCGGCTTCACGCCCGCGAACGTCGTGGCGGTGGTGCGCAAGGTGCTGGGGCGCTGAGCCAGGGCCCGGCCGATGCGCGTGTGGCGGCAGTCTCCGGGTCTTGCCATGGTGGGGCTGCTGGCGTTTGCGGCCCTGGCCCCGGCACTTGCGCAGGAGATGCAGCCCGCGCCGTCGCCGGCCCTGCAGTGCCTGACGCCGCCGCCCGAGGCCCGCGGCCAGCCGGTCTACCCCGAGTCGGCGCTGAAGGACGGGCGTGGCGCGAAGATCGACGTCGAGCTCGAATTCCGCGGCCCGGACTGGGCGCCGCGGGTCAAGGTGCTCGACGGCATCGGCGGCGAGTTCCTCGAAGCGGTCGAGCGGCATGTCAAGCGCCTGCGGGTGCCCTGCATGGATGCGGACGGGCCGCCGGTGCGGTTGCGTCAGGTCTACAGCTTTGAGCCTGACGCCGCGGACAAGGTGAACTGGACCCGCCTGGAAGACCGGGACGACCCGCGCCGTGCCAAGTTGTTGGCTTGCCGCAAACACGTCGAGCCAGGCAGCCAGCCGCGCTACCCGGTTGGGGCGCGAATGGCCTGGGCACGCGGACACGTCGTTGTCGAATCGCGCTTCACTTCCGCCGATGGCCCACCCGTGCTGCGCAGCCACGCCGACGATCGCCTGAACGACCTGACGCTGGCCGCCGAGCGCTGGGCTCAAGGGTGGAGACTGCCCTGTTACGACGGTTCGCCGGTCTCGATGCTGACGATGTTCGTCTTCAAGCTCGAAGACGAACCGATGCCGGGCTTTCGCGACCTGACGCTTGTCCAGTTCCTGGGCAACGTCAAGGGCATCCGCCAGCAACGTGTCAAGTTCGACTTCCGGACCATGGGCTGCCCGTTCGAAGCCCGGGTCCAGTACCTGCAGCCGCATTGGAGCAACACCGTCGGCTTCGTCGGCCCTGTCAACGCGGCCCGTTCGGCGTTTGCCGAGTGGTTGTCGCGTGCCGAACTCGACCTCAAGCCTCGCGACGCGCGTGCGGTCTTTGGCGCCACCGCGTCGTTTACCGTGCCGTGCACTTTTCTCGACCTCGACCCGGCGCGCAGTGCCGGTGCCGATTCAGCCGCCGTCTCCAAGCCGTGAAGGCCCGCGCCCTCTTGCTGTCGTGGCTTTCGGTCGCCGGGCTGGCGCTCGCACAGGTGCCGGCGGATGCGGGCCTGCCGAACAAGCCGTGCGCGGCGGCGTCCACGCCCGCGCCGGACGCCGAGGCCGAAGCCTGCCGCGCCATAAGGGCCTGCCTGAAACGCCCAGGGCCCTTGACCGAGCCCGAGTGGACACCGCCGTCCCTGGAAGCCAACGAAAGCGGCCGCTTCTTGCTCAAGCTGCGGTTCATCGATGCAGAGAAGGCACCCGAGGTCGAGTGGTTGTCTGCGCCGTCGATGCGGCACCTGCGCCGGTCGGTCGAGCGCTTTGTGGCCGACTACCGGTACGTGTGCCCGGTGCCGATGCCGGTGGAGTTGCCCTACTTCCATGTCTTCCCGCCGCTCGACGGCGAGCGCTACCGCTTTGCGGACCAGGACCTCGCCGCGCTGCTGGGCCGCGCCGACTTCCCCGTGCCGGTGAACTTCGACACCACGACCATGGGCTGCCCCTTCGAGGTCAACCTCACGCACTGGCGCCCGCATCTGGCCAACACCGTGCGCGAGATCGGCGGCTCGCGTCCGGAGCGTGCGCCATTGCTGGCGTGGCTGGGCCAGCTCTCGCTCAGGCTCGATCCGGCGATGGCACGCGAGCTCGTGGGCCGCAGCTTTGTCGTCCGGGTGCCGTGCGCGAGGATCGATCTGTGACGGCCCGCCATCGCATGGCGTTTGTCGCCGCCCTGGCGGCCAGTGCGGCCTGTCTGCTGGCTGCGCCGACGCAGGCCCAGGAAACGATGCTGGCGCCCTCGGAGTTCGTGGCCTGTCTGACGCGGCCAGGGGGCATCGCGCCGGTCTATCCGCCCGAGGCCTTTGATCGCCGCGATGGCGGCACCGTGCGTGTCGAGCTGGAGTTCAGCGCTCCGGACTCGGCACCGACCGTGCGCATTCTGGGCAAGGATGCGTTCGAGAGTCTGCGCGAAGCCGTCAGGCAGCACGTGATGCCCTTCCGCCTGCCTTGCCTTCCGGTCGGCCATGCGCCAGTGACGATCCGACAGGACTATGTCTTCACGCCCAACGATGGTCGCAAGGTGGTCGCAACGGCGCCGCAGGAGCCGCGCGATGCGAGCCAGCGTCAGCTCGGTTGCCTGAAGACGATCGGCGACCAAGGCCTCTCCGAGTACCCCAAGGCGGCCTTGCGGACGGCACAACAAGGTGTGGTGTTGTTGGCCCTGACGTTCGAGCACCCCGACCGGTCACCGCAAATCAAGGTCGTGGCGAGGCCCGCAAGCCCGCATCTGGTCAGTTCGGCGCGGGACTTCGCCAGCCGCCTTCGCATGCCCTGCCTCAAGGATTCGGCGCTGACCATCGACTTCAGCTACGTGTTCGTGATCGATGGCGGCGATCGGGTCAGGCTCAACGACATGGCGCTCGCCTCGCTCGTACGGCTGGCCAAGAGCTATCCGAAAGGCGTGTACTTCGACACCCGGAGCATGTCCTGCCCCTTCGATCTCCGTATCGTGTACTGGCAACCGCATCGGCGGAACGCGGTGTTGCAGCTCGACAAGGACGTCGAGTCTCGAAGAGCCTTCATGGATTGGCTCGCCGAGATCGAACTCCAAATGCCCGAAAAGGCCCGCAACCCGGTTCTCGGCGGCGAGTTTCTGCTTCAAGTTCCGTGCATCGTCGTCGACCTCTGACGTACCGCTGGCCGCCGCTTCCACAATCGCCCATCCGTTTCTCGAAAGGACCGCTTCCATGACGACCCTCAACATCGGCATCAACGGCTTCGGCCGCATCGGCCGCATGGTGTTCCGCGCTGCGGTGCAGAACTTCGCCGACGACATCCGCATCGTCGGCATCAACGACCTGCTCGAACCCGAGTACCTGGCCTACATGCTGAAGTACGACAGCGTGCACGGCCGCTTCAAGGGCGAGGTGGCGGTCGACGGCCAGACGCTGATCGTCAACGGCCAGCGGATCCGCCTGACCGCCGAACGCGACCCCGCGGCGCTGAAGTGGGGCGATGTCGGTGCCGACGTGGTGGTCGAGGCCACGGGCCTGTTCCTGACCAAGGACACCTGCCAGAAGCACATCGACGCCGGCGCGAAGAAGGTCATCCAGTCCGCGCCGAGCAAGGACGACACGCCGATGTTCGTCTACGGCGTCAACGACAAGAGCTACGCCGGCCAGACCATCATCAGCAACGCCAGCTGCACCACCAACTGCCTGGCGCCGGTGGCCAAGGTGCTGAACGACAGCTTCGGCATCAAGCGCGGTCTGATGACCACCGTGCATGCCGCGACGGCGACGCAGAAGACGGTCGACGGCCCGAGCAACAAGGACTGGCGCGGCGGCCGCGGCATCCTCGAGAACATCATCCCCAGCTCCACCGGCGCGGCCAAGGCGGTGGGCGTGGTCATCCCCGAGCTGAACAAGAAGCTCACCGGCATGGCCTTCCGCGTGCCGACCTCGGACGTGTCGGTGATCGACCTCACGGCCGAGCTGGTCAACGAGGCCAGCTGGGACGACATCTGCAACGCGATGAAGGCCGCCGCCGCCGGCCCGATGAAGGGCGTGCTCGCCTACACCGAGGACAAGGTCGTGGCGACCGACTTCCGCGGCGAGCCCTGCACCAGCGTCTTCGACGCCGATGCCGGCATCGCGCTGGACAAGACCTTCGTCAAGGTCGTCGCCTGGTACGACAACGAATGGGGCTACTCCAACAAAGTGCTCGAGATGGCCCGTGTCATCGGGCGCTGATGTGATGTTCTGAAACCTGCCGGCACCACGCGCGCCGGGCAGGCGGCCTACACTGGGCCGATGAGCCGCCCGCACCTCCCGAGCGCCTTCGCGCTCGGCATCCCCCTCGCCGCCGCCCTCGTGTCCACGCTGCTTGCCGGCCCGGTGCTGGCGCAGCGGGCGGCGCCATCCGACGCGGCCAACGGCCAGGTCATCGTGCGCTTCAAGGACGGCGCCGACACGATGCGCGCTGTGGCCCTGTCCAGCAGCGTGCGTGAAGGCGGGCCGGCCGCGCTGGCCACCGCGGTGCGGGCGCAGTTGCAGCGCCGGGCCGACGCGCTGGGCGCACGCCGCGGCCTGGCCTTGCGCAGCGGCAACGCCATCGACGGCCAGACCCAGGTGATGCG
>JAJTGU010000222.1 GCA_021297985.1 Rubrivivax sp.
CTTCAGCTACGACTGCGAGCGGGTGTTTTCGCCCCAGCGCTGGGCGCTGGCCGGCGAGGCCGGACGCTTTCTCGATCCCTTCTATTCGCCGGGCAGCGACTTCATCGCGATCGGCAACACCTACATCGCCGAGTTGGTGGCACGCGACCGCGAGGGCAAGCCGCTCGCCGCCCACACCCAGATCTACGAGCAGATCTTCAAGAGCTTCTACGACAGCACGCTGGCGCTGTATGTCGACCAGTACGGCCTCTTCGGCGCGCCCGAAGTGCTGCCGCACAAGATCATCTGGGACTACACCTACTACTGGAGCGTGCTGTCGCAGCTGTTCGTCCAGCAGCGGCTGGCCGACATGGCCTCGCTCGCGGTGCTGAAGGCCGAGCTCGCCAGCTGCCAGCGCTTGAACCTCGCGGTGCAGGATCTGCTGCGCGAGTGGGGCCGCGTCAGTGCCCACCGCAACGCGCCGGTGATGCTCGACCAGGCCAAGCTGCCCTGGTTTGCCGAGCTCAACGGCAGCCTGATGGACGAGCCGCTGTCCGACACCGCCTTTCGCGCCCGCCTGCGCGAGGCCGCCGAGCGGCTGAACGCACTCGCCCACGAACTGCTGGCGCGGGCCCTGGCCGAGCATCCGGCCCTGGCTCCCGGGGCCGTTGCCGCGCTGCGCGCCGCCATCGCCGAAGGCATCGCCCCGCAGCGCGACTTCGGCAGCATGCTGTTCGCACCGTCGCACGCACCGACCGGCAGCGGCGCGCGCAGCGAGCCCGAACTCACGGCGGCGTGAACGCACCGGGCGGCGTCCAGTTGCGGCCGCTGGCCGACACCGACCTGCCGCGGCTGCACCGCTGGCTGCACGAGCCGCACGTGCTCGAATGGTGGGGCGGCGAGGACGCTGCGCCCACGTTGGACGAGGTTCACGCCCACTACGGCCCGCGCATCCGGGCCGAAGACGGCGTGCAGGCCTGGATCGCCTTCAAGACCGGACCCGACGGCGCCGAGCAGGCCATCGGCTACGCCCAGTCCTACACCGCCATGGGCTCGGGCGACGGCTGGTGGGCGGACGAGACCGACCCCGGCATGCGCGGCATCGACCAGTTCCTCGCCGACGGCAGTCGTCTGGGCCAGGGCCTGGGCACCCAACTCGTGCGCGCGCTCGTCGACCGGCTCTTCGCCGACCCGGCGGTGACGCAGATCCAGACCGATCCGCACCCCACGAACAGACGCGCGATCCGCTGCTACGAAAAGGCCGGTTTTCGTGCCGTGGAGGAGATCGTCACGCCAGATGGGACGGCGCTGTGGATGGTGCAGCGAAGGCCGCGAGTCTGACTTGCGCGCGGCCGATCACCTTGAATTCAAGGGGACGTCAGATCCCGCCCACGCACGATGCAGATGCCCTGGGACTGCAGCAGATGCAGGAACCGGCCGCCGGAAAGCGCCGCGAACTCGGCCTGCCGCGCGTGGGCCAGCGGATCCTGGGCGTCGGTCGGCGTCGCAGCAGGGTGGCAGACCAGCAGCGCGCCATCGGGCAGCTTGGGCAGCCAAAGCCGAAGCAACCTGCGGTAGTCGCGGTTGAATCCATAGAGCCCCGCAAGGTGCTGCGTCTGCACAAAGCCGGCACGGGTGACCGCGGCTGCAAAACCATGGGCCGCCGCGTCGAGCACCGCGCGCTTCAGAAGACTGCGACTGGTGTTCGCGGACGTCGACATCCCGCGCAGGTACGGCAGCGGGCCGCTGTAGCGACGGCTCAAGCACTCCAGCAAGACATCGCGCACCTGGGCGAAGCAGTGCACGTGCTCGTGACCGTCGACGTGATCCGGGCCGCAGCCGGCCACGTCCTCGAAGTGGTCGAGCTGACGCTCGATCGCGTCGCGCAGGCTCGACAGGCTCAACTGCCGTGCCATTGCACGGACCAGCAAGCGCGAGACCTGCATGCCCGGGCGGCTGTCGAAGACCGTCGTCAGGTTCAGGTGCAGGCCGACATCCAGCTGCTTGAGCATCGGCCGCAGCAGCCCGAAGTCGTCGCGCCAGCGGGCCGATGTGCTCAGGCAGCTCACTGCCGACACGCGCCCCTGCTTGCAAAGCCGCGCAATGCCGCGGCTGACCCCCGCGCTCGCGGCAAAGTCGTCGGCACAGACCACGATGCGGCGCAAGCTCATCGGAACACCCACCCTTGCGACAGCGCATAGGTGCCAAGCGCTGCGGCGACCAGGGCAACACCCAGGCACCAAGGGAACGGCCAGGCCGTGTGCTGCAGCAAAGCCGCGCACAGCAGCAGGTTGACGAGCAGGCCGAGTGAGGCCACCACCACATGCCGAGTCATTCGATGGACCTGTGCGCGGCGCGCCTGGCTGCGCGCAAACGTCACCCGCTGGTGGAAGAAGAAGCTGACCGGCAGCGCGCCGGCAAAACCGATGACGTTGGCCAAGCCGGCGCTTGCGCCGAAGCCTTCAATGGTGATCGCCAGCACCCAATGGACGGCCGCCGCCAACGCGCCCCCGACGGCGAAGCGGACGGGTTGCGCCGCCCGCTGGCGGGCCTGGGTCCACAGCGGCCTCACACCGCTGTCGGCTGGCGACCGATGTCCCTCGCCACCACATAGGCGGGACGTCGCTTGACTTCGCGGAACACCTCGGCCAGGTACTCGCCCAGGAGTCCGATGGACAGCAACTGCAGCCCGCCCAGCACGAGCACGCTGACCACCACGGTCGTCCAGCCCGGGATCTCGTGGCCCCAGATCAGCGTGCGCATCAAGAGGAAGGCGCCGTAGCTCACGGACGCGAGCGAGACGCAGGCCCCTATGCCGGTCCACACCCGCAGCGGCACATCGCTGAAGCAGAGCACACCGACGCGCGCCAGCGACAGCAGCGAGCGCCAGGCGAAGGTGGTCTGGCCGCCGTTGCGCCGGCGCGGCGTGTAGGGCACGCGCGCGACGCTGAATCCGACCCAGCCGTACTGCCCCTTCATGAAGCGCGGCTGTTCGGGCATCTGGCGCAGGGCCTGCACGACCGTGCGGCTCATCAGTCGGAAATCACCCGCGCCGTCTTCGATGGGAACACTGGCGATGCGCCTCAGCAACGCGTAGAACGCGCGTGCGGACACGCGGCGCCAGCCGCTGTCGGCGCCACGATGCTCACGCATGGCCACGACGTTGTCGAAGCCCGCGAGCCACCGCTCGAACAAGGCCGGCAACAGCGCCGGCGGATGCTGTCCGTCCGCATCCATGAGGATCACGGCGTCGCCGTGCGCATGGTCCAGGCCCGCCCGGAGCGCGGCCTCCTTGCCGAAGTTGCGCGACAGGCACAGCAGCCGCAGCGGCCAGTGCAGCGTCCACTCGGACACGACCGCGGCCGTGTTGTCCTGACTCCCATCATCCACGACGACGACCTCGAAGCGTGGTGACAGCGTGGGCAGCACGGTCATCAACTCGTTCAACAAGGCGGGCAGGTTGACCGCTTCGTTGAACGCGGGGATGACACAGCTCACCAAGGGCACCTCGCGCTCGATGGCCGCCTGCACGCGCGTCAACGCGGCACGATCGACGCTCTCGTCACTCACGGCAGCGCCCCGGCGCAATGGCTGCGACCTCCAGCACGGCAAGCGCCGTGGCGGTGCCATGCGCATAAGGCGCCTGCAGGCGGCCGCGGGCCATGATGCAGTTCTCCAGGCCCCAGGGCAGTGCGGGCGGGAGAGCGTCCAGCAGAGACAACAGCAACGCACCGCCACGCTCGATCTCGGCACGCCCGATCCAGGGCGTTTGCGAGGGCGGGTCGCCAGTCAGAACCAGGGGCCGGCCTGGCATGCGGGCGGACACGGCACCGGCCTCCCACGCAGGCCCCACCAGCACAGCCGGCCGCTCCGCGGCGGTGGCGGCCCGCCACCACGTCAATGCCTGCCCGGCGAGGGCCTGCGACGGGTAGGCGCTGTAGCGCTCCTCGGGCGGGGCGTGGTCCATGCGCATCAGCAGCGAAACAGCCGACAGCCCATGGGCCACGAGCACGCCCACGACCACAGCCATGATCGCGGGGCGCCGGTTCCGGCGTACCAGACACACCGCCAGGATCGGAATGAGCAGCAGTGTCACGGAGGTGCCCCAGTGGTTCTGCAGGCGCACACCGAAGAGCAGGACCAACGCCACCAGCCCCAATGCCGGGGCCAGCACGATGGCGGCTGCGATCCGGCCGGACGTCCTCTTCGCAGCCGCCCGGGTGCCGCCACCCAGCAGACTCGTCAGCACCAACGCGACGCCCAACGCCACCAGCATGGGCAACACGCGCACAAACTGCTGACCCCAGAAGCCCAGCAGAACCCTGAACCGCTGCGGCGCGTCCAGGCCGGCGCCCAGTGACGTGCTCGCATAGCCCAGTGTCGGCCACTGGTTGAGCTGTGCCCACCACAGGTGAGGTGCCACCACCACCGCAGCCACGACGCAGGCCAGCAGCGCCCCCGGCAGCAGGCGGCGCCGCGCGGCGCCCGCGGATGCCGCACCCACGGCCCACAAGGCCACCGGCACGCTCAGGAACAGCAGCATCTGGTACTTCACCAGGGTGCCGGCACCGATGCTCAGGCCCAACAGCGCAAAGTGTCGCCAGCGTCCGTCTTCGAACAGCCGCACGCAACTCCAGAACAGCAAACCCACCCACGGCAGCATGGCGCTGTTGTGATTGAAGAAATGGCCGCGCGCGCTGAAGAAATAGACCGCACTGCCCAGCAGCACGGCGCACAGCGCACTGCGCTCGTCGACCAGGCGGCGCGTCGCCAGCCAGACCCACCACAACCCGATCCCGGTGCACAGGTGGCCCAGCGTGTAGCTGGTGAGCGTCGGGTCGAAACCGAGCTTCAGCGCAAAGTGCATCACCCAAGTGGGCAGCGGGGGGTGTTTCCAGTAGCCCCACTCCAGGCTGTGCGCCCAGTTGAGCTGCTCGATGTTGTCGCCCGGCGGGCTGGCGTAGTGGCCAACCGCAAAGGCCGTCCAGCACGTCGCGTGCAGCACCAGCCAGCCCAGCAGGGCTGACTGCGGCGCGACCAGAGCCGACAGGCTTCGCATGCCTATCCTGGGTGGACTGAACTCATCTCCGCAGTGTGTGCAACCAACCTTAGGACAAACTTAGGCTCTGTCGGAGCGAGGCTCATGGCGACCGTCGGGCATGACCTGAAGACCAGCCCGGCGTGTCATGCCCCGGCGGCACCGAGGGCCGCGCCCAGCGTGCCGGCGTGTGCGAGAACTGCGCCGGATGCCGTAGCGCGGCCAGCCGCCCGAAGCCGCTGTCGGACTCTTCCATGAACGGCTCGATCGACGGCGCCTGCACGTCGAACCCGCCCTCGATACGACCGAGCGAGCGAATCCACTGCGCCGTCTGCACCAGCGACACGCGCACCAGCCAGCTGCCGCCTTCACGCTGCTGGCGCATCAGCGCGGCCTGGGCCGCGAAGGCCATCAGGTAGCCGCTCGCGTAGTCGATCATCTGGCAGGGCCAGGGCTTGGGTGACGTGGCACCGGCAGCTTCGGCTTCAGCGTGGTTGAAGCCGGTGGCGGTCTGCACCAGCGAATCGAAACCCCGGCGCCCGGCCCAGGGCCCGACGTGCGAGTACGCACTCAGCGACACGACGACGATGCCCGGCCGGAGCGCGGCCAAGGCCTCAGGTGGAAAGCCATGAGCGGCCAGCGCGCCGGGGCGGTAGCCCTGGACGAAGACGTGGGTGTCGGCCAGCAGCGAGCGCAGCGTGGCGCGGCCGGCTTCGTTGCGCAGGTCCACCTGCACCGAGCGCTTGCCGCGGCTGGTGTCGGCGATGTGCTCGATGTTCGGCAGGTGCGGGCCGTTGACGAGCATCACGTCCGCGCCGTAGGCAGCCAGTGCACGCCCGGCCACCGGGCCGGCGAGGATGCGGGTGAGGTCGAGCACGCGAATGCCCTGCAGCGGCGGGGCGTCCGGCGCTGGCAAGTCGGGCCAGAGGCGTGGAGCCACCTTGCTTCCACCGCCGTCCAGCCGTTCGATCGAGAACACCGGCAGCGCCGACACGGCAGCGGCCTGGGGGTGCGCGTCCCACTGCGCGAAGGGGCGTGCAGCGGCGACCACGGCGCCGGCATTTGCCGCCGCGTCCTCGAAGTCCTCAGCGCGCCAGGCCGCAAGAGCCGCGGCCACCTGCTGGCGCGTCGTGTCGGCGCCGCGCGGCAGCCCCAGCACCGCCAGTGCCGCATCGCGGTGGTGCGCAAAGTTGGCGTGGATGCGCACATGTCCCGGCTGCGCGATGCCGCCGCAGGCGTACAGGCCCGAGAGCTTGTCCCAGACCTCGGGCGTGCGGCCGTCGAGACGGAAGCTGCCGGTGCATTCAAGGGTCGCGTGCACGGCGTCGACCGCCACGTGCTGGCGCACCCCGCCGCGCGCGGCCCCGAGCACCGCCGCCGCCAATGCCGCCGTGCCGATGCTGGCGAGCGCCGCGGTGGTCAGGCAAAACGACGTCGGCAGGACCGGATCGCGGCCCGTGAGCTCCAGGCCGTCGAGTGCGTCGGCCGACAGGCCCGCCCGCTGCCACAGGCCGCTGGCGGCTGCAGTGGCAAGGTCGTGCCGGCTCATCAGCGTCAATCCTGAAACGGCGGAAGCCGTTGCCAGCGCCGCCACAGAAGCATCGGCAGCCGCAGCACGAACTCCACCATCAGCCGGGTGTGCATCCAGGTCAGCAGCAGGTTGTCGCGGCCGTAGCGGAAGTGCGAGACGCCCCCTTCGTCGGCGCGCAGGTACTTCACGGGCGCGTCCAGGTTCAGCGGCTTGACGCCGCGCCAGGCCAGGCGGACGACGGCCTCAGTGTCGAAGTCGAAACGGCGCATCCAGCGCTGGCCGCGCATCACCGCACGCAGGCCCTCGACCGGATAGACCCGAAAGCCATACAGCGAGTCGGCAATGCCGGCGCCGAGCGTTTCGAGATTCGTCCAGCCGTTCGAGACCCGACGCCCGCGCACGCGCAGCAGCGGCGCGCTGGCGTCGAACACCGGGCGTCCGAGCACCATGGTCTCGGGTCGGGCGACGGACGCGGCCATGAAGGCCGGGATCAACCCGGCCGGGTGCTGGCCGTCGCTGTCCATGGTCAGCACGTGGCTGAATCCTGCGGCCATTGCGGCGTCCACCCCGTGCAGCACCGCCGCACCCTTGCCCTGGTTCTGCGGCAGCACGAAGACCTTCAGCCCGGGGTCCGCGGCCTCTGCGGCCTGCAGGGCCTGGGCCGTGCCGTCGGTGCTGCCGTCGACGACGACCCAGACCGGGCCCCAATGCGCACGCGCAGCGGCGACGGTGGCAAGCACCTGCGGGCCGGTGTTGTAGCTCGGGATCAGCACCAGATGGCTGGTGCTCGGCGTGGGACTCAAGGTACGGCCACGGGCTTGAACGGCGACAAGTGCACCTCGCTGGCGAGGTAGGCCTCGATCTCGCGCTGCTGGGCGGCGGGGTCCTCGCTCGGCGCAAAGCGCCGGCCAAGGCGGACCGTGAACACCGCCGGCAGCCGCGGCAGCCGCCAGGCCGGCCAACCCTTGCCGAGGTAGGGCGAGTCGGTGTCGATGATGACCGTCTGGATCGGCACGCCGGCGCGCGACGCGATCAGCGACATGGCCGAGTGGCAGGGGTTCAGCGGCCAGCGCGTCGTGCGCGTCCCTTCCGGAAACAACACCAGCTGGCCCCCGGCCTGCAGATCCTCGACCGCACGCTTGACCATGCTGAAGGTCGCGTCGTTGCGGATGTAGCGGGCCAGACGCACCGCAGCGCCGAGCAGCGGGTTGTTCACGAGGTTGGCCTTCATGATGCAGGCCGCCCGCGGGAGCCGCGCCACCAGCATCACCGCGTCGAGCATGCTCGGGTGGTTGGCGACGACGATCAGGCCACGCTCTTCGCGCAGCACATCCAGTGATTGGGCGTGCAGTTGCAGCATCCGGGTGGCGCCGGTCATCAACCAGAAGAGCCCGTACCCGCGCGAGATCGCGGCGCGGCCCACGACAAGCCCACGGGCCCGCGGCAGCAGCGGGTACAGCAGTGCCGCCAGCGCGTTCCAGAGCAGCGAGCCGATCAGCAGCGACAGCAGCAGTGCCATCAACGCGGGCCATGCGACAGCACGGACCAGAGGGTGGTTCCAGAGTTTCAAGCCGCGACCCCCGCGGCGGTGGCGGGGACCGGCATCGGATCGAGGTGGCCTTCGATCTCGACCAGCAGTTCACGGCGGCAGACATCGGCCCGCAGGTACACCGCGCGCCGGGCCGCCGGCTCGCCCCAGGCCGTGGCCAGCTCGTCCTGCACTGCCGCCAGGTCGCGGGCGTGGCGCACGTAGACGGTGGCCTCCAGCTCACGGGCGTGGCGGCCGGCCAAGGCTGGCCGTTGGCGTGCCGCTTGTGCCAGCACCGCGTCCAGGTTGGCCAGCGTCTCACGCGTCTGGGCTCGCACGTCGCCCGGGTGGCAGGACCCGTGGCCGACGATGCTCGCGGTGCCCGAGACCATCAGCGTGGACCGGTCGGGCTCGAAGTCGACCAGGCTGGCGCGCGAAAACGTCGGTGCCTTCGGCCCGTATTGACCCGGGTAGCGCCAGGCCGGCACCTGGCGCGGGTTGTCGACCGCCTCCGTGGGGACCGCCCCGGCAATGAAGCGCAGGCTCAGGACGTCGCCGTCCACCCCCAGGGCACAGGCCGCCGGCGACCCGGCAAAGGCGTCGTGACCCTCGGCAATGAACGCGGCCTGGCGGCCGATGTTGAACTGCCGGTAGCGCTCGCTGGCTTCGGACGGGGCATCCAACGCAGCCGCGTCGTCGTCGTGGATGGCGGGCAGATAGTTCCAGACCCGCAGCAGGCGGGGCACACCGGCGTCACGCAGGCTGGCAAAGACGTCGGCATAGGCGGCGCGCGCCAGGTCGGCCAGCGGCCTGCCGCCGCAGACCTGATCCAGGGCACCAAAACACAGCCCCCCGGCGGCGCGCCAGTGCACGCCACCCCGGCGACCTTCGCGCAGCGGACCGGCCGCCCACAGGCCATCCCGTGCCGCCTGGGCCATGGCCGGAGCCAGCAGCGCCGCCGGCGGACGCCCAGGGCAAGGGCCAGGGCCGGAGCCGGCCGACCAGTCGAGTTCGCCCAGGCAGTTGCCCTCAGGCGCTTCGCTCGTCGAAGCGGCGCCGCCGACGCGCCGCCACGGTGGGGAGATGAAAACGGAGCGAAGCATCCTGAGCGGGCGAAAAGCCGCGAATTATGTCGGCTGCGTGCCTCACGTCGACTGGAGAGACCTCTCCCAAATCGGTCACGTTGCGATCCGGTCAGGCCGTGTCTCTTGCCGCTTCCCGCCGGGGTCGGACGGCTATGATCGCGGGCCGGTTTTCAGCCTCTCTTCCCACCCAGGCCTACCGCCTCGACCCACCCGACCGACCCATGAGCGCGCTCGAAGAAATCCAAGCCCTGGTCCACAAGAAGTACGGCGTGGATCCGGCGACGCTGGACCCCAACGCCTCGATGCGCGAAGCCGGCATCGACTCGCTGACCCTGGTCGAGATCCTGTTCGCGGTCGAGGATCACTTCGGCATTTCGGTGCCCGAGAAGTACAACGCCATCGACACGATGGCCGAGCTGGCGGCGGCGGTCGAAGAGCTGCGCGCCGAAAAGCTGGCGGCCTGAGCCTGCGACGTCGCGCCGATGACCCGCCAATGACCCGCCGGGTAGCCGTCACCGGCCTCGGGGTCGTGTCGCCCCACGGCGACGACACCGACACGATGTTCGCGGCGTTGATGCGCGCCGAATCGGCCGTGCGGCCGGTGTTCCCCGATCTGCCCAAGGCCGCCGCGGCGGCCTGTGTGGCCTTCGACGAATCGCGCTGGTTCAGCAAGCTGCAACTGGCCGGTGTCGACCGCGTGAGCCAGATCGCCGTCGCCGCAGCCGACCTGGCCCTGAACCAGACCGGGCTCCCACGCAGCGCGGCCATCGACCGCACCCGGGTCGGCGTGTTTGCCGGCTGCGGGATGGGTGGCGCCGCCGCGCTCGAGGCGGCCTACCAGGCCAGTACCAAGGCCGGATCGGGCCCGGTACGGATCCCGCCATTGACGATCCCGGCCTTCATGCCGAACGCACCCGCAGCCCATGTGGCGATGCGCCAGGGCGTGCTGGGGCCGGTCATCACCTACTCGGTGGCCTGCGCCTCGGCCGCCGTGGCCATCGGCGAGGCCGCCAAGGCGATCCGCGCCGGCGAGATCGACATCGCCATCGCGGGTGGCAGCGAAGCGCTGATCGTGCCCGGCGTCGTCCAGGCCTGGCAGGCGATGCAGACGCTGGGGCAGTTCGAGCCGGGCAACGCCGAGTCGGCCGCACGCGCCTGCAAGCCCTTTGCCGCCGACCGCAGCGGCTTTGTGCTTGGCGAGGGCGCGGCCTTCCTGGTGCTGGAGTCCGAAGACTTCGCCCGCGGCCGCGGAGCCTCCATCCACGCCATGCTCGCGGGCGCCGGTCTGTCGTGCGATGCCACCCACCTGACCAAGCCCGACTCCCCCGGCCAGCAGCGCGCCTTGCGCGCGGCCTTGGCCCAGGCGGGCCTGGTGCCGGCCGACATCGGCTACTGCAATGCCCACGGCACCGCGACGCGGATCGGCGACGTCGTCGAATGGGAGGCCCTGGCAGCGGTCTTCGGCCCGGCCCTGGCCGACCTGCATGTCAGTTCGACCAAGGCCCTTCACGGTCACCTGCTCGGCGCCACGGGCGCGCTCGAGGCCGCAATCACCGTCCTGGCCTTGCGCCATGGCCAGTTGCCACCCAACGCCCACTGCGAGCAGCCCGACCCGGCCTGCCCGCTGAATCTCGTCCCCGGCAGCGGCATGCAGGCGCCGGGACTGCGCGCCACGATGAGCAACTCGTTCGCCTTTGGCGGCACCAATTCGGTCCTGGTGTTCGTCCGCGACTGAGCCCCGTCGGCAGGGCCGCGAGCGGGCCGCCCAGGTGCGGCCGATACACTCGGCCGCGCCATGTCCCAGCCCGCCTCCAAAGCCGTTCCACCGGCGCCCGCCGCCAACTTCCTGCGCACGCTCATCGAACGCGACATCGCGTCCGGCACCTTGCAATCGCGCCGTTTCGGCGGCAGCCCGGGCGACGCCGCCCACCACGCGGCCGGGCCGCTGGACCCGGCGAAGATCCGCACCCGCTTCCCGCCCGAGCCCAACGGCTACCTGCACGTCGGCCATGCCAAGAGCATCTGCCTGAACTTCGGCCTGGCACGCGACCATGGCGGCATCTGCCACCTGCGTTTCGACGACACCAACCCCGAGAAGGAAGAGCAGGAGTACGTCGACGCGATCCGCGAGGCGGTGCAGTGGCTGGGCTTCGACTGGACCGTCGACGGCACGTCGCACCTGTACTTCGCGAGCGACTACTTCGACTTCATGTACCGCGCTGCGGAGGCCCTGGTCAGCGACGGTCTGGCCTATGTCGACGAGCAGACCGCCGAGCAGATGCGGGCCAACCGCGGCGACTTCGGCAGCCCGGGCACCGACAGCCCGTTCCGCAGCCGGACGCCGACCGAGAACCTGACCCGGCTGCGCCAGATGAAGGCTGGCGACCTGGCCGACGGCGCGGCGGTGCTGCGGGCCAGGATCGACATGGCGAGTCCGAACATCAACCTGCGCGATCCGGCGCTGTACCGCATCAAGCGCGCGACCCACCACAACACCGGCGACACCTGGTGCATCTACCCGATGTACACCTACGCCCACCCGATCGAAGACGCGCTGGAAGGCATCACGCACAGCTTCTGCACGCTCGAGTTCGAGGACCAGCGCCCGTTCTACGACTGGCTGCTCGGCCACCTCGCACGCCTGGGGCTGCTCGCAGAGCCGCTGCCCCGGCAGTACGAGTTCGGACGCCTGAACCTGACCTACATCGTCACCAGCAAGCGCAAGCTGCGCGCGCTGGTCGAAGAAGGCATCGTCAGCGGCTGGGACGACCCCCGCATGCCGACGCTGTTCGGCATGCGTCGGCGCGGCTACACCCCGGCCGCCATCCGCGCGATGGCCGACGGCACCGGCGCCAGCAAGACCAACATCTGGCTCGACTATTCCGTGCTCGACGGTTGCCTGCGCGCCGACCTCGAAGGCCAGGCGCCACGTGCCATGGCCGTGCTGGCGCCGTTGAAGCTCAGGCTCACGAACTGGGCCGAGTGCTTTGCCGGCGGTGCCGGCCACATCGAGCCCTGCCAGGCGCCGGCACATCCGCAACGGCCCGAACTCGGACTGCGCCGATTCGGCCTGTCGGACACGGTCTGGATCGAGGCCGACGACTTCGCCCAGGTCCCGCCCAAGGGCTTCTTCCGCCTGTTCCCCGGCAACAAGGTCCGGCTCAAGTACGGCGTCGTCGTCGAATGCACCGGCTGCACGCTCGACGCCGAGGGCCGGGTCACCGAAGTCCAGGCCACCGTGGTGCCCGACACCAAGAGCGGCACGCCAGGCGCCGACGCCGTCAAGGTCAAGGGCACGATCACCTGGGTTTCGGCACACGACGCGGTGCCGGCCACGGTGCGGCTGTACGACCGTCTGTTCACCCAGGCCCAGCCCGAAGCCGAAGGCCGCGACTTCCGCGAGGTGCTGAACCCGAACAGTCTGGTCACGGTGCAGGCCTGGCTCGAGCCCAGCCTCGCCGGCGCCGCAACCGCCAGCCACTGGCAGTTCGAGCGCCATGGCTACTTCGTGACCGACCTCAAGGACCATCGCGCCGACGCGCCCGTGTTCAACCGCATCACCCCGCTGAAGGACGGCTGGGGCGGCTGAACCCCGTTGGCGCCCGGGGCCAGCCGGTGCCGCCGCGAGTAAAGATCTGCACGGCCCTTGCCGACCAGGGCCGGAACGGCGCATGCTGGAGCCTGTGCGCCCCATCCTGGCGCCGGCTCGACATTCTCAGGAGGTCGCCATGAACAAGCTCCGTACCCTTTGGCAGAACCTGATCGCGCTCGCGGTCGCCACCCTGGCGTCGTCCGCCGCCCTGGTCATGGCGACCCATGCCCATGGCGCCGGCGCCGTGAAGGTTCAGTTCATCGAATCCGAGAAGTTCGCCGACGCCGGCGAGACCGCCTACGACCGCGAGCGCCACCTGCGATCGCTGCGTGAACACATGGTGGCGACCTGGTCCTCGCGCCTGCCCGATGGGCAGACGCTGGAGCTTGAGGTGCTTGAGCTCGACCTGGCAGGCATCGTCTGGCCCGGCAGCGCACGCGACATGCGGATCGTCAGCGGCCGTGCCGACGCCCCGTCGGCCACCTTGCGCTGGAGCCTGAAGACCGGCGACGGACGTGTGCTGCAATCGGGCACCGGTCGCATCGTCGACCTTGCCTATTTCGACACCGCAGCATGGCTTCATCGCAACCCGGGCGACCTGCCCTACGAAAAGCGACTTCTGGACCGCTGGTTCTCCAGCCAGATCGCCACCACCGGTACCGCCGCGCCGCGCTGAGCACAGCGCTGGTCGCGACCGTTCTTGCGGCGGCGGCAACGCTGCTGCCGGCAAGCCCGGCCCGGGCCCAGGCGGTGGTTGCCGCCTCAGCGTCGGCGCCGCTGCCCCCGTCCATCGAAGACCTGCTGCAACGCGCCGCCGCCGAACCGGGCGCCGAGCGCACCGAGTCCGGCATGGTCTACCGCGTGCTGAAGGCTGGCGGCGGGGCCTCTCCGGGAGGTCCGAACGACACCGTGCGGGTGCACTACCGCGGCACCTTTCCGGACGGGCGCGAGTTCGACAGCTCGCACAAGCGCGGCCAGCCGGCGATGTTCCGCCTGAACCGCGTGATCAAGTGCTGGACCGAAGGCGTGCAGAAGATGAAGGTCGGTGGCCGCGCCAAGCTGACCTGCCCACCCAACCTGGCCTATGGCGAGCGCAATGTCGGCGACGGGTTGATTCCGCCCGGCTCGACCCTGGTCTTCGAGGTCGAACTGCTGGGCGTTCTGCCGACGCCCTGAAGCCGGCCGTGCCCGGTCAGGCGGGCGGCGACGACCGACGCAACCGCTGCACCGCGGTCACCAGCAGAAGCACCACGATCCCGGCCAGCACGCCGACCCCGGCCTCGGCCAGGGTCGACGCCAGCCACTGAACGGCCCCGGTCAAGCCGCCCATCAGGGTTTCGATGCCATGGTGCAGTGCCGGCCAGCCATGGACCAGGATGCCGCCGCCGACCATGAACATGGCCGCGGTACCGGCCACGCTCAGGGCCTTCATCAGCCAGGGCGCCAGGCGCAGCAGGCCCCGACCCAAGGCCTGCAGCACGGCATGCCTGGTGCGACTGAGCCAGAGGCCGAAGTCGTCGAGCTTGACGATGCCGGCGACCAGACCGTAGACCCCGACCGTCATCGCGACCGCGATGCCCACCAGCACGGCAACCTGGGTGCCGAAGGCCTGGCCATCGACGGTACCCAGCGTGATCGCGATGATTTCGGCCGACAGGATGAAGTCGGTCCGGACCGCACCCTTGATCTTGTCGCGTTCGAACTGCGCCAGGTCCACCGTCGGGTCGACCAGCGCCTGGGTCAGGTCGGCACGGTGCTGGGCTTCCTCGTCCTTGCTGTGCAGGAATCGATGGGCAAGCTTCTCGGCCCCTTCGTAGCACAGGAAGGCGCCACCGAGCATCAGCAGCGGCTTGATCAGCCAGGGCGCAAACGCGCTGATCGCCAGAGCCGCGGGCACCAGGATGGCCTTGTTGAGCATCGAGCCCTTGGCCACCGCCCAGACCACCGGAATCTCGCGCTCGGCCTTGACGCCGGCGACCTGCTGGGCATTGAGTGCGAGGTCGTCACCCAGCACCCCGGCGGTCTTCTTGGCCGCCACCTTGGAGAGGATGGCCACGTCGTCGAGGACGGTGGCGATGTCGTCGATCAGAGCCAGCAGAGAGGAAGCAGCCATGGCGCCGGATTGTCCACGGCGCCAGGGGACAAAGGTCGGGGACGCGTCAGGTCGACGTGCGAGCCCCGATCAGCAGCACACCTGGCGCACGACGGCCGGCATCGCGAACTCGCGGCCGACCACAGCGCGGGCATAGAGATAGTTCTGCAAGGCCCGCGGCGCGAGATGGTCCATCACGACCCGCCCGAACTCGTCGCACGGGAAAGCAAGCGCGCGACCGGGGTTGAACAGCGACTCGAACCGCAACTCGAAGCCCGGCTCTGCGGCGGCCGGGAGGGCAAGCGACATGGGCGTGGACATGGTGGCAGGACGAAGCAGAGTGACGTGACCCGAGAACGCCACTGTGCGCCGGTCGGTTCACCGGCGCACGTGGAAGCCCGCCAAGGAGCGGGTCGGATCGTGTCGAATTGGCGCGTCAGCGGCTTTCCGACAGACGGCCGTCCTCTGCCTTCAGGAGGCCCGGCGGCGCGCGACGGCACCCACGGCCAGCAGGCCCAGGGCCATCAGGCCGTAGGTTGCCGGCTCGGGCACCACGGCCACCGCGGCCGCACCGACCAGGGCATGCGCACGCGCCGACGGGTGCAGCGCGTCTGAGAACTGCGACACGTTGCACGAAATGCCGAACGAGCCCTGGAAGGTGCCACAAGGCGTGAACACGTTGGTGATGCCGTAGACCGCACCGCCGTTGTTCAGCGCATCGTTGCGGATCATGTTCCCCAGGCCGGCCAGGTCGAGGAAGCTCACGGTCATGCCCAGGTTCTGGGCATGGGTGACGACCCCGCCGATGCGGGCATTGAACTCGTTGGTGGCCTGAGTCGACACGGCCACCAGTCCCAGGCCGAGGGCTTCGGGCGTCTGGCCGAGATCCGGCAGGTTGGCCAGCAGCACGTTCTTGGCGCCCTTGGCCGCCAGCAGGCCCACCGCCGCCTTCAGGTTGTTGGTGGCGGCAATCGCCACATCGTCGATCAGATCCGGGTTGCCGCTGCGGGCGTCGCGCATGTCGTTGCCACCGGCGACGACCACGTAGAGCGCATTCGGATCGGCTGCCGGGATGGCACCGGTGAAGCCACCCACCTGGGCCAGCAGGCTCGGGATCGATCCCCCGGCGGTGCGCGCGCCGCCCCAGGCGAAGTTGTTGCCGCCCAGCAGGCTGGCCGTGGAAGCGCCGGCGTGGCCGATCCCGGCGGCCAGGTACTCGACCCAGACCGGGCCGTCGGAGAAGCGACCGTTGAAGTACGGCGCGCCCGGCGTTGTGAAGCCCGTCGCGGCGTAGATGTTGCCGGTGTCCGAGAGGCTGTCGCCAAAGAAGTAGGCGTTGCTGAACGCGTGGGCGCCGGTGGACGCAAAAGCGGCGGCCAGGGCGGTCGCGGCTAGGGATAGGCGGAAAGAGCGGGTCATGTCGTGTCTCCAGCGGGCTCGTGTGTCAAGGCTTCGCCAAGTTATCACGCGCCGCCGGCGCCACGTGATGGGGACGACCCCGGTTTGGGCCGTACACCCCCGCAACTGCGGGGCCTGCCAAGCCGTCGCAGGCGACGTTTCAGCGCGTCTTGCGCGGCGGCAGGCCGGTGTGCTGGGTCAGGATCCGGCCTTCGGTCACCGCCGAGCGGCGGGCACCGGCGCCCGTGCTGTTCTTGCGACGGGCACTGGCATAGCCCTCGTCGGCCGTGGGCTGCCAGGTCGGGATCAGCTGGTGCTTGCCGTTGCCGATCAGGTCGGCACGGCCCATGTCCTTCAGCGCTTCGCGAAGCAGTGGCCAATTGGCCGGGTCGTGCCAGCGCAGGAAGGCCTTGTGCAGCCGGCGGCGCTTCTCGCCCTTCACGATGTCCACGCGCTCGGCCCGGCGGCCGGGCCCGACGTCGCGGCTGATGCCACGAAGCGGGTCGAGCTGGGTGTGGTACATGGCCGTGGCCGTGGCCATCGGACTTGGATAGAAGGTCTGCACCTGGTCGGCCTTGAAGCCGTTCTTCTTCAACCACAGCGCGAGGTTCATCATGTCCTCGTCGCGGGTGCCGGGATGCGCGGCGATGAAGTACGGGATCAGGAACTGCTTCTTGCCCGCGGCACGGCTGGCCTCGTCGAACAGTTTCTTGAACTGGTCGTAAGCACCGATGCCGGGCTTCATCATGCGCGACAGCGGCCCTTCCTCGGTGTGTTCGGGCGCGATCTTGAGGTACCCACCGACATGGTGGGTCGCGAGTTCCTGGATGTACTCAGGACTCCGGACGGCCAGGTCATAGCGCAGGCCGCTGGCAATCAGGATCTTCTTGACCCCCGGCAGTCCGCGTGCGCGCCGGTACAGCGCGATCAGCGGGCCGTGGTCGGTCTTCAGGTTCGGGCAGATGCCGGGGTAGACGCAACTCGGCTTGCGACAGGCCGCTTCGATCGCGGGGCTCTTGCAGCCGATGCGCCACATGTTGGCGGTCGGCCCGCCGAGGTCGCTGATGACGCCGGTGAAGCCCTTGACGCGGTCGCGGATCGCCTCGATCTCGCGCACGATGGAGTCCTCGCTGCGGCCCTGGATGATGCGGCCTTCGTGCTCGGTGATGGAGCAGAAGGTGCAGCCGCCAAAGCAGCCGCGCATGATGTTCACGCTGAAGCGGATCATCTCCCAGGCCGGGATCTTGGTCGCGCCGTCGTGACTGCCCTGCTCGTCGGCATACACCGGGTGCGGGCTGCGGGCGTAGGGCAGGTCGAACACGCGGTCCATCTCGGCCGTGGTCAGCGGGATCGGCGGTGGCGTGATCCAGAGGTCGCGGTCGCCATGGCGCTGGACCAGCGCGCGGGCATTGCCGGGGTTGGTCTCGAGGTGCAGGACACGGTTGGCGTGCGCATACAGCACCGGGTCCGCCTTGACCTGCTCGTAGGCCGGCAGCCGGACCACGGTCTGCTCGCGCGGCGGCAGTTTCAGCGCGCCGGAGGCCGGCTTCTTCAGCGACACCGGCATGGCCACGGTGGCAAGAGCAGGCATGCCTGACGGGACACCGGCCTCAGTGGGCGGCGCCTCGCCCTTGGCACAGTCCGCGCCCTTGGCGGCCGCCACCTCCTGCGTCGTCAGGTAGGGGTTGATGTGCTCGTCGATCCGGCCGGGTCGGTCGACCTCGGTCGAGTCGAGCTCGAACCAGCCCGGGCGCGCCGACTTGACCATGAAGGCGGTACCGCGCACGTCGTCGATCTGGTCCACGGGTTCGCGGCGGGCCAGCCGGTGGGCGATCTCGACGATCGCCCGCTCGGCGTTGCCGTAGACCAGCAGATCGGCCTTGCTGTCGACCAGGATCGAACGGCGGACCTTGTCCTGCCAGTAGTCGTAGTGGGCGATGCGGCGCAGGCTGGCCTCGATGCCGCCGATGACCACCGGAACGTCGGGGAATGCTTCCTTGCAGCGCTGGGTGTAGACCAGGGTCGCCCGGTCAGGCCTTCGCCCGCCGGCGCCGCCGGGTGTGTACGCGTCGTCGCTGCGCACCTTGCGGTCGGCGGTGTAGCGGTTGATCATCGAATCCATGTTCCCGGCCGCGACGCCGTAGAACAGCTTGGGCCGGCCCAGCGCCTTGAACGCGTCGGCCGACTGCCAGTCGGGCTGGGCCACGATGCCGACGCGAAAGCCCTGGTCCTCAAGCACTCGCCCGATCACCGCCATGCCGAAACTCGGATGGTCGACGTAGGCATCGCCGGTGACGATCACGATGTCGCACTCGTCGTAGCCGACCTGCACCATCTCGTCGCGGGTGGTCGGCAGGAACGGCACCGGGCCGAGCCGCTTGGCCCAGTACGGCCGCCATTGGCCCAAGGCCTTGGGCACGGCGGGGGCCGGGGTCAGCGAAGCAAGGGTTTCGGCGGTCACGAAGAAGGCGTCCAGCGACGGGCGTTTGGCAACCCGCGGATTGTCCCCGCATGGCACCAAGCCGGCGCAGCGCGGGGGATTGCAGTCCTGCACAACAAGCGCACGGTTTGCGACACCGCGGCGGGACGTCGGGGTCTCAAGCTTGGGCGTGCGGGACCGAAACCCAAGCCATGGACATCCTCGTCACCTCCATGGTCCTGCTCGTGGGCAGCCTGTTGGCCATCGCACTGGCGATTGCCGGCTGGGAGGCCATGCAGCGCAGCGTCACCGAACAACTCGCCCGCGAGGCGCTCATGGCCAACGCGCAGGAACTGGAGCGGCCGTTCCTGCCGTCGTGCCCGGCCCCTGGGGAGTTGCCGGTTGCGGCCACCGGGTCGCCCGCTCCGGCAACGCCGGGCGAGCCCGAACGGCGGCGGACCCTGGTCGACTCGACCTTGGCCCACGCCGCCAGACCCGCAGCGCCGGCGTCAGCCAAGGCTGCGTCGCCAGAGGGTTGGCCCGACACCGAGCCCATGGCTTCAATCGTCGCCGAGGAGCGGCAACCCTTGGATCTCGTGCTGCACTGAGGCCGCGGCACGAGTCGCCGGCCTCGGCGTGGCGTCGGCGGCGCCCACCATGGTCGCGTCGCCGTCCTCCTCGCCGAGGAAACCACCGCTCTGGTGAGCCCAGAGCCGGGCGTAGATGCCCCCTTGCGCAAGCAATTCCGAGTGGCTGCCGGTCTCGACGATCTGCCCCTTGTCCATCACGACCAGGCGATCCATCGCCGCAATGGTCGACAGCCGGTGGGCGATCGCGACCACGGTCTTGCCTTCCATCAGGTTGTAGAGGGACGCCTGGATGGCCGCCTCGACCTCGCTGTCGAGCGCACTCGTCGCTTCGTCGAGCAGCAGGATCGGTGCATCCTTCAGCATCACACGGGCGATCGCGATGCGCTGGCGCTGCCCGCCCGACAGCTTGACGCCCCGTTCGCCGACGTGGGCGTCGAAACCCTTGCGGCCTTTCGGGTCGCTCAAGCCCTGGATGAACTCGGTCGCTTCGGCACGTTCGGCCGCCGACACCATCTGGGCTTCGGTCGCGTCGGGCCGGCCATAGACGATGTTGTCGCGCACCGACCGATGCAGCAGCGAGGTGTCCTGGGTCACCATGCCGACCTGCCGGCGCAGGCTCTCCTGCGTCACGCACGCGATGTCCTGGCCGTCGATCAGGATGCGGCCGCCGGCCATTGCGGCAGCACCATCACCCGCCTTCGGCAGGTCATACAGCCGCAGCAGAAGGTTCACGACCGTGCTCTTGCCAGCGCCTGAACGGCCGACCAGACCGATCTTCTCGCCCGGCCGGATCGTCAGGTTCAAGCCCTGCACGACCGGTTTGCTGCCGCCGTAGGCAAAGCTGACGTCCTCGAAGCGCACCTCGCCCTTGGGCACCACCAGTGCCTGAGCCGCCGGGGAGTCCAGCACCGCTCGCGGCCGCGAGAGCGTCTGCAGGCCGTCCTCGACGGTGCCGATGTGCTCGAACAGCGAACTCATCTCCCACATGATCCAGTGCGAGATGCCGTTCAACCGCATGGCCATCGCCGTGACCGCAGCGAACGCGCCGACACCGACCTGCCCTTGTTGCCACAGCACCAGGCAGCCCAGCGCACTGCCACCGATCAGCAGCACCGACAGCGTCTGGTTCACGATCTCGAAGCCGGTGACCAGGCGCATCTGGCCGTGCACCGTCACCATGAACTCCTGCATCGCATTGCGCGCAAAACCCGCCTCGCGTTGCGAGTGCGAGAACAGCTTGACGGTCGCGATGTTGGTGTACGCGTCGGTGATTCGCCCTGTCATCAGCGACCTCGCGTCGGCCTGTGCCTGCGCGACGCGACCCAGTCGCGGCACGAAGAAGCACAGCGCCACCGCATAGAGGACCAGCCAGATCAGGAACGGTGTCACCAGCCAGGCGTCGAACGCGCCGACGATGCCGACCATGGTGACGAAGTAGATCGCGACGTAGATCAGGATGTCGGCAACGATCAGCCACACATCGCGCACCGCCAGCGCCGTCTGCATCACCTTGGTCGCGATGCGGCCGGCGAACTCGTCCTGGTAGAACGACATGCTCTGCTCGAGCATCTGGCGGTGGAAGTTCCAGCGCAGCCGCATCGGGAAGTTGCCGAAGATGCCCTGGTACTTGACCAGTGCCTGCAACGCCGCGAACGCGATGCTCAGCAGCAGCACGCCACCCAGCATCCACAGCGTGCCGCCATGGGCCGAGAAGAAGCTCGCCGGTGGCGTCTTGCCGAGCAGATCGATGATGTGCGCCATCATCGAAAACAGCAGCGCCTCAAAGGCGCCGATGGCCGCTGTCAGCAGCGTCAGCAGCAGCAGCCAGCCGCGCAGGCCTTAACTGTTGCGCCACATGAAGGCCAGGAGTTTCCTGGGCGGCGGAGGTGGCAAAGCCTCGGGGTACGGCGCGACCAGGCGCTCGAATCGTTGGAACACGGGGAACCTCTCTCCCTGTACACGTCAGTCCACCCGAACCTGTCCCCGCGATTGGCCTTCAACGGCCGGGGCACAGGTCCACGGAGGGTGCCGCCGAACGGGCGACACCCCTTGCCGATCGTCGGATCAGCAGGCGGCAGCCCGCAGGCTGCAAGGGGGTCGGATGGCGGTCTTCATCGGGTGTCCTTGAGGCCGGTGATGGCCGAGGGAGCCCGGATCATAGGGCGGCAAAGCGCCGTTGTCGTGGTGGGCAACGCCACAGGCCGGCCCCTTTGTTCTGGGGGGGATGGTCCTGAAACCGGACAAGCGGCCCGCGAACGGCGACGAGCGGTTTCCGCCAAATCACCCACTTCGATTCCGAACTCGAATAATCGCCAGCCATGCGACAGCGTCCTGCAACCCCACATCGGTCTGGTCGTCGTGGCTTCACGCTGATCGAGGTCATGATTGCTCTGGTCGTCATTGCCTTGCTGGCGGCAGTGGCGTACCCGGCCTACACCTCGGCCATCGCGAAGAACCGGCGCGCCGAAGGCGTTGCCGCCATTGCCGCCGTGCAGTTGGCCCAGGAACGCTGGCGCTCCAACCACGACACCTACAGCAACTCGTTCACGGATCTCAAGGTCGGCGAGTACTCCAGCCCGTCGGGCTATTACAAGCTGGCGATCAGCGGCAACGACGATGTCGGCTACACGGTCACGGCAACGGCCGAAACCGGCAAGGCCCAGGCCAGCGACACGAACTGCGTCCGCTTGCAGATCCAGGTCGAGCGCTCCATCCTGACCTATCGCTCGGGCGCGAGCGCCGGCGCGCTCGACGAGACCAATCAGCACAAGTGCTGGAGCCGCTGATGCGCCCGGACCGTCGCCAACGTGGCGTTACCTTGACCGAGCTGATGATCACGGTGGTGATCGCGGCACTGATCCTGACCTTCGCGGTGCCGTCGTTCATGGAGCAGATCGAGCGCCAGCGCCTGAAGTCCGTGCACGACGAACTGGTGGCGGCCATGCAGCTCACGCGCATGGAAACCCTGTCGCGCAACGCGCCAGGCTTCGTGAAACCTGGCAGCAACGACAGCCAGACCTGCTACCTCCTCGCGCTGAACACCAGCTTCACCAGGACCCCGCCGGAGGGATGCGACTGCGGCCGACCGGACAACGAGGCGATCTGCTTGCACGCAGAGGCCAAGCTGTTGGGCGTCGTTCGCGTGCCTCGGAGCACGGGTGTCACCGTGTCGCTCTACAAGGACGGCGCACCCGACTTCGTTTACTTCAACCGGGCCTCCGGGGGCCTGGAGGTCTTGGTCAACGATTTCGGCCAGACCAAGCCGACCGAGTACGGATTTCGCATCAAGGGTTCACGAGGAGGCGAGATCCTGATGATGATGGGTGTCGCCGGCCGTCCGAGTTCCTGCCAGGTCGGCGGAACGAACCTCGGCCTGAAGCAGTGCCCCTAGTGCACAGACCGACACCATGAGAACCGAAGCCAGGCGTCTGCTGTCCAGGGGTATTTCGCTCGTCGAGCTGATGGTCGGCATCGCTGTCGGCCTGTTGGTGGTTGCGGCCGCGACGACCATGGTGACGGCGCAGTTGGGCAGCACCCGCCAGGTGTTGCTTGAAACCCAGCTCGATCAGGATCTGCGAACCGCCGCGGAAGTGGTCACGCGCGAACTGCGCCGCAGCAGCGCCAGTGTCATCGAAGGCTTCGGCCTCTGGTACTCGACGGGGCAGTTGCAGACCAACGCGACCGACGGAATGGCCGCGGACCTGACCCCTGGCGATGCCAGCAGCATTTCGATCCGGTACCGGCGCGGACCCGGCGAGGAGGGCTTCGGCTTCAAGCTCGAGAACGACACCGTGAAGATGCTGATTCCAGATGGCGGCGCTGGGGTCTGGCAGGAATTGACCGACCCCCTCAGCGTCAAGATCACCAAGTTCTCGATCGACACCAAGAGAGCCGGCGGGCGTGAACGGTCGGACAACCTGGAGCCGCACATCATCCCGTGCCCATATCTTTGCCCGGACGGCACCACCGACTGCTGGCCACGCGCCAGGCCGCAGGAATACACACTGAGCATCGAGGGCGAGTCGCTGCGCGATGGGACCGTCCGACGCAGCTTGAGCACCAGTGTGGCCACCCGGTCCTTGACCACGTCGTTCGAAGTCTTTCCCGGCCAGCAAGGTCAGAACAACCAAGCCTGCCCGACCCTGCCCAACTAGACCATGGCGTCACTCCTGCACACTGCCGCATCCTCCGGTCCCTCCCGGTGGCGGAATCGTGCGCCTGCGCGCGGCGCCGCCACCCTGGCGGTCGTCATGGTGCTCTTCTTCCTGGTTGCGATGGTGGCGGCCTACAGCAACCGCAGCCTCATCTTCGATCAGCGCACGTCGAGCAATCAGTTGCGGGCGACCGAGGCTTTCGAGGCCGCCGAGGCCGGGGTCGAATGGACGCTCGCGCAGCTCAACTCCGGGCTGACCGACAACACCTGCAAGCCGTCGACGACCGAAGACGACGATGCCCACCGGACGTTCCGCGACCGGTATCTGCGCATCGCGAGCACCGTTGCTGCGACCGGCCTGCCCAACGGAGCCGTGACGGCACTGAACAACACGGACAACACGTCGATCCGGGTGCGGTGCGTCTTCAGCGGGGGCGATCCCGACTCGATCGCCTGGAACTGCACCTGTGGACAGCGCAACGTGGCCGTCGATCCCCCGTCGCGTCCGGCGGGTAACCAGCCGGCACCGGCATTCACCGTGTCGTTCGCCGTCGACACAGCCGCCAACGTTGATCAAGACCCGCTCCCGCGCACGGCGATCCGGATCATCTCGATCGGATGTTCACAAACCGGGGCCTGCTTCAGATCCACGCCGGCCGCCGATGCCAGCAGTTCGGTTTCTGCGATCTACGCCCATGTGGCCTTGCGACCGGCGTTGCGCACCCAGCCCAGTTCCGCGCTGACCGTTGGCGGCAACGTCAACGCACTGCCGGCCGGCGGGTTTGCCGGCGGGGCTTCGGTGCGACTGATCAACGATCCCCAGGTGGCCATCCGTGCAAACCGCGTGGCGGTCAGCAACGGATTCACCGTGGTCGCAGGGGGCACGGTCGCGACGGCCAACCTGGACCCGGTTTCGATGCCCGGAACGCCTGGACTGGCCAGCGTCGCGCAGAACGATGCCACGTTGGTACCCGCCGCGATCAATGCCGCTGCCTTTCCGCCTGCGGGCCTGAGCAGCGCGGATCGATTCTTTGTGCTTCACCTGGGCATGACACCCGATCAGTACCGCCGCCAACCTGCCGTTGTCGTCCTGGACTGCAGCAGCGTCTGCTCGGCCGCCAAAGTCAAGACGGAAGCAGCGCGCAACCCGGGCTCGCCGATCTGGCTCACCGGTGGCGGCGGACTGCTGCTCGACGAGGACCTCGGCGAACAGAACAACGTTGCCAACGGCTCACAGCCTGCGGCTCGGGGGCCTCTGATGCTGGTGGTCGAAGGGCCGGTCGACGCCAGAAGCGGCGTCGACTTCTGGGGTGTGATCTACGGCCGCAGCGCCGACTGGATCTGGACCGTGGACGGCAGCGTCTCCATCCGCGGAGCCATCATCGGCGAAGGCAACTTCAGCGTGGTGGCGGGCGCCAGCCTGCCGCAGTTGCAGGTGGATTATTCGGACGCCCAGGCGCTTGGCGTCTTCAACTTCCTGCGCACCCGCGCCGGCAGCTATGCCCGTGTGCCTGCGGGCTGGCGCGACTGGTACGCTGAATGAAGCCCACCCCCTTGTCGAACCGCCCCGGGCGTGGCCAGCGCGGCGTTGCGCTGATCGAAGCGCTGGTTGCGCTGGCCGTGATGGGCTTCGGCATGCTGGCGGTGGTCGGGACCATCGGCACGCTGCGGCTGAATGGCGACGTTTCGCGCCAGCGCAGCGAGGCCCTGCGCATCGCCCAGGACCAGATCGAGGAGTGGCGCGGTTACAGCGTTCTCGACACCACCGCTGACGGAAGGCGAATGGCCTACGAAGACATCGTGACCGAGGACAGCTTCACGGTGTCGCGCGCCAACACCACGTTCACGGTCAGGCGATGGGCGCGCGAGGAAGCCGACGTGGCCGGCACTCAGCGCCCGCAGCGCAAGCATGTCCTGGTGACGGTGCAGTGGTGGGATCGCGTCAGCGACCCCGACAACCCCGACGACAAGCCCCAGGAAGTGCGCTTGTCGAGCATGATCGCCGAGGCCGATCCGGCGTTGCGCGCCGTTGGCGTCGCGGCCCCTGCAGGCATCTGGTCGCGCCCGGCCTTCGGCCGAAGTGTCACCGTGCCGCAAGGTGCGCGTCAGATCAGCGAGGGCCGGAGCGTTCTGGTCCCCCCTGGACAAAGCGGTGGCGACCGCGTCGCACTCGTGTTCAACAACTTGTCCGGCCTGATGCAGCGCTGCGTCACCCCGGCCCAGACGACCGAGACGGTCGACGAAGCGGACCTGACGGTCGCCAACTGCGGCTCGGACTTCTTCCTGCTGATGCAGGGCTTCATCCGCTTTTACCTGACACCTTCCGCGACCGCCTTGACCCGAGCCAACGAGATGCGCGTCGCAACCGATGCGCCTCCGGTTGCGCCTGAGGTTGCCGTCGACCGCACCGAGCCCCTGGTCGGAACAGACACTTGCTTCGTATCCAAGAACGGCAATGTCTTCGAGTACTACTGCGTCGTCTATGCATTCGACGGCAGAGGTTGGTCCGGATCGCTGCGGGTGGACCTGCCGGGCTTCACCATCGGAGGCGCCGCTGCCGAGTACCGGGTCTGCCGCTTCTTCCCGGTCACCCGGATCGAGAGCGGCGTGTCGTTCCAGGATTCCGTGAACCGGAATCTGCTGAACCAGAATCTGGTCATTACGACTGGCGCCAATACCGTGCCTACGAACGGCTGCAACCTCACCAATGCGGCCGGTCCAAGGGTCTGGCACCACCAACCCCCGAACTGAGCAACCGCCGCGGGTCGGGCGGATTCGCAGGCGCCGCAGCGGCAAGCTCACGCCTTGACCATGCTTTCGCCCCTGGACCTGCAACGCCTGCGCGATGCGCTTTGCCAAGCCGAAAACGCAATCGGCCTGAGCGACCCGAACCCGCGGGTTGGGTGTGTGATCGGCCACCGGGACGGTCGCGTGCTTGGCGTCGGCCACAGCCAGCAGGCCGGCGGGCCGCATGCCGAAGTCATGGCGCTGCGCGCGGCCGCCGCCCACGGGGCCAGTGGCGTGTCAGGCGCTACGGCGTGGGTGACTCTCGAGCCCTGCTGCCACCACGGGCGGACCCCCCCGTGCACCGATGCCTTGATCGCCGCGGGCATCGCCAAGGTCGTCATCGCGCTGCGCGACCCCTACCCGGCCGTCGATGGCCAGGGCATCGAGCAATTGCGCCGCGCCGGCATCGAGGTTGTGGTCGCGGAGCTGGACCCAGCCCCTGAGGCTCAGGCGCTGGTCACGGCTGCCACCGAGCTGAACATCGGCTTCTTGCACCGCGTACGGACGGGCAGGCCGTGGGTGCGAGCCAAGCTGGCGACGTCGATGGACGGCCGGGCGGCGTTGCCCGACGGACGAAGCCAGTGGATCACGTCAGAGGCGGCCCGCGCCGATGGCCATGCCTGGCGGGCCCGCGCCGGCACCGTGCTGACTGGAATCGGCAGCGTACTCGCCGACGACCCGCGAATGGACGTGCGAGGCCGCGCCATTCGCCGACAGCCGCCCCGGGTGGTGCTGGACAGTGATGCCCGCCTGCCAGCGTCGGCCCGGCTGCTGCACGTCGAAGGTGGCAGCGACGTCACGGTCTTCACAAAGCCGGGGGCCAACCCCCTGAACCCCTGGCAGCGGCGGGATGGCGGCTTGGTGCACCACCGAACGCTGCCCGTCGGCCCGAGCGGCGGATTGGACCTGCCGACACTGGTCCGTTTGCTGGGTGACGAACACGTCAATGAACTCCATGTCGAAGCGGGTCCCACCCTGAGCGGAGCCTTCCGGGATGCCGGACTGGTCGACGAGTGGCTGATCTACCTCGCTCCGAGGCTGCTTGGCCAAGGCCGGAACGCACTGATGAGCATGGGCGAAGAGGCCCTGAGCGATCCGCCGCCTTGGCGCATCCAGGACTCGGCGCCTGTCGGCAACGACCTTCGAGTCCGTTTGCGTCGACGCTGAATCCGCGACGGATCCAGGGCCTGTACCAATCGTCACAGGTGTCGGAATTCTTGACACCGCCGGCCCCCCGTTCACGGGGGCAGTTGACGCAAGTGCCTGATTGGAAAGGGATCTGAAAGGCGGTACGCTCTTTGCTAACGATTCAGACGAAAGGGCGCTTCGCGATCCTGAAGCGTCCGACAACAGTTTTTTGGAGCCCTTGAATGAACAACCGGCTTGCTCGCCCCTTCTTCGCCGCCTTGCTTGTAGGCGCCACGCTGACCGGCACAGCGTACGCCGACCCGGTCAAGGACGTCGGGGAATTCTCCAGCTTCTTCGGGTTCACCCCGATACCCGGTGGTTCCATCACCGGTGACGCCAAGACCAAGCGGGACGCTTTCGCGGCCAACCTGCTCAACCAGTCCACCTACGGTTTCGAAGGCACGAACGTCGGGTTCCCGTTCACCAGCTTCACGGCCACCGGGACCTACGGCGAGAAGACTTTTGATCTCGATCCTGACGACCGTCTGCTCGCGAACAACAACCCCGCCGCGGGTCGATTTGCGACTGACGGCCAGGCCTGGGCCGAGATGCGCAGCTCGACGATGACCTGGGACTTCAGCGCCAATCCTCTGCACGCGCTGGGCTTCTTCATGTCCGACCTGGGCGACTTCGAGACCGACATCGTCTTCACGCTGTACGCCGTCGACGGCACCCAGAAGGTCTTCAACATCAGCGGCGAACTCAACGGGCAGGCACCGTCGGGCGGCCTGGCCTTCTTCGGATTCACCGACAGCACCGGCGCGAGCTACAACCGACTGATGGTGAGCGCCGACCTCCGCAACGACGCGTTCGGCATCGACGGTGTCGTCACTGGCGCGGTCCGAGGTGCGGATCCGAATCCGGTTCCCCTGCCCGGTACGCTGGCCCTTGCCGCGGCTGCACTCGGCCTGATGGCCATGCGCCGCCGCGCCTGAGTCGCCCGTTGAGCCCGCCATCGCGGGCTCAAGACCGGTCCAGCCCGCTTCGGCGGGCTGTTTCTCTTGTGTCCACGCTGTCGTGCACGCGACCCTTCGCCCTGGACACCCCCTCCTACAATCCGGGACCATGTTGATCGCACCGATTCCCGAACTCGTCGCCGAGCTGGCCGCAGGACGCATGGTCATCCTGGTCGACGAGGAAGACCGCGAAAACGAAGGCGACCTGGTTCTGGCAGCCGAGCACGTGTCCCCCGAGGCGATCAACTTCATGGCCCGGCACGCCCGCGGCCTGATCTGCCTGACCCTGACCCGGGAGCGCTGCGAGCACCTGAAGCTGCCGCCGATGGCGGCCCAGAACGGCACCGTGCACGGCACCGCGTTCACGGTCAGCATCGAGGCCGCCAGCGGCGTCACGACCGGCATCTCGGCGGCCGACCGTGCGCGCACCGTACGAGCCGCAGTCGCGCGCGACGCCAAGGCCAGCGACCTGGTCCAGCCCGGCCACATCTTCCCGCTGCAGGCGCAAGACGGCGGCGTTCTGGTTCGCGCTGGCCACACCGAAGCCGGCTGCGACCTGGCCGCGATGGCCGGCCTGCTTCCGGCAGCCGTGATCTGCGAAGTCATGAACGACGACGGGACGATGGCCCGTCTTCCAGAACTCCAGGCTTTTGCCGCCACCCACGGACTGAAGATCGGCACCATTGCCGACCTGATCGGCTGGCGCAGCCGCAACGAGACCCTGATCGAGCGCCTGGGCAGCCGGATGCTGGTCACGGCGCAAGGCGAGTTCCGCTGCGATGTCTTCAGCGACCGAGCGGGCGGCGTGCACCTGGCGCTGTCGTGCGGACACTGGAAAGCCGGCGACGAGGTCACCGTCCGTGTCCACGAGCCGTTCACGGCGATGGACCTGCTCGACACCCAGGGCAGCGGGCACTCATGGCCGCTGCCGGCGGCCTTGCAGGCGCTGCAGGACGCCCGTCCAGGCGGTGTCGCGGTGCTGCTGAACGCCAATGCGGCTGCCGCACAGTTGCTGCCGCACTGGCTGGGCAAGCCGGCTCCGACCGCTGCCGCCAAGCCCGCAATGGACCTGCGGACCTACGGCACCGGTGCGCAGATCCTGCGCCAGCTCGGCGTACAACGCATGCGTCTGCTGGGCAATCCACGACGCATGCCCAGCATGGTCGGCTTTGGCCTTGAGGCGACGGCTTTCGTCGCCGCTGCGGCCTAGTCCGGGCCATCCTCTCCAACTGGCGCGCCCTCGGCGCCCACTTCCTGCGAAAGACCCTGCGATGCAAGACGCCGACCGTGGCACCAGCGGCGAGTTGATCGGCGAAGGCCTGCGTGTGGCGATCGTGCGCGCCCGCTTCAACGACGCCATCACCCAGCGCATGGCCGAAGCCTGCCTGGCCGAGCTGGTGCGGCTCGATGTCGCCGCGGCCGACATCCGCCACGTCACCGTGCCCGGGGCGCTGGAGATTCCACTCGCGTTGAAGGCGCTCGCCGACGCCGAGGAGCACGACGCGCTGGTCGCGATCGGCTGCGTGATCCGCGGCGAGACCTACCACTTCGAGCTCGTGGCCAATGAAAGCGGCGCCGGCATCTCCCGCGTCGCGCTGGACCACGGCATCCCGATCGCCAACGCCGTGCTGACCGTCGAAAACGAGGCTCAGGCCTGGGCACGCGCCGAAGACAAGGGCCGCGACGCCGCCCGGGTGGCGGTCGAGATGGCCAACCTTCTGGAAGACCTCTCTTGAGCTCCGCCCCCGCAGAACCAACGCTGAAGCCCCAGGGCCCGACGCGCAAGCCCGCGATGGCGCCGCGTCGCCGCAGCCGCCAGCTTGCGCTCCAGGCCCTCTACCCGTGGCTGCTGGCGGGCGCGCCGCTGGCCGCCGAAACCGCCCCTGTGGTCGCCCAGGCACGCGAACTCGAGGGCTTTGCCAAGGCCGATCAGGCCCACCTGGACGCCTTGCTGCACGGCGTGATGGCCGACGCCGAAGCGCTGGATGCCGTCTTGCGGCGTCATGTCGACCGCCCGACGGCGCAGCTCTCTCCGGTCGAGCGGGGGATCCTGCTGATCGGCGCGTTCGAACTCTCGAAGTGCCTGGAAGTGCCGTACCGCGTCGCCATCAACGAAGCGGTCGAACTGGCCAAGGCCTTTGGTGGGACCGACGGCCACAAGTATGTCAATGGCGTGCTCGACAAGGCCGCCGTTCACTGGCGGGCCATCGAGGTGTCCGAGCGCCAGGGCCAGCGCCGGGTCGCGCAAGAGGCCGGCCGCGAAGCCGATCCGGCGGCGTGAGCGCCGGCGCGCAAGCAGCGCCGCGCACCGCGGCCCGGCTCGACCGCATCGAGCCCTTCTGGGTGATGGAGTTCGCCAAGCTGGCGCAGCAGGTTGCACAAGGCCCGGCCTGCGACCCTTCGCGCGGCGGTCGGTCGATGCTGTACCTGAACATCGGCGAGCCCGACTTCACGGCACCCGAGCGGGTGCGGGAGGCGGCTCAACGTTGCCTGGCTGCGGGCCACACGCAGTACACCCAGGCCACCGGCCTGCCGGCTCTGCGTGGGGCCATCTCAGCCTGGTACGCGAGCCGATTCGGCCTGGCGGTGGACCCTGGCCGCATCGTGCTCACGGCAGGGGCGTCGGCAGCCTTGCAGCTGGTCTGCCTGGCGCTCTTCGAGCGCGGCGACGAGGTCCTGCTGCCCGACCCCAGCTACCCCTGCAACCGCCACTTCGTCGCCGCCACCGATGCGCACGCGGTGCTGGTGCCGGCCGACGCCCACAGCCGATGGCAGCTGAGTGCCGCGCAGGTCGAGGCCCACTGGAACACGGCCACCCGGGGCGTGCTGCTGGCCAGCCCCAGCAACCCGACCGGCACCTCGATCGCGGCCGACGAGATGGCCCGCATCGTTGCGGCGGTGCGCGCGCGCGGCGGCGTGACCATCGTCGACGAGATCTACCTCGGCTTGAGCTACGACCCGCGCTTTGGCCGATCGGCCCTCGCGCTGGGCGACGACGTGATCTCGGTGAACAGCTTCTCCAAGTACTTCAGCATGACCGGCTGGCGCCTGGGCTGGCTGGTGCTGCCGCCCGCACTGGTGGCGCCGGTCGAGCGGCTGGCGCAGAACCTGTTCATCTGCCCGTCGACCCTGGCCCAGCATGCCGCCCTGGCCTGCTTCGAGCCCGAGTCGATCGCCGAGTACGAGCGCCGGCGCGAGGCCTTCCGGGCCCGCCGCGATGTGGTCGTGCCGGCGCTCGAGCGGCTCGGCCTGCCGGTGCCGGTCCAACCCGACGGCGCCTTCTACGCCTGGGCCGACGTGTCGCGGCACGCCGACTCGAGCTGGGCGCTTTGCGAGCGCCTGATCCACGAAGCGCAGGTGGCCTTGACGCCCGGTCGCGACTTCGGTCCGGCGCATGCGGAGCGGCACCTGCGGCTGTCGTTCGCGAGCAGCCTGGAGCGGCTGGAAGACGCGCTGCACCGCATCGGCCGCGTCCTGGGCTGAGGCGCCTGCCGGCACCCCTGGCGCCTGAAACAAGCGTCAGAAATGGTCACACCGGCGTGCACGGTGCCCGGTATCCGTCATCTTGGGGGCAAAAGCCGGTCAATTCGGCAGTTCCAAGGCCGCGCGATTGAATAAGCTGGCGGGACTGTGGCTGTGCAACTCTTTACGCGCCGCGGCCGTGAGCAACGTGAGGTGCCCGCGACCGAATTCATGTCCACGGTGGCCAGCCTGCCACCGGGGGCGGAGCCCTGGGCCAGCGACTCCGAACCTCTGAACCTCGACTCGCAGCCGGTGGACTCGCTGCCTCCCGACTCGCAGCCGGGGCTGGACAGCCAGCCGGCGGCCATCGACTCGGCCCCGACCCGCAGCGCGAGCAACGACGGCGTCACCCGCCCGGTGGTCGAGCGCATCGGCCGCTACGCCGTCAAGCGGACCATCGCCGATGGTGGCCTGGGCCAGGTGTTCGAGGCCTGGGATCCGGTGCTGTCGCGCACGGTTGCGATCAAGACCTTGCAGTTCGGCACCACACCAGGCGAACGCGCGACGCTGGACCGGCTGTTCCTGGACGAAGCGCGAGCGGTCGCCCGGCTGTCGCACCCGCACATCGTGACCGTCTTCGATGCCGGGCTCAGCGCCTACGGCGCGTACATCGCGATGGAAAGGCTGGAGGGGCGTGACCTGCGCGACGCGCTTGCTGGCGGCTGGCGTCCCAGCCCGGCGCGCGCTGCGCAACTGGTGCGCCGGATCGCCGACGCGCTGTCGTACGCGCATGCCCACGGCGTGATCCACTGCGACATCAAGCCAGCCAACATCTACCTCACGGCACGGGGCAAGCCCAAGGTGCTGGACTTCGGCATTTCCCGGCTGGTTCAGGAGAACGGCGTCGTTGGCGATCTGCCCAGCAGTTTCGGTGGCATGGTCACCGGTTCGCCGCACTATCTGGCTCCGGAACAGTGGTCGCGGTCCAGGATCGACGCCCGCACCGACCTGTACGCGCTGGGGGTCGTCTTCTACGAGCTTCTGGCCGGGCGCAAGGCCTTCTCCGGCGACAACCTCGAGCAGATCCGGAATGCGATCGAGCTCGGTCACCCGGCACCGGCGCACGAGTTGCGTCACGATGTCCCCGAAGCCCTGTCGATGATTGCCGCCCGCGCCATGGCGCGCGACCCCGCCGCGCGCTACGCCACGGCGCAGGAACTGTCGCAGGCGCTGAGGCGCTGGCTCGCCGAGACCCATCCGGCACGCGCCGATGACGGCGCGGCCAACGGCAGTCCGGGGGACCCGGTCAGGGCCAAATCGCCGGGGCGCATCGGCCGCTGGGCCCTGGGCGCCGCGGTGCTTGGGGCCGCATGGGCCGGCGCGGCCATTCTCTGGTCCCAGCGCAATGCAAACCCCGCTACGACCGGGCCGACGCCGCAGGCAACGGCTCCTGCGCCGGCCGTCGACGCCCCCACGGTCCCGGCCACCATCACCGCCGCTCCTGGGGAGACCCTGGCCACCGCTGTGACGGCGCCCGCATTGATCGCGAGCCCCGATGCGAGTCCTCCCGCACGTCCGGTCGCGCCGACACCACCGGCCCGTGCCGAGCGTCCCGCTGCCGCCACCGCGCGCGTGGCGCAAGGGGCCGAAGCCAGCGTGGCCGCACCCGCCACCGGCGTCGTGCAGTTGGCGATCAGCCCCTGGGGCGAGATCGAGGTCAACGGCCAGATCCGCGGAACCGCGCCGCCCCTGGCGACCCTGGAGCTGCCGCTGGGCAGCCACAGCATCGTCGTGCGCAACTCCGACTTCCCGGCCCACGCGACCACGGTGCGTGTCAGCGCCGAGCAGCCCGCTCTGGTGCGACACCGCTTCGCGACAACGCCATGAAGCGCGTGGTGAGGCTGGCGGGCCCGGTGTCGATGCTGGTCCTGTCGATGCTGCTGGTCGGCTGCATGGCACCACCACCCGCAGCCCACCCGGCGGCGCCGTTGCCGCCTCCACCGGGCCTCACCGACCTGCTGGAGCGTCCCGCCGAACGTGCCTTGTTCGACGGCATGAAGGCCTACGACGACGGGCAGTACACACAGGCCGAGGCGCGGCTGCAGGCGGCCCTGAAGGCCCCGCTGGCGAGCCCACGCGACCGGGCCAGCGCCTGGAAACTGCTCGCCTTCATGCATTGCGCGGCCGGTCGAACGGCCGAATGCGAAGCCGCCTTCCGCGACGCGCTCGCCGCCGATCCGACACTGCAACTCAGCCGCTCGGAAGCCGGCCATCCGGCCTGGGCGCCGGTCTGGCAGCGGCTGCGCCCGGCACGCCCCTGATCCGGTCCGATGCAGTCTGATGCGGTCCGATGCGGCCCGATCCGTCGGTCGCAAGGCCGCATGCCCAGAGGTGCGACCGCAGACCGCCGGAGAGCCTCGCCGCTATGATCCCGGCCCGTCCATGCCGTTTGCCGCCACTCCCACTGCACCGCCCTTCGTGCACCGCGTGCGCGTGTACTGGGAAGACACCGATGCCGGCGGCGTGGTGTTCTACGCCAATTACCTGAAGTTCTTCGAACGCGCCCGCACCGAGTGGTTGCGCGACCTCGGACACGGGCAGCAGGCGCTGCGCGAAGCGACCAATGCCATCTTCGTCGTCAGCGACACCCGGGTGCGCTACCACGCGCCGGCACGTCTGGACGACGAGCTCGATGTCACGGTTGAACTTCGCGAACAGGGCCGCGCCTCGATGCTCATCGGCCAGCGCGCGCTGCGCGATGGCCTGCTGGTGGCCGAAGGCGAGATCCGCATCGGCTGCGTCGACGCGACCAGCTTCAGGCCGCGCCGCATCCCCGAATCACTGGCCAACGTCGGCCACCCGCCGCCTTGAATCGAACCCCTTTCACCGATGACCCCTGACCTGTCGATCACCGCGCTCGTCCTGCAAGCCAGCCTCGTCGTGCAGCTCGTGATGGCCGGCCTGGTCGTGGTGTCGCTGGCGAGCTGGACCGTGATCTTTGCCAAGCTGATCGGCCTGAAGCGCGTCCGAGGTGGCAACGAGGACTTCGAGCATGAGTTCTGGAGCGGTCGCAGCCTGACCGAAATGAACGCTGCGGTGGCGACCAAGGCCAAGACGGTGCCCATGGAGCGCATCTTCGCAAGCGGCATGAAGGAATTCCTGAAGCTTCGCGAGAAGCGCCTCGATGCCGGCGCCCAGCTCGACGGCGCGCGGCGGGCCATGCGCGCCAGCTTCCAGCGCGAAATGGACGTGGTCGAAAGCCGGCTGTCCTTCCTGGCGTCGGTGGGCTCGGTGTCGCCGTACGTCGGTCTCTTCGGCACGGTGTGGGGGATCATGCATGCCTTCGTCGGCCTGTCGAACATGCAGCAGGTGACGCTGGCCAGCGTGGCCCCCGGCATTGCCGAGGCGCTGGTCGCCACCGCGATCGGCCTGTTCGCGGCGATCCCGGCCGTCATCGCCTACAACCGGTTCGCACGCGACATCGACCGCATCGCGATCCAGCTCGAGACCTTCATCGAGGAGTTCAGCAACATCCTGCAGCGCAACGCGGGGATGCAACCGTCCCCGACCGTCGCACCGGCCGTGACCGGATCGCGCTGAGCCCATGGCCTCGAGCCTTCACCGGGCTGGCCGCAGCCGGCGATCGATCAACGAGATCAACATGGTCCCGTTCATCGACGTGATGCTGGTGCTGCTGATCATCTTCATGGTCACCGCGCCGCTGATCACGACCGGCGTCGTTGATCTGCCGAGCGTGGGCAAGAGCCAGCAGCGGCCCGCGAGCGTGATCGAGATCATCGTCGGCAGCGACGAGCGGCTGCGCGTGCGCGCCGACAACGAGGAGCCGGTCGCGGTGACGCTGGCCCAGCTGGCGCGGCGCGTGCAGGAGCGCCAGCGTGGCAATGCCGATGTGCCGGTGGTCATCAGCGCCGACAAAGGGGTGCGCTACGAGGCCGTGGTCCGCACCATGGACACGCTGCAACGGGCCGGGGTCAGACGTGTCGGACTCTCGGTACGCCAGGCCGCACCCACGGGCTGAGCCGCCGCGATGACGGCCCTGAGCGCACGAGCCACCGACCCGCTGCTGCCGCGTGCGCCGGACGGGCTGGCAGGGGGTCTGGCCCTGGCGCTGGTCGCCCACGCCGCCCTGCTGGTGGCGCTGACACACGGCGTGCAATGGAACCGGGAGCAACCGGTCGTGGTGGTCGCGGAGCTCTGGTCGGCCGTGCCGCAGTCGGCACCCGCACCGCCGCCCGAGCCGGCACCGGCTCCAGCGCCCGCCCCGGCCCCAACGCCGGTGCCGGCCCCGACACCTGCACCGGCTCCGGCCCCCGCCCCTCGCGAGGCCGACATCGCAGTCGAGCGGGAACGTCAGAAGGCGCGCGAGACCCAGCAGCGCGAAGCGCAGCAACGCGTGGCCGAGGCCGAAGCCGAAAGGAAGAAGCGTGCCGCTGAACGCGCATCTGCGGCTGCTGCTGCCGCCGCTGCTGCCACCGCTGCGGCCGAACAAGCCGAAGCCAAGGCCGCGGAGGAACGCATCGCCAGACAGCGCGAGGAAAACCTGAAGCGCATGCTCGGTCAGATCGAAACCCAGCCCGGGGCAACGGGCCGTGGCGGCAGCGCCAGCAGCGAGGCCGCACCGTCAGCGGGCTACGTCGCCAAGCTGGTGTCGGCGATCCGCGAGAACATCAAGACCCCCGGCGGCCTGCCGCCCGGCAACCCGATGGCCGAGGTCGAAGTGCGTGCGGCGCCGGGCGGCACCATCGTCTCGCGCCGGATCGTCAAGAGCAGTGGCGTACCGGCGTGGGACGATGCGGTGCTGCGCGCGATCGACCGCACGGCGCGCCTCCCGCGCGACGAAAACGGCCGCGTGCCGGCGGTGCTGATCGTGGAATTCAGGCCGCAGGGCTGAGGGCATCACGCCACCGCGCCGGCGACGGCCGCGGCCGCATTCGACGGGATCTCTGCGGTCACAGCGGGGCACGCAGAAGCCAAGGCTTCGTTCATGCACGCCCGCAGGCGAACCGGCCGCACCGGCTTGCGCAGCACGGTCAGGCCGGCGTTGGCCGCACAGGCCAGCAGAGTGCTGTCGCCATCGCCCGAGACCAGCAGCACCGGAAGCCCGGCCCCCAGACGGTTGCGCAAGCCGATGGCGGCCTGGCAGCCATCGTCGCCGACCGCAAGCCGCAGATCCGCAACCACCAGTTCGGGCCGGTAGCCGCGGTCCACCTGCGCCAGTGCTTCCGCGGTGCTCTCCATGTGGCACACCTGGCAACCCCATTCGCGCAGCAGCAGGCCCATCGCGTCTGCGGCGACGAGGTCGTCTTCGATCAGCAAAAGCCGCCGGCCGAACAGCAGGTCGCCCTGGGTGGGTGTCGCGCCCGCCACGCTCGCGGTCCGACCCGGCGTCATGGCCTGGGGTGTCGGCGCAGTCGGTGTGGGCGCCGCGGCCGACGGCAGTCGGATGCTGAAGCGGCTGCCCTGTCCAAGCGTTGAGTCTGCGGTCACGCCAAGGCCGAGCAAGTCGCTCAAGCGCTTGACCGTGGCCAGACCCAGGCCGTGGCCGAGATGCGCTTCGCGGCCGGGTTGGCCACCCCGGTAGAACTCTTCGAAGATGCGCGGCAGTTCGTCCGCCGGGATGCCGATGCCGGTGTCGAGCACCTCGATCACGATGTTCTCGCCGTCGCGCGTGGCCTGGGTGCTGACCTGGCCGACCTCGGTGTAGCGCACGGCGTTGGACAACAGGTTGGCCAAAACGCGGCGCACCAGCCGCGGGTCGGTCCGGACCCAGCAGCCCGCCGCATTGCCGAGCTCGACCTGCATGCGCAGGCCCTTGGCGCGGGCGACCGGCTGGTGGACCGCAACCGCCTCGCGCAGCAGCTGCGCCAGGCTCACGGTCTCGGGACGCAGCGGCACGCGACCCGCGTCGAGCCGGGCCAGTTCCAGCAGTTCGTCGACGACCTGCTCCATCCCGGCAATGCAGTCGACGATTCGCGACGACACCAGCTGGACACCCGCCGGCGTTCCCTGCTGACGCAGCAACTGAGCGTACAGACCCAGCGCATGCAAGGGCTGGCGCAGGTCGTGACTGGCGGCTGCGAAGAAGCTCACCTTCTCCGCGTGGGCGCGTTCGGCCATGGCGCGGGCGGCCGTGCCCAGGTCGTTCTGTTCACGCAGGGCCTCGATCAGCTGGAGGTTGCGCGTCCGCTGGGCCTGCGCATCGGCATGAAGGCGCGCCTGGCGGTAGCCGCTGCTGAGCACATACAACGCCATCAGCAGCGTGAAGGCGGCCAGCGAATGGTGCAGTCCACCGATCCACAGGTCGCGCAGCGCCAGCGGCAGCATGATGCCCAGCACGTACGCCACCAGGACCGGGAACACGCTCGCCAGGTGCACCACGCTGCCCAGCGCCACCCCCAGCAGGGCCACGTGCAGCACCAGTTCGGGCAACCAATCCGTGGGCGCCAGCTGCAACCAGGGTGCAAGGCCCCAGGCCAGGGCTTGCACCAGGGCGCTGACCAACAGCCATCGCTTCCACTGCGACAGCGCATGGCGTTGATGGGCGCGCCGGTGGTAGGCCGCCAGTGCCAGCCGCAGCAAGCGCACGGTCACGAACAAGCCCAGCCACACCGCGAGCGCCGTCGTGCTGACCGAGCCCGAAAGAGCCAAGGCCAGGGCCGACGCGCTGAAGATGCCGACCACGGCCGAGACCGTCGTCCCGAGGTAGAACAGCCCGATGTCGTCGGCCGAGGTCGCGGCCCAGATGCGCCGCAACCCCCCGACGAGGTCCAGGTTCATCGTCACAGCAGCGCGCGCTCGCGCGCGACCGCCACCAAGTGGGTGCGGTTGCGGGCGCCGAGGTTGCTCATCAGCCCGGTGATGTGCAACTTGACGGTCCGTTCGGCGATGCCCAGCTCGCGGGCGATGCGCTTGTTGGGTTGGCCGGCGGCGACCAGGGCCAGCACCTCGCGCTGGCGCAGCGTGGTCCGCACCCCCGACGGGACGGCCACTGCGGCCGGGCTGGCCAGATCAAAACTCACGCCCCCTTCAGCGACCGCGCGCAAGGCCTGCAGCAGCGCCGGCAGGCCGGCGGACTTGCCGATGAAGCCGCTGGCTCCGGCCGCGCGGGCGGTGGCCATCAGTTCGGCGGTTTCTTCGCCAGAAATCAGCACCCGTGCGAGCCACGGGAATCGACTGCCAAACCCACGCAGCAGCTCGATCCCACTGGTCGAACCGAGGCGGTAGTCGATCAGCGCCATGTCGAGTTCGGGGTCCTGCGCCGCCAGCTCGAATGCCTGCTCCAGCGTGGCAGCGGTCTGGACCTGGATGGTCGGGTCGGCCTGGCTGAGGGCATGGGCAAAGCCAAAGGAAAACAGCGGATGGTCATCAACAAGAAGCAACTTCATGACGACACTGTAGCGACGTGGGACCGCTGCACACGCCACCCGTGATGGGGAGTTGCGTCGCGCATGGCCCACACCTGCCCTTCGAGGCATGCCCCCGCGCAGGGCAACTGCCCCTTGGGCCTATGGTCGGGCGAAGAACGGCTCGTGAGCATCGGCGGCTCCGTTTTCTTCTGCCACTCCGTTGGCGCCCGAACATGACGAACCGTCCTCGCCGTTCACGATTGGCCCTTGCCGCCTCAGCCACGCTGGGCAGTGTCGGCAGCACCCTGTTGATCGCCTTCTCCGTGCCGGTCCAGGCGCAATCACCCACAGCCGCGCCAGAACGCATCGAGATCACCGGTTCGCGCATCCGTTCGCTGGCCGCGATCTCGTCGTCGCCGCTGCAGGTGATCGACGCCCGCGACATCGCCGCCTCGGGCGCCACCAACCTGCAGCAATTGCTGCTGAAGAACCCGGTCGCTGCGTCCCCTGCGATCAGCCGTACCAACAGCAACTTCAGCACCTCGAGCGCCGGTGTCGCGACGATCGACCTGCGCAACCTGGGCACGTCGCGCACGCTGGTCCTCATCAACGGTCGGCGCACCGTGGCCGGCGTGCCGGGCGAAAGCGCGGTCGACCTCAACACCATCCCGACCGAGTTCATCGAGCGCGTGGAGATCCTCACCGGCGGTGCCTCGTCGCTGTACGGATCGGACGCGGTGGCCGGTGTTGTCAACATCGTCTACAAGCGCCACTTCGACGGCCTGAGCCTGGACGCCCAGGTCGGGCAGAGCGAAGAAGGCGACGACAAGAAGAAGAAGTTCTCCCTCACTTTCGGCAGTCGAGGCAACGACGGCCGGACCTCGTTGATGGGGCACCTGGCCTTCTCTGACCAGGGCGCGGTCTTCTCGCGCGACCGCGACGCCTCCAGCATCGACCAGATCTCCCGCGGCACACGCGGCCCGGCCGCGGCGCGCCAGCCCGGCGACCTGTTCATCGCCGACCGGCCGTTCTTCTCAGGCTTCACACCGCAAGGCTACTTCTTCACCGACAACAACACCTTCACCTACAACCGCGCCGGACAGCCCGTTGGCGCGAACACCAATGGCACCGACGGTGCCGAGGCCACGGGCTTCAACCGCACCCAGTTCCGCACGATCGCGCTGCCGACCCAGCGCGCGCTGCTGGCGACCAAGGCCGAACACACGATCACGGACGCGCACTCGGTGTTCATGGAAGGCAGCTACGCGCTGACCAAGACCCGCACCGAACTCGAGCCGTTGCCGCTGGCGTCGAACGACATCCTGCCGGCGCGCGGCGGGCAGGTACCGGCCGGCCGCATCGTCAATGGCCAGCTGGTGCGCAACCCCTTCGTGCCCGACCACATCTGGAACGACATCAGCGACACCGACGGCGACGGCGTGCCGGACTACTTCTTCACGCGCCGGATGAGCGAAATCGGCAACCGCGGCAACCAGGCCGACCGCGACACCTTCCGCTTCGTGCTTGGGGGCCGTGGCGAGATCGCGGGCCGCATCAGCTACGACGCCTACGTGGGCTACGGCGCCACCAAGGAAGCGCAGACCACCAGCGGCCAGGTCAACGTGCTGAACTTCCGCAACGCACTGGACGCCGTGCGCGACACCAACGACGTCGACGGCGACGGCGACCGCAACGAGGTGATCTGCGCCGATGCCGATGCCCGCGCCCAGGGCTGCGTGCCCATCAACGTGTTCGGCCGCGGCGCCATCAGCCCGGCAGCGGCGCGCTATGTCGGCGCACCGGGCTCGTTGACCACCTCAACCACCCAGCGCGTCGCGGGCGTCACCTTCTCGGGCGACGCGATGCAGCTGCCCGCCGGCCCCCTGGGCTACGCCTCGGGCCTGGAGTGGCGCAAGGAGTTCGCGCGCAGCGAGTTCGACGCACTGGCGCAAGCGGGCCTGAACGGCGGCAACGCGATCCCGCCGACCAGCGGAGGCTTTGACGTGACCGAGGCCTTTGTCGAGCTGCGGGTGCCGCTGCTGAAGGACCGCCCCTTCGTCAAGGCGCTCAACGCCACGCTGTCGGCACGTGCCAGCGACTACAGCACCGTGGGCAATGTCAGCAGCTGGAACACCGGCCTCGAGTGGAGCGCCACAGCCGACTTGAAGCTGCGACTGTCGCGCACGCAATCGACCCGCGCACCGAACATCAACGAGCTGTTCTCGCCACCGAGCCAGACCTTCCCCACCGGCCTGTCGGACCCTTGCGTCGGCGTCACCGCCACGTCCACGGGCACGGTGTCCGAGCGCTGCCGCGCCACACCGGGCGTCAATGCCAACATCACCGCCAACGGCGGCACGTTTGCCGCCACGCAGGCCGACATCCAGGGCATCAGCGGCTTCGACCGAGGCAATCCGAACCTGAAGGAAGAGGTGGGCCGGTCGACCAGCATCGGCGTCGTCTACGCTCCGGGGTCGCTGGGCCCGGTGCGCAACCTGACGCTCACGCTGGACTACTTCAAGGTCGACATCGCCGACGCCATCGTGCTGACGCCCAGGCAGTTCGCCTTGAGCCAGTGCTACGGCGGCAATGCCTCGTTCTGCCGGTTCGTCACCCGGCGCGTCAATGCCACTGGCCCCAACAGCGCAGGTTCGATCTCGTTCGTCGACAGTGAGCAGTCCAACAGCGGCGGCAGCGGTGTCGAGGGCGTGGACCTGACGGCAGCCTTTGCGCTGCCGCTTGCGGGTGGCCGGCTGAACACGAGGCTGGCCTGGACCTGGCTGAAGGACGGCTTCGAAGTCCCGCTGAAGAGCGCGCCACGCGACCGGTTTGCCGGCGAGATCGGCAGCGCCAAGCACAAGGCGGCGCTCGATCTCGGCTACAGCCTGGGCGCTTTCGGCATCCGGACCACGACCACCTACATCGGCAAGTCGGCGGTGGACGACCAGTTCCTGGCCGGCAACTTCACGCCCGCGGGGCGGGTGCCGGCGGGCTCGGTCACGGTGCCGGCCAAGACCTACCTGGACCTGCAAGCCACCTGGCAGGTGCAAAAGCGCGTCGAGCTCTACCTGGGCCTGGACAACGCGCTGGCGACCCGCGCCCCGCTGATCCCCAGCGGTGCGTCCGATGCCAGCACCACCGGCGCCGAGACCGATGCCGCCACCTACGACCCCATCGGCCGACGCTGGTACCTGGGCGTGCGCGCCAGCTTCTGATTCCCGCAACCCCGCAACGAGCCGACCCTCCACTGCGACATCGGCGCTGCCTGGATGGATTGGCGGCGATCGGCGCGTCTGCACGGCGTCGAGAGTCGCCCAAGGCCACCTCGGGCGGTTGAGGTCGAGGCAGCAGGCCTGGCGGTCCCGGCTCCCTTGGATCATGGTTGCGGTCGTTGCGCTGTCATCGGCGGCGGGCACATTCACCTCCACATCCACCGGAGGAAACCATGCCATCGTCAGTTCGTCACCGCGCCAGTCTTTGCGCCGCCGCCATTGCCCTGGTTCTGGCCGTTCCGCAGGCGCTCCAGGCCGCGCCACTCGAGTACATCGGCCAGCAGATCGTCCCCACGGGAACGGTCTTCGCCGGTACCACGGTCGGCGGCCTGTCGGGAATCGACCGCGCCGCGGGCAGTTCGCGATTCCTCGCGATCAGCGACGACCGCAGCAGCAGCCCGGCCAACGCCGCGCGCTTCTATGAGCTGAGTCTGGAACTGGGGCAGTTCGTGCGCTCGGCGACGCCCGGCCAGGCGGGTGTGAAGTTCGAGTCGGTGACGACGATCCTCACGCCGGCGGGAGCACCGTTCGCCCTCAATCAGGTCGATCCGGAATCGCTGCGCATCGATCCGCGCAGCGGCAACCTTTACTGGACCAATGAAGGCCAGCGCGCCGCCGCCGGCTTGCAGAACCCGACCGTGCGCGAGATGTCGCCCTCCGGCACCCACGTGCGCGACTTTGCCGTGCCGACGCGCTACAACCCGGCCGGCCTCGGCGCCGCCGATCCGGGGATCCGCAACAACCTGGCCTTCGAGAGCCTGACGCTGTCGGTCGACGGCCGCACGCTCTACACCGCGACCGAAAACGCCCTGGTGCAGGACGGTCCGGCCGCTTCGCTGGCCAATGGCTCGTCGTCGCGCATCCTGTCCTTCGACGTCGCGAGCGGCGCTGCCGGCGCCGAGTGGGTCTACCCGGTGTCGCCGGCGGCGCTGGCGCCCAACCCGGCGGGAGGCTTCGTGACCAACGGCCTGGTCGAGTTGCTCGCCGTCGGAGACCGCCAGTTCATCGCCGTCGAACGCTCGTTCTCAGCCGGCGCGGCCACGCCCGGTGTCGGCCCCAACGGCCTGCCGACCGGCAACACGATCCGCCTGTATCTCGTCGATGCCCGCCAGGCGAGCGACGTGTCGGGCATGGACGCGATCAACGCCGGTGTCGTCGCCGCCACCAAGACCCTGCTGCTGGACCTGTCGACCCTGAAGAACGACGACGGCAGTGCACTGGCCACCGACAACATCGAGGGCATCGTCTGGGGCCCGGAGTTCAACGGCAAGCCGACGCTGATCCTCGTGTCGGACAACAACTTCGGCGCCACCCAGTTCACCCAGTTCGTCGCGCTCTCGGTGACGTCACCCATCCCCGAGCCGGCCATCGCCAGCCTGATGCTGCCGGGCCTGGCCCTGCTGGCCTGGCGTCGGCGTCAGGCGGCGCGCCCCGGGGTCGCTTCGCCGCACTGACGGTGGATGAAGCGGCGGGTTCAGGTTGCACCACCTGAGCCGGCCGCGCAACGGCCACGCAACGGGCTGCACCGAGCATGCCGCGACTCACACCCCACCAGGAGAGCCGCATGACCCGATACCAGCTTTGTCTCGCCCCGGCCTCGATGGCCACTTTGTCGCTGTCCACCCCGGCGTGGGCGGAATCCTTGCGCGTCACGGTCTCCGGCGTCTTCACTCCCGAGACGCCGACCTTGGCTTTCAGCGCGCCAGGGGCGGCCTGGTCGATGTCCTTCGTGGTGGATCGCGAGCCGGCGCCCATCGGCGTCGGCGTCCTGACCCAACCGGACGCTTTCGTGACCGTACCGTTCAGCGAGTTCCAGCTCCTGGTGAACGGTGTCGAGGTGGCCCCGGCCCTTCAGGTGACCTTCTACTCCGGCCCGAACGACGGCGGCATGGATGTGTTCTTCAGCCCGGTCGAGCCGGGAGTGCAGGACTACCAGGCCATCGGAACCTCGGGCGCGGCCTTCTACAGCGGCAGCGAGTTGGCGCCGCGGGTCGAAACGGGCAGCTACCCGACGTTCAGCGCCGGATTCACCGGCCTGTATGTCGTCGACTTCGCCAACAAGTACTGGCAACCCGCAAGCGTGGTCACGATCAGTGCCGTACCTGAGCCGGCCGCCTGGGCGTTGATGCTCGGCGGCATCGGTCTGCTGCTGGCGCAGCGGAACCTTCGTGCGAAGCGTCAGGTCGGGCTCACGGCCCTGGGGCAAGACCC
>JAJTGU010000114.1 GCA_021297985.1 Rubrivivax sp.
AGCAGCACGTTGTTGGCGCCGCGTCCGGCGACAAACTGCGCGGTGTTGTCGACCAGGCGCGACTTCTGCGCCTCGACTTCCTTCAGGTCGGACAGCCGGATGCGGGCGACCTGGCGCACCGGCTGGAAGTGAGCCGTGCCGTTGCGCGAGCGCCGCCAGCGCCAGGCGACACCGGCGGACCAATCGGGGGCTGCCACGGGCGCGGGCAGGACGGCTTCGAGCCGGTTGAGCAGGCCTTCGGCGCGTTCGATCAGGGTGGCCAGGGCGGGGGTGAGGTCGGGCATGGACGAAGTGTAGGTTTCGTGTCGGCGACTTCCGCCCTGCCGAGCCTCCGCCTCAACAACGCGGCAGCTCGTGCACGCTGTTGTCGGCGATCACGAAGACGCGGTCCGATGGGCCCCGGGGCATCACGTGCATGCCGGTGAACTCGCCAAACGCCGGCAGCACGCCCACCTGGGGTCCGAGGTGAAAACACGGCAGGCGCAGGCGTTGGTGGGCGCGCCCGCCCAGCACCGCCGCCGGATGCACATGGCCGGCCAGGACGAAGCGACCTTCGGCAACCTGTGGCTCGTGGTCCAGCGCCAGGGGCGACTGCGGATCGGGCTGCCAGGGACCTTCAACCACAGCCACGCGCCAGTCCGCCGGTGGCGCGCCGGCGTGGCGGTCGTGGTTGCCGACAACCAGCGTCAACTGCAATTCGGGATTGCGCTGGCGCCAGGTGGCAACCGCAGACATCACGGCCGGGCTGCGACCGGCAGCAGCGTGCAGCAAGTCACCCAGGAACACCACGTGGCTGGCGCCGCAGCGCGCGATGGCTCGATCCAGACGATCAAGGGTGGCCTGCGTGGTGCCTTCGGGCACCGGCTGACCCAGGCGGCGATAGGCCTGGGCCTTGCCGATGTGCGCATCGGCAACCAGCAGCAGGCATTGACGCGGCAGCCAGGCGGCGCGCTCGGGCAGCAGGTGGACCGGCTCGCCGCCGAACACGGTCGCGACGGCTCCGGCGCCCGTGACCATCCGGATCGGATCCTCCGCCGCCGCGGCCGCGCGATGAAGCTTCAGCCGGAGCGACCGGCCAGCCGGGAAAGCGCAGGCTCCAGGTGCTCGGTCGGCAGGCGCTTGAATCCGGAGCGCGAATAGCGATGCAGCCGGCCGACCACGAGCGCCGTCATCGCACTGGCAACCGCCTGGGCATCGACCGTGGGCGTTGTGGAGCCGGCCGCTTCAGCGGCCAGGCGCAGACTTTGCCGCAACTGACTTTCGACACGGTCGAAGAACTGGTTCATGCGGGCCCCCAGGCGCTCGTGCTCGAAGACCAGCGCGTCGCCGACCATCACACGCGACATGCCCGGGTTCTTCTCGCCGAACTGCAACAGCACCTGGACGATCTTCTGGGCCTGCACCGCGCCCGAGGCCTCGCGTTCGACAAGCTGGTTGACGAGACTGAAGATGCTCGACTCGATGAACACGATCAATCCCTCGAACATCTGTGCCTTGCTCGCGAAGTGCCGGTACAGCGCCGCCTCGGAGACCTCGAGCTGCGCTGCCAGTGCAGCGGTCGTGATGCGCTCCGCTCCAGGTTGCTCGAGCATGCGGGCCAGTGTCTGCAGGATCTGCACCCGACGCTCGCCGGGCTTGGGGCGCTTGCGCGACGGCGGCGCGGCAGCCTCCGGAGCCGTGCCGGGGAGGGCCTGGCCCACGACGTGGGCCAAGGGGGATTCGGGCAGGGCGGACATGGGCGGCAGGATCGTCCGGATCATTCTGGCACACCGGTTTTCGCTCTCCGCGTGCACTCGGTGCAGGTAAACACTGACCGCTCCGGGGCAACTCCCGGTTCAGGTGAGCAGCGCCTTCAGTGCCCTGACCCGCCGATCGACATAGGCCGGCCGACGCCGTGTCCGGCGCGCCTTGGCCGGGTGGGGCCCCAGGTGGCTGGCCGTGGCGGGCGGTAGCCAGCGCTGCATCCAGACGGTGCCCATGCCCAGGCGGCGCGCCGACTTCAGGTGCACCAGCGTGTCCTCGACGAGCACGCAACGGGTGGGTGGCACGCCGAGCCGGGCGCAGAGCTGGCGCAGCATGCGCGCGTCGGGCTTGGGACGGAGCTTGCCGAACACGTGCATGTCCTCGATTGCCAGAACGCCTTCGAACAGCGACAGCATGCCCAGGTGACCCAGGACCCGGGCGGCATAGGCCGCCGGGGCGTTGGTGAGGATGAACTTGCGCCCTGGCAGCCGGGCCAGCGCGTGGAGGTCGTGTGTGCTGCGCCGGAGTTGCGCTTCCAGTCCCGGCAGGATGTGGGTGTGATGCAGGAAGTGCGCCGCCTTGACGCCGTGGTGGCGAACCAGGCCGAGCAGGGTCGCGCCGTACTTCCGCCAGTAGCGGCCGCGCAGCCGGTCGGCTTCGTCACGTGCCAGGCCCAGGTGCTCGACCATGTAGCTGCCCATGCGCTCGTGGATGCCGAGCATCGACGAGTTCGCGGCGTCGTGCAGCGTGTCGTCGAGGTCGAACAGCCAGACGGCCGGTGGTCGCTTCATCGTCTGCGGCGCCCGCCCTCAGTGCGACCGGATCATCGTGCCGTAGGCCTGGTCGGTCAGGATCTCCAGCAGCATCGCGTGCGGGACGCGGCCGTCGACCACATGGACCGCGGTGACGCCGCTCTTGGCCGCGTCGATCGCGCCTGCGAGCTTGGGCAGCATGCCGCCGCTGATGGTGCCGTCGGCGATCAGCTCGTCGATTCGGCGCGGTGTCAACTCGGTCAGCAGCGCGCCCTGTTTGTCGAGCACGCCGCGGATGTTGGTCAGCATCACCAGCTTCTCGGCCTTCAGCACCGAGGCGAGCTTGGAGGCGACGAGATCGGCATTGATGTTGTAGCTCTCGTTGCGGTCGCCGAAACCGATCGGACTGATCACCGGGATGAACTGGTCGTCCTGCAGGGCCTTGACGACGGCGGGGTCGATGGCGGTGATCTCGCCGACCTGGCCGATGTCGTGTTCCTTGCTCGGATCGTCCTTGTCGGCCAGCTTCATCTGGCGGGCGCGGATCAGCCCGCCGTCGCGGCCGGTCAGGCCCACGGCCTTGCCGCCGGCGGCGTTGATCAGGCCGACGATGTCCTGTTGGACCTCACCGCCCAGAACCCACTCGACGACCTCCATCGTCTCTTCGTCGGTGACGCGCATGCCCTGGATGAAGGTGCCCTTCTTGCCGATCTTGGCCAGGGCATCGTCGATCTGCGGCCCGCCGCCGTGCACGACGATGGGGTTCATGCCGACGAGCTTGAGCAGCACCACGTCCTCGGCGAAGTCGGCCTGCAGTGCAGGGTCGGTCATCGCGTTGCCGCCGTATTTGATGACCAGGGTCTTGCCGTGGAAGCGGCGGATGTACGGCAGCGCCTGCGCCAGGATCTCGGCCTGGTCGCGTGGCGTGACATGGGACAGATCGTGTTGGTCTGCGGCGGGGACGTCTGGCATGGCGCGGCAAGGGTGGCAAGGGACTGAGGCTCATTCTAGGGAGCGACCCTGGACGGTGCGGTTCGAACGGCGTTGAGGCACACTTCGGCGCTGAGCAAGTCCATGAACCCGATTCACCTCGTTCGCCGCCACCGCCGCCCCTTGGGTTGGGGTCTGATGCTTGCCATGCTGGCGTTGCTGCCTTTGCGTGGCTGGGCCGAGGTGGCGATGCATGAGAGCGCTTGGACACTGGCCGCGGTGGCGGGCGAGCCTGCCGCCCACAACCTGCCGTGCCACGGCCATGACAGCGGTTCGGAGGCCGCAGAAGGCTCGGATCCCCAGGCCAACGCGGCGCGGGACTGCGCCTTGTGCGCCCTGTGCCACGCGCCCAGCCTGCCGGCGGCAGAAGCCTCGGTTTCGGCCGAACGCGGTTCACATGTCCAGCCGGAGTCGCCGTCGCAGCCCTGGCTCCCGCCGGCCTTGCCGTTGCCGGACCGACCGCCCAGAGCCTGATCGTCCTGCCCGCGGCCCGCTCGGCGCCGCAGGGCCATTCGTGGCCGCCGCGTGCGCTTTGCTGCATCCGACGGCCGTTTGGACGACGCTCTCGACGGAACCCAATGAACAATCCGACAGTCGCAACGGGGTTGATCGCACCCTTGCTCCTCCACGGAGACGAACATGACCCACACCCTTCCCATCACGCGCCGTCGCCTGGCGCTTGCCACGCTGGCGCTGGCAGCGGGCTGCGCAGGCCTGACGGCCTGGGCGCAGGCGCCGTCGGCGCCACAGGCGCAGGCCGAGGTGGTCAAGCTCGACAAGGCCTCGGCCCGGTTGACGCTCAAGCACGGCGAACTCAAGCACCTGGACATGCCCGCCATGACGATGGTCTGGCGGGTCCGCGATCCGAAGGGCCTGGAGGGCCTGGCGGTGGGCGACCGGGTGCGGTTCACCGGCGAGCGCATCGACGGCCAGTTCACGGTGACGTCGTTGTCCAAGGCGCCCTGAACCGGCGGCTGCGGGCTGCCGTGGCAACGGCGTTGCTGACGGCCTGCGGCGCCGTGCTGGCCTTGCCGATGGGCCATGAAGACAGCTGGATGCTGATGCTCGACAGTACGCCGCAGAGCCGTGGCCTGGGCCTGAACCACGCCGTCACCGGCACCTGGGCCCCGGGGGCGACGCTGCGACGCTGGAAAGAGCCCATCGGACACGGCGGGGCACGTCTGCTGCGTGAAACAGCCGGCGTGAGCCTGACCCATCGACTGCACCGCTGGAACCTGCCCCATGCACAAGCCAACCTGTGGCTGGTGGGTGACGCCGGACAGGTGCGGCGCCAGGGGGGGCACGGGTATGCCGCAGGCCGCGGCGACTACGGCGCGATGGCCTTCATGGCCGACTACGAAACGACACGCGTCTATGTCGGCGGCGGCCTGAAGGCGCTGCGCGGCGGCGAGGGCCTGCGTCATGACGTGGTCCGGGTGCGCAGCGGCTTCTCGTTCTGGGAGGCCGAGTACGAAGGCACCCAGCCCTGGTTCATCGTCGAGGCCGAGCGCACGCGTTACGGCAATGCAGCGATGCGCGAAGGAACCCGCTTCACGCCGATGCTTCGTTTCATCAACCGCCGCTTCTTCGTCGAAATCGGTGCCAACCGCGACGGCGGCATGTTCAACCTGATGTTCAACCACTGAAACCCCATCGGCCCCGAGCCGAATCGAGGACCACCATGATCAAGTTTCTTCTCGTGTCTGCGCTTTCCCTGATGTCGCTCGGCGCATCGGCACAGACGGCGCCGGCGGCCGACCCCGGCACCGTCAAGTTTTCCGTCAACGGCATGGTCTGCGCGTTCTGCGCCCAGGGCATCGAAAAGCGGCTGACCAAGATGCCCGAGACCGGGCCGCTGTACATCAACCTGGCGCAGAAGGTCGTGGCGGTGCAGCCCAAGCCCGGCAGGAGCATCGACATCGCCAAGGTCAAGGCCGAGATCTCGGAGGCCGGCTACGACGTGACCCAGGCGGTTCCGGTCGCGCAGACCGTGGCCGCGATCCGCGCCGAGATGAAGGCCCGGTGAACGTGCTGCGGACCTCTGACGACGGCCAGGCCGAGCTGCGCCAGTCGGCGCTCTCGGCATGGCTGTCGCTGTTGGCGAGTTCGGGCACGCTGGTCTGCTGTGCCATCCCGGCGCTGCTGGTGATGCTGGGGGCCGGCGCGGCGCTGTCGGGCCTGGTGGCGGCGGTGCCGCAGATCGTCTGGCTGAGCGAGCACAAGGGCTGGATCTTTGGCGTCGCCACCGTGTTGATGGCGGCCGGTGGCGCGCTGCAGTGGCGCAACCGCAGCGCACCCTGCCCGCTGGACCCGACGCTGCGCGCGGCCTGCATGCGAACCCGGCGCTGGTCGCTCGTGGTGTATGGGGTGTCGCTCGTGCTGCTGATCGTTGGCGCCTTGTTCGCCTTCGTTCTGCCCTGGCTGATGGCCTGACGCGCAGGCGACGCCCAACCGCCTCAGCCGCGCCTACGATGCGCGGCTGTTTCGTTTGCAACGACGCCCAACCCCAGGAGACCCCGTGATGAACGTCACCACCACCGCAATGAACCACCAGGTCCGGCTCGCCGCCCGCCCCGTGGGTGAGCCCAAGGCCGGCGACTGGCAAAGCACGAGCGAGCCGGTCCCGGCGGTGCCCTCCGGCGGCGTGCTCGTCAAGGTGCTGGCATTGAGCCTGGATCCGGCCATGCGCGGCTGGATGAACGAGGGCAAGAGCTACATCCCGCCGGTGGCCATCGGCGAGGTGATGCGGGCCGGCGGCATCGGCGTGGTCACCGCCTCGGAGCATCCGTCGTTTGCGGTTGGCGACACCGTCACCGGCACACCCGGGGTCCAGGAGTGGTGGGCGGTCGCGCCCGAGCAGATGAAGCGCCTGGGCCTGGCGAAGATCGACCTGCGCCTGGGCACCATAGGCCAGTGGATGAACGTGCTCGGCATGCCGGGCATGACCGGCTACTTCGGCCTGATGGACGTCGGCCAGCCCAAGGCCGGCGAGACCCTGGTCGTCAGTGGTGCGGCTGGCGCCGTGGGCCAGACCGTGGGCCAGCTCGGCAAGATCCTGGGCCTGCGTGTGGTCGGCATTGCCGGCGGGGCCGACAAGTGCCGCTTCGTCGTCGAAGAACTCGGCTACGACGCCTGCATCGACTACAAGGGCGGCAGTGTCAAGGACGGCCTGAAACAGCATTGCCCCAATGGCGTGGACATCTACTTCGACAACGTCGGTGGCGAGATCCTCGACACGGTGCTGACGCGCATCAACCGCAAGGCCCGCATCGTGATCTGCGGCGCCATCAGCCAGTACAACAACACCACGCCGGTGCAGGGCCCGAAGAACTACCTGAGCCTGCTCGTCAATCGCGCCCGCATGGAAGGCATCGTCGTCTTCGACAACGTCGACCGCTACCCGCAGGCGATCGGGGAGATGGCCGGCTACCTGAAGGCCGGCCGCATGAAGAGCAAGGAAGACGTGGTGGAGGGCGGTGTCGCCGCCTTCCCTGACGCGCTGCCGATGCTCTTCAGCGGCCGCAACTTCGGCAAGCTGGTGCTGAGCCTCGAGGGCTGAGCCGCCCGCCGGCGGGGCTGC
>JAJTGU010000215.1 GCA_021297985.1 Rubrivivax sp.
GGGCTACCGGCGACGGGGTAACTGCCGGATTTAGGTTGATCGGTTCGGTGTAGGCGGAGAAGCGCTTCGTAAACTGCGCGTCCACCCGCAGAGCCTGGCGCCACGCGGCGAATGTTTGGAGCGCTCCGTTGGCGATTTTTTGAGGGTGCACTTTCGAAGCAGGATGCGTTCGATGGTGCCCCGCGCAAGCCGTGCCCTGGCTCAAGGCTGTCAGGTCACGGGCAAGCTCACCTGAAGCCGGGCGCCGACCGTGCTGTCGGCGACCCGGGCGTCGCCACCCAGTGCGCGCGCGGCCTCGCGCACGATGGCCAGGCCCAGCCCGCTGCCGGGCTGGCTGTGGCCGCTGCCACGCCAGAAGCGGTCGAAGACGCGGTCGCGATGCGCGGCGTCGATGCCGGGGCCCTGGTCCGCGACGCTCAGCACCACGGCGGCTTGCGCTTGCTCGACTGCCACGCTGACGACGCCGCCAGCGCCGCCGTAGCGCAGGGCGTTGTCCAGCAGGTTGTCGACGATCGAGCGCCAGGCGCGCGGGTCGGATCGCAGCGGCAGCTGGTCGGGCCCTTGCAGGTCCAGCTCGGTGCCTTGCTGCACGGCACGTTCGGCGTGCAGTGCCATCGTGTCGCGCACCAGGTTCATGAGGTCCAGCGACTCGGGTTGCACCCGTGCGGCCGAGTCGGCGCGCGCCAGCAGCAGCAACTGCTGGGAGAGGTGCGACGCCCGCGTCACCGCGTCGTCCAGCCGGTGCCGGGCATCGCTGCGGGCGGGGCCGTCACTGGCGGCCAGCACATGGGCCTGGGTCGCGATGACGGCCAGCGGCGTGCGCAACTCATGCGCTGCGTCATGCACAAAGGCCTTCTCGCGCGCCAACCCTGCGGCCGTGCGTTCGAACAGCTGGTTGAGCGCGTGCTCGAGCGGCGCCAGCTCCTTCCAGCGGCCGGTGTCCGGCAAGGGGCTGGTGTCCAGCGGCTTGCGCATGGCGACATGGTCCGACAGTTGCCGCAGAGGCTTCAGCGACGCCTTGGCGATGAACCACACCGGCACCAGCACCAAGGGCAAGGCCAGGCCCAGGTAGCGAGCGAGGTCGGTGAACAGCATCCAACTGATCACCCGCCGGCGAGCCGGTACGTCGTCCCCCACGGCCACCCTCCAGTGCTTGCCGCTGGCGGTGTACAGGTGCCACCGCACACCCGCGACTTCGCGCGTGCTGGCACCATCGGGCACGTCGGTCAAGTCCAGGCCAGCCAGAGGGCCGACGTAGTGCGCGCCACTGCCGTCGCGGCGGGCCATCGCCAGGTGCACCGGCCAGTCGTCGCTGGGCTCGTCGACGCCTTGAAAGCTCCTGAACAGCACGGCGATGTGGGCGGCGCCGTCGTCGCTGTTCAGTTCGTCCAGCGCGGCCGCCAAGGACTTGGCCGTGGCCAGCAGACCGCGGTCCAACTCGCCCGTGCCGCGCGCCAGGCTCTGTTGCCACAGCCAGACGAAGAGAACCAAAAACACCGCTCCAAAGGCCGACACCACCGTGATGGCCACACGGCGCGTCATGGACGCAAGGCCGTTGCGGTCGCTCACGGAGGGGACTTCTCTGGAGGCTCTGTGGCCAGTGCGTAGCCGACGCCACGCAGCGTCTTGACCCACTGCGAGCCAAGCTTGCGGCGCAAGTGATGGACGTGGACCTCGATGGCGTTGAAGTCGACCGCGTCACCCAGGGGCTGCAGCGACTGCGCCAGCCGGTGCTTGGGCACCACCTTGCCCGCGACGCGGGCCAGCGCCACCAGGATGTCGAACTCGCGTGGCGACAGCAGCATGGGCTCGCCGCCCAGGTGGCATTCGCGGCGCTGCGGATCCACCGCCAGTTCGCCAAAACGCCAGACCGACGCCGCCTGCTGGGCGGCTCGGCGCGTCACGGCGTGTACGCGGGAGATCAACTCCTCCACCGCAAAGGGCTTGACCATGAAGTCGTCAGCGCCTTCATCCAGGCCTTGCAGCCGGTCGCCCAGCGCGTCGCTGGCGGTCAGGACGATCAACGGGGTGGCCAACCCCCGCGAGCGCCAGAGCTTCAGGAGGTCCAGGCCGTGGCCATCGGGCAAGCCCAGGTCCAGCAGCAGGCAGTCGTGACCACCCTGCGCTGCAAAGCGGTCGGCATCAGCCGCCAGGCGCACCCATTCCACGACCAGCCCGGCACCCTGCAGCGCCTGGGTCAGCGAGGCGCCGAGGTCCAGGTCGTCTTCCACCAGCAGCAGATGGAGCGGCATGGCCGCAAGGCTAACGCCGGAGCGTGGTGTCTGGCTTGGCGCCGGCTTAAGGCGCAGGGCCGCTGGCAGTCAAAAAGGGGGGCTGCGGCGGGTCGGGGTTCGAACGGCCACTGGCGCGGCGATCAAGGCTTGGGCTGGAACTCCGGCACCCCGGCCTGCCAAAGGAAAAACGCCCAGCGGTCCGCCGTGCGCTGCTGCGCCTGCGTGCGCGTGGAGCCCACACCGTGGCCGCCGTCGTATTCCAGGCGCATCAGCACCGGCTTGCCCGCCGGGTTGGCGGCGCGAAAGCGCGTGGCCGACTTGCTCGACATCCAGACATCGACACGGGTGTCGTTCACACCGTGCTCGAACAGCAAGGCCGGGTAAGCGGTGCCCGGCTTGATGTGCTCGTAGGTGCTGTTGTTGCGCAAGGCATGGAATTCGTTCTCGATCTTGACCGTGCCGTACTCCGGAATGTTGCCGGCACCGTTGGCGCGGGTCTCGCTGCGGATCTGGTCGAGGTTGCCCACACTCAAGGCCGCCGCCGAGAACAGGTCGGGCCGCTCCGTCACCGCACGGCCGACGAAGATGCCGCCAGCACTGCCCCCCAGCACCGAGAGCTTCGAGCGTGAGGTGTAGCCGTTGGCGATCAACCACTCGGCTGCGGCAATGCCGTCGCGCCAGGTGTTGAACTTGCGCGTCTTGTGGCCGGCCTGGTGCCACTCGTCGCCGAAGATGCCGCCCCCGCGGGCGTGGCAGATCACGAAGACACCGCCCTGTTCCAGCCAGGCCAGCAAACGCCGGTTCAACGTTGGCTCATCCACGATGCCGTAGGCGGCATAGCCGTACAACAGCGTCGGGTTCGAGCCGTCGAGCTTGATGTCGCGGCGCGAGATGATCGAGACCGGAACCTCGACGCCGTCATGGCTCTTGACCATGACTTCGCGGGCCATGATGCCGGGCGGCGCGTCGTACTTGCCCACAGGGGCCAGTGCCAGCGCGCGGGGCGTGGCTTGCTCGGCGCCGAGAAAAAAGTAGCTCGCTGCGCGTGTCCAGCCCGACAGCGTGATGACCACACCGGGAAGCTGGCCGTCGGCGTCGGCCACCGAGACGCTGCCCTCGAAGGGCAGCGCGATGGCCTGTGGCGCTGCGCCGGGGGCAGCACCATGCGGCAGACGCAGGAGCCTTTCGGTGGTGCCTTCACGCCGCGTGACATAAAGGCCCTCGGGTGCCGCAGCGACGCTGGTGATCACGGCGCTGCTGCCCGGCAGCAGCACCTCGGCCTTGCTCAGGTCGGCCTCAGGCAGCGCCAGACGCAGCACCTGGAAGCGCGGTGCGTCCTTGGCGCTTCGCAGGTACAGCCAGCCGCGGTGCACGGCCCAGTCGTTCACCTGGGCCGACTGGTCGAACACCTTGCGCCACACCGGCTTGCCCGCCAGCAGCGCAGCCTTGTCGCTGACGTAAAGCGACCGGTAGCGGCTGACGCCATGGAATACCGCAGCAGTGGCCAGCGGCTGGCCGTCGACCAGACTTACCAAGCCACGGTCGGAGCGAGCGAGCCGGAGCTCGGGGTGCACGGCAGGGCCGAAGACCGCCACGTCGTGTGCCGGATCGGCCAGGCGCCTCAAGTAGACCGTGTTGTCCAGGAAGCGCTCGGCACGCGGACGCTTTTCCCATTCCGGCGCCAGGCGGCTGAAGAAGAAGGCGCTGCCATCCTCGGTCCACTGTGCGCCGCCGACACGGATGCGGTCGACCGCAGGCATCAGTTCGCGGCCCGTCCCGGTGTCGATCACGTGCAGCGTGCCGATCTCGGCGCCGCCGGCCGACATGCTGTAGGCCACGCGCTTGCCGTCCGGGCTGGGGGAGTAGCTGCCGATGGCGTGTGGCTTGCCCGTGGCCTTGGCCAGCACTTCCGGGTCGACGAGGACTTTCTCAGGACCGTCGAAGCCACGGCGCATGTGGAGCTTGAACTGGTTGTCGCTGGCCAGGCGCTTTTCATAGAAGAGATTGCCGCTGCGGTCACGGCTCACGTCGGTGACGACAGCCGGCACCTCGTCGTCGATCTCCTGGATGCGCTTGAGCAGCTTCTCGCGGCCGGGCAAACGCGCCAGCAGGGCTGCGGCCGCATCGGCCTGCGCCTTCATGTAGGCCTGCACGGAGGGGTCGGCCGTGTTTTCGAGGCAACGGTAGGGGTCCTCGATCTTCACACCCCAGTAGGTGTCGACCACGGGGCACGTGGGATACGGCGCTGGCAGCGCCACACCGGCCACCGTACTGGCCTGCACAACCGGCAGCGCAACAGACAGTGCGACGGCAGCGGTCGCCGCAAGAAGGCGATTCATTGGTATCTCCGTTGAGCAGGGGGCGAACGGTTTGGGTGCGGGGCGCAGGCGCGCACGAGCGCGAACGCACCCAGGACGTTGATGCCCATGATGCCCTGGTAGGTCCCCGCATCGCAGGCCTCGCCGTTGGCCGAGCCCGCGAAGCTCCTGATGCCGGCGTTGTTCATCAACCCGTCCAGACGCCGCGACACGGGCTTGCTGGGGGGCTCGGGCCCCTACACTGGAGATGCGGGCGCCTTTTTGCGGGGACGGTGTCCCAAGCCTGCCTCGATGCGCCCTGGTGTCCACCACACTCCCAGACCGATGCCCCCCGCGTTGCCGCCGTCAGAAGCCCCCTGCCCTTGCACCAGCGGTCGCCGCTTCGGCGATTGCTGCCGACCCTGGCTCTCGGGTGCCGATGCCGCCCCGGCACCAACCGCCGAGGCCTTGATGCGGTCGCGCTACTGCGCCTGGGCGCTGGGGCTGCGGGACTATCTGCTGGCGACCTGGCACCCCAGCACCCGACCGACGGACTTTGGTGAGCTGGATTCGCGCAGGCGCTGGCTGGGTCTGGAGGTCCGAAGCCACCGCGTCACCGGGCCGAACACCGCCGAGGTGGAGTTCGTCGCGCGCAGCAAGGAAGCCGGCGGCCGGGCGACCCGCCACGACGAACTCAGCCGGTTCCGGCTTGAAACCGGCCGCTGGACCTACGTGGACGGCGATATCCGCTGAAGTCGCGGCGGTGTGAGTCGCGTCAGGCGAATTCCTGACGGACCTCGGCCGAGCGCAAACGGCGCAGCACCCACAGCAGGGCCACCAGAGCGGCCGGCGTGGCCAGCAGCATCACCCACTGCAGCCGGGTTGCAGCATGACCGCGGGCGACGATTTCGTCGACGATGGCCCACACCTGCCAGGGCAGACCGAACAGCTGCACCGCCAACGCCGCGAGCACCAGGCCGACGAAGGCACGCCGGCCCCACTCATGCCGCTTCAGCAGGCCGATGGCGCAGATCAAGGCCAGGAGCGCCAGCGCCGTAGCGGCCGTCACCGCCAGCCAGCCCAGCCCCTGGATCGGCACCACGACGGCGGCCAGAGGCGCAACAACGATCACCAGCCAGGCCAGCGCGGTGACAAGGCGCGACGGCGCGCCGACGGAGATGATGGTGGGCATGGAGGTGGGTCCCCAAGAAGCTGCCGAACGAGGTTCTGGACGACCCCTCGATTGTTCGAACGCTCCATGACAAAACCACCCCCCAGAGGGCCGAGGCCTTCACCCACTTTGTGGGCAAAACCACAGTCGCGGCGTCTCTTCGGTGAATGGCTGTAACGACAGCGCCCGGCCGCCGCTGCACCGGACCCGGACGTGACCTTCAGCCGAAGCGCAGTCCGTAGATCGGCGGCAGGTGCCCGGCCACCAGCCGCCAGGACTCGCCACCATCGCCACTGGCCCACAAGTGGCCGGTGGTGCTGCCCATCAGCAAGCGGCGCGGGTCGCTGGCCGCTACGTCCAGGCCATGGCGGTAGACGAGGTCATGGCAGTCCTGCTGGGGCAGGCCCTCGCGCAGGGCCTCGAAGTGGGCTCCGCCATCCTGCGTGCGCGTGACGCACAGCGCGCCGTCGACCGGCAACCGGCGCTCGTCCTTGACCGCGGGCACGAACCAAGCGGTGTCGCCGCGTTGCGGGTGCGCGGCGACGGCAAAGCCGAAACTCGAGGGCTGAGCGTCGACCGGCTGCCAACGGGCCCCGTTGTCGACCGAACGGAAGATGCCGCAATGGTGCTGGCACCACAGCACGTCGGGCTCGGCAGCGCAGCGCTGGATGCGGTGCGGGTCCTGGCTGTTTTCGTCCTCGGCCAGCTCCGGCGGCATGAAGTCGGCGCGCATCCCACGGGCCCGCAAGGCCCAAACAGCGTCGGCGTCGGCCCCGGACCCGGCCTTGCTGCGGCGCCAGGCGCCGCCGCACGAGACGCCGATCAGCAGCTCGTCGGGCCGGCTCGGGTGCGGGCAGATGGAATGCAGGCCGGGCGCCCCTTGCCGCCGCCCATCCACTGTGTGCGCTCGGGCCGGTCCCAGAGCGAGCGATCCAGCTGCCAGGTTTCACCGTGGTCGAGACTGGCGAAGAGACCGCCCGGCAAGGTGCCCAGCCAGAGCCGCGACGCGTCACAGGCGGACTCGAGGGTCCAGATCTGGACCAGCTTCCAGGGCGCCCCCTCGGCACCCGGCGGCTGCTCCGGATACGCCGGCGCCGGCAACTCCCGCCAGGTCCCGCCGGCGTCGTCCGACACCTGCAGCTTGGCCCCGAAGTGGCCCAGGTTCAGCGCTGCGAACATGCGCCCGCCGCCACCCAGGGGCGGCAGCACCGCCGACACCGGCTCGCCGAGAAAGTGACTGCGCGCGATTCGCCAGCCCGTCGTGCTGCCGTGGCGCATCTCGAACAGGCCCTTGCGGGTGCAGACCCAGGCGCGATCGGCAGCAGACGTTGACATGGTCGGGTCCTTGGTTTCGGGCCGGCGGGTCTCAGCCGCCGGACAGCGCCTGCAGCACGTGCACCGTGCTGTCCGGCGCCAGGGCATCGGCCAGCCGCACGCGGTCGGTGCAACGACGGCCGTCGATGAAGATCACGACGTTCGGGCGGACATGGCCCTGGTCGTCGAGCACATAGCCACGCAGCATCGGCGCCACCAGGAAGGCCGAGTCGAGCAGCGCACGCAGTGTCGTCGCCTGGGCATCGGCATGCTCGGGCGCATCGACGAAGCGTCGCAGCTGGGGGGTGAACAGCACACGCGGCATGACGCGCGATGATTCACCTTTGGGTCGGCTGCACAAGCGGGCGCTCCCTAGAATTTGCGCATGAAATCAAGTCTGCCCCCCGCTGCCGCCGCCGCCGATGCGCTTGGCGCCCGCCTCGCGCGCAACCGCCCGAGCCGGCGCGACACGCTGTGGGTGTTCGCGGCCGCCAGCGCGCCGATGGCGGTGCTGCAAGGCTGCGCGACGTCCCCCGTGACCGGCCAGCGCATCCTCGTCGGGATGAGTCCGGAGCAGGAACGCGCGGTCGACCGCCAGCAGGCACCGCATCAGTTCTCGGCCGACATGGGCAGCGTGCAGGACGACGGCCTGCAGCGTTACGTCGACGATGTCGCCAAGGGCCTGCAGGCCCAGGTGCAGCGCCAGGACATGGCGTACGACTACCGGGTCCTGAACGCGAACTACGTCAACGCCTACACCTTCCCGGGCGGGGCGATGGGCGTGACGCGCGGCATCATGACCGAGCTGAAGGACGAGTCCGAGCTGGCCGCCCTGCTCGGCCACGAGCTCGGCCACGTCAATGCCCGGCACGCCGCGCAACGCCAGGGCCAGCAGATGGTGGCCCAGGTGGCGGTGGTCGGGCTGGCGGTCGCCGTGGGCCTGAACAGCGACTCGCCGCTGGCGCCGCTGGCCGGCATCGGCGCCCAGATCGGCGCCAGCGCGCTGCTGTCGAAGTATTCGCGCGACCACGAGCGCGAGGCCGACGCGCTCGGCCAGGACTACCTGGTGCGGGCCGGCTATCCGGGCCAGGGCATGACGCGGCTGCACGAGATGCTGCTGTCCGGCAACGAACGCCAGCCGTCGATGCTGGAGACGATGTTCTCCAGCCATCCGATGAGCCTGGAGCGGCGCGACATCGCCCGCCAGCGCGCCGAGACGATCTACGCCAGCAGCGCCGGGCTCAGCCCCCGGCGCGAACGGTTCATGGACAGCACCGCGGCGCTGCGCCGCATCAAGCCGACGATCGACGCCTGCAAGAACGGCGAGACCGCCCTGTCACGCAAGCAGCTGCCGCAGGCCCAGGGTCAGTTCGAGACCGCGCTGCGGCTGACCCCGGACGACTATCCGGCCAATCTGCGCATGGCCCAGACCCTGCACGCCCAGGGGCGCACCGCCGAGGCCCGTCGCTACGTCGACAACGCACGCCGCGCGTATCCGCAGGAGGCCCAGGCGATCAAGCTGTCGGCGACGCTGAAGTTGTCGCTGAAGGATCCGGCCGGCGCCTTCAATGACCTGCAGCTCTTCGACCGCGCCTTGCCTGGCGACCCGGGCATCCTGTTCTTCAAGGGCGTCGCGCTCGAGGGCATGGGCAACCAGCGTGGCGCGGCCGAACACTATGCGGGCTTCCTGCGGGTCAACAACCAGGGCCAGGCGGCGCAGTACTCGCAAGCCCGGCTCAAGTCCTGGGGTTACCTGAAGTAGCGGCTCAGCACCGCCCTCGTCAGTCTGCGTTGCCGTGCGCTGGCGCGGCACCCGCCTCGTCGGTCGGCGTCGTGATCTCGCCCGGGACGCGCTTGCGCGCGAACAGCGTGTAGACCGCCGGCACCACGAAGATCGTCAGCAGCGTGCCGAAACTCATGCCGCCGACGATGACCCAGCCGATCTGCTGCCGGCTTTCCGCTCCCGGCCCCGAGGCCAGCGCCAGCGGCACCGCGCCGAGCACCATGGCGCCGGTGGTCATCAGGATCGGCCGCAGCCGCATCGACGCGGCCTGGATCGTCGCCTCGTGCAGCGCCAGGCCCTGGCGACGCAGCTGGTTGCCGAACTCGACGATCAGGATGCCGTGCTTGGTGATCAGTCCGACCAGCGTGATCAGGCCGATCTGCGAGAAGACGTTCAGCGTGCCGCCCGCCCATTGCAAGGTCGCCAGTGCGCCCAGCATCGACAGCGGCACCGACAGCAGGATCACGAAGGGGTCGATGAAGCTCTCGAACTGCGCCGCCAGCACCAGGAAGATGAACAGCAGCGCCAGCACGAAGACGATGCCCAGCGCACCGCTGGAGGCCTTGTACTCGCGGCTGACGCCGTTGAGCTCGGTCGCATAGCCCGGTGGCAGCACGCGGGCGGCGGCCTCGTTCATGAACGTCAGCGCCTCGCCGAGCGAATAACCGGGTGCCAGGCTGGCACCGAGCCCGACGCTGCGCCGCTGGTTGAAGTGGTTCAGTTCGCGCGGACTGACCGACTCGCGCACCTTCACCAGCGCCGACAGCGGCACCATGGTCTCGTTGCGGCCGCGGACCGAGATCTTCTCGATGTCCTCGGGCGTCACCCGGCCCCGCGCCGAGGTCTGCACGATCACGTCGTATTGGTCGGCGTCGCGCTTGTAGCGCGTGACGACCCGGCCGCCGAGCATGGTCTCGATGGTCCGAGCGACGGCGTCGACGTTGACGCCCATGTCGGCGGCACGCGCACGGTCGACGTCGATGAAGATCTCGGGCTTGTTCAGCTGCAGGTCGCTGTCAGGCTGGACGAGGCCCGGGTTCTTCGCCATTTCGGCCAGCATCGCCTGGGCGGCACGCGACATGTTCTCGTACGAGTCGCTGCTGACCAGCACGAAGTTGATGGGCCGTTCGCGGAAGCCCTGGCCCAGGCTGGGCGGCGTCACCGGGAACGCGCTGATGCCGGGCAGGCCCATCAGCTTGGGCAGAAGTTCCTTCTGCAGGTCGGCGGTGCTCTTGCTGCGATCGTCCCAGTCGACCGTGCGCATCACGCCGAAGGCTGTCGAGACCTGACCGCCCTGCATGGACAGGAAGCGCCGGTCGAACTCCGGATGCTGGGCGCCGATGGCGTCGATCGCGTCGAGGTAGCGCGCGGTGTACTCGAGCGTCGCGCCGTCCGGGGCGCGGATCGGCATCGCGATCACGCCGCGGTCCTCGAGCGGCGCGAGTTCGCTCTTGGCATTGAGGAAGAACCAGGCCGAGCCGCCCGCCGACGCGAACATCACGACCACCACCGCCAGGCGGTGCCAGAGGCTGGACAGCGTCCAGCGCAGCAGCCGCGTGTAGCCCGAGGTCAACGCAAGCAGCCCGCGCTCCATGCCGCGGTCGAAGCGGCCGGGCTTGGGGTTGTGGCGCAGCAGCTTGCTGCACATCATCGGTGTCAA
>JAJTGU010000315.1 GCA_021297985.1 Rubrivivax sp.
AGCCGTGCTCGACGCCGCCAGGCGAACCCGCGACGAGACGCTGTTCCGGCGCGCCGTGGACATTGCGCTTCAGGGCCGGGCCGGCGAGCAGGCACTGGTGGCGGTGCGTGCCTGGCGCACGACACAGCCGCAATCCGCCGAGGCCCTTCGCCTGCACCTGCAGATCCTGATGGCGCTCAACCGCGCCGGTGAGGCCGCCGAACCGCTGCGCGCCTTGCTTGCAGTGACGCCCGCCGCCGATCGCCCGGCCTTGATCGCCGCGACCCCTCGCCTCTTCCAGCGCTCGGTCGAACCCCGCCAACTGGCCCAGGTGGTCGAAGACGCGCTCAAGCCCTATGCCGATGCCCCAGCCACCCGGGTGCCGGTACGGGTTGCGCAAGGCCGGGCCTGGGCAGCGGCGGGCGAACTCGACCGCGCGCTGGCGCTCAGCCGGGAGGCCCAGCGCCTGGAGCCGCGCAACCCGGCGGCGGCCCTGCTGGCGCTCGATCTGATCAAGGACAAGCCGGAAGCCGAGCAGGTCGTGCGCCTGCACCTGGCCGAACCCCAGACCAACCAGGCAAGCCGCTTGGCCTACGTCCGCCACCTGACCGGGGTGCAGCGCTTTGTCGAGGCCATCGCGCAACTCGACATCGCCGTGCAGGCCGATCCCAAGAATGCCCAGCCCTTGCTGACGCTGGGTGCACTGCATCTGGAGCTGAAGCACCCGGTCGAGGGTGAAGCCGCACTGGCGCGTTACCTGGCGCTGATCGACCCGCAGATCGAGAGCCTGCCGCCGACAGCCGTTGCACCCGTGGACGAAGCCAACGATGACGACGACGAAGCCGACAGCAGCCCGGGGGGCGAGCGCCGCCGTGCCGAGCAGGGACGCATCCAGGCCTGGCTGATGATGGCGCAGGCCTCTGAGATGCGAGGCGACTTCGCCGGCGCCGAGAAATGGCTCGGTCGCATCGAGGACCCGCAGCGCGCCCTCGACGTCCAGACGCGCCGAGCGACCATCCTGGCCCGCCAGGGCCGGTTGACCGAAGGCCGAGCCTTGATCCGAGCCGTTCCGGAACGCAAGGCCGAGGACGGTCGCGCCAAGCTGGTGGCCGAGGCCGGCGTGCTGCGCGAAGCCAAGGCCTGGTCCGAGGCCTACAGCCTGCTTTCCGATGCCACGCGGCGCTTTGCCGACGACAGCGACCTGATCTACGAGCAGGCCATGATGGCCGAGAAGCTCGAGCGAATGGACGACATGGAGCGGCTGCTGCGCCGCGTGATCGAGCTCAAGCCCGACTCGCCGCATGCGCGCAACGCGCTGGGCTATTCGCTCGCGGACCGCAGGCTGCGTCTGCCCGAAGCCCGCGAACTGATCGCCAGGGCACTCGAACTCGCCCCGGGCGATCCGTTCATCACCGACAGCCTGGGTTGGGTCGAGTTTCGCCTGGGCAACCTGCCCGAGGCGCTGAAGCACCTTCAGACCGCCTACTCGGCGCGCCCCGATCCTGAGATCGGCGCCCACCTCGGCGAGGTGCTGTGGGCCCTGGGACGGACCGACGAGGCACGCAAGGTCTGGCGCGACGTGCAGACCCGCGAGCCGAGCAACGAGGTGCTGCGCGAGACCCTGGCACGGCTGCAAGTCAAGCTGTGACGACGCTGTGATGTCGATGTGCCTGCGGTTCGCCGCCGGGGCGGTGGCGCTGGCCGTGGCAGCTTGCACCCAGGTGCCGGGCGTCGGCGATGGTCCGGTCGCGGCGCCGACGGCAGCGTCGACCCCGAGCACCGACGCCACTGGCCGCCTGGCCGTGGCGGTTGAGGCCCACGAGGGTCAGCCCGCACAAGGTTTCAACGCCTCGTTCGAACTTCGCGGCCGACGAGAGATGGGTGAATTGCTGCTGGCCACCGCCACCGGCCAGCGTCTGGCCAGGCTGAGCTGGAAAGGTGAGTCAGCGCTGCTCGAGACCCCCGAGCGGGGCGTGCAGCGCTACGACAGCCTGGCCAGCCTGTCGCGCCAGATGTTCGGCGAGGTGCTGCCGCTGGCCGCCCTGCCGGACTGGCTGGCCGGCCGGCCGATGGACGATGTCTCGTCCCAGAAGACCGCCGCCGGCTTCGTGCAGCTGGGCTGGACGCTGGATCTGGCTCGCCAGACCGAAGGCCTGCTGGTCGCCCGGCGCGAACTGCCGCCAACCATCGTGTTGCGTGTGCGGCTGGACCTGCCATGACGACCTCCGGCCTCGTGGCGCTGCACGATCTGCCGGCGCCGGCAAAGCTGAACCTCTTCCTGCACGTGGTCGGCCGACGCGCGGACGGCTACCACCTGCTCGAGTCGCTGTTCGTGCTCGTCGACTGGGCCGACCGGCTGCACCTGGAGCGTCGAGACGACGGCCGGCTCTGCCGCCACGACCTGGGCCCGCCGCTGCCTGCGGACGATCTGTGCCTGCGGGCGGCTCGCGCCCTGCAAACGGCCAGTGGCAGTGCCTTTGGCGCCGACATCCATGTCGACAAGCGGCTGCCGGCGGGCGCCGGCATGGGCGGCGGATCGTCAGACGCGGCGACCGTACTGCTGGGTCTGAACCGCCTCTGGGGCCTGAACTGGTCGCGGCAGCGGCTGGCGTCCATCGGCCTGGCCTTGGGCGCCGATGTTCCGTTTTTCATCCACGGCCACAGTGCCCTGGTCACCGGCATCGGCGAGCACGTGGTGCCCGTGGCGCTGCCGGCGCTCGTTCTGGCTGTCGCAAAGCCGCCGCACAGCATCGCCACGGCACTCATCTTCGGCGACGTTGCGCTCAAGCGCGACAGTGCCAGTGTTATAGTCGTGGGCTTTCCTGAAGACAGCGGACAAGGCACTCAGCCCGAGCCCGTGACGCGTTGGATCCCTGGCTGGACACCCGGCTTCGGCACCAACGATCTCGAGCCCGGCGCCCGGCGCCATGAACCCGAGGTGGCGCAAGCCGCCAGCTGGCTCCAGTCCCGTTACGGCAACAGCCGGATGACGGGCTCGGGCAGCGCGGTGTTCGCCGTCGTCGGCAGGGAATCGGGCAGCCCGCCACCGCAGGCGATGCCCGGTGGGATGGAGGCCGCTGTGCTGGCCGATCTTCCTGCCGGGTGGGTGGGGCGGCTGTGCCGCAGTCTGGACCGGCATCCCTTGTGGGGCTGGGCCGGCTGAAAGCACCAGGTTCGAGGGCCTCGCGGCGCAAGCGGCGGTGTCCTGTGTAGGGGAGTCGCCAAGTTGGTCAAGGCATCGGATTTTGATTCCGACATGCGAGGGTTCGAGTCCTTCCTCCCCTGCCAAAACACCGGTGTCCGTCGTTTCGCGGCGATGCGACGCTGAGGACCGAGTCCGATCCCGCCCCGCGCT
>JAJTGU010000051.1 GCA_021297985.1 Rubrivivax sp.
CGTGGCCTTCGACGCCCAGCTCGACGACCAGGTCGAGATCTTTCTCGGACAGGTCGGCGAGCAGGCCTTCATCGACGCCAAGCTGAACGAGCTGTGCACCCGGCCGCTGGCATTTCTCTCCCAGCATCGGCTCAAGATCTCGGGCGGCGCGGGAGGACAGAAGACCTACAAGTTCTTCGTCTACCGCGACGGCATGTGCGGCGAGCGCGTGACGTATGGCCTCCAGGCCAATGGCAAGCAGTTCAAGTACGAACCGTCGGTGAGCGTGATCAATGTGCCCGCGACCTCGTTCCGGGACACCAAGCAGAAGCTGAGCGGACTCAAGGGCCTCGACAAGATCGGCGGCACCGAGGTGAAAGGCGGCGGCAACTGCACCGTGATGACGACCACCCAGTTCACCGGCTGCTCGTTCTGCATCCAGAAGTGCGGCACCGGGATCGTCGCCGCCCACATGGATCCGGAAGGCGTCAACAAGAAGACCGGCCTCACCGGGCCCGGCATCCGCGGCGAACTCATGCAGACCGGCGGATTTGCCTTTGACGCCACGGGCCTCACCAGCCGGCTCGAAGGCGATCCGGTGGTGTACGGCTGCAAGGCCAACGGCGACGGCGGCTGGGGCTACGAACAGGCCGGCCGGCTCTACATGACCATCATCGGCCTGTACCTCGATGCCGGCTGGACGCTCTTCACCCAGTTCAATGCCGACGACGGGACGTTCCGCGCCAGCCAGATCTATCCCGTGATCTGATCGACTCCGGCACAGGCGCGGGCGCGAGGGCCGACTGACCGCCGTCAGGCCTTGCCGGCGGGCTCGTCCGGGCTGTCCATCAGCGGCCCCTTGGCCACCGGTTCGATCATCGCGCTGCCGGCGGACCCGTCGGGCATGACCTGGGCCACCTCGGCGCGTCGGGACAGGGCCTCGACGAAGCCGGCCGGGGCACGCAGGCTGAAGGCGTCCAGGCCTTCGAAGACCACCCAGTCCGCTGGCGCGGAGCCGGTGCTGGCTTGCACCGCGTCCAGAACCGCATGCACCCGCTGCTGGACGCTTGGTGCGCCGCGACGCCGTGCCGGCGGGTGCAAGGTCACCACCGCGTCCACCCAGGCGGACGGGTGGGGTGGCGGCGGCTTGACGGGCATGGTGCGCGATTCTGCGCCGCAGCGTCCAAAGCGACCGTGCGGCAGCCCCTACAGCAGCGACAGCGCCACGACGCCGTCCGGAGCGCCGCGGTTGGCGCGGCTGGCCAGCATGCCCGGGCGCAGCGTGCAGCTCTTGAAGATCGCACGCTCGATCTTGGCCATCGTCGCCGCGGGCCGGGCCTGCATCAGCAGCGCCGCCAGGCCGGCGATGTGCGGGGTCGCCATCGACGTGCCCGACATCAGCTTGTAGCCGCCCGGAACGCACGACACCACGTCCACACCCGGTCCGACCAGGTCCGGCACGACCGGATCGCGCAGGCGCACGAAGCGCTGGCTGCTGCTGAACCCGGCCACCGCGAACGCGTTGTCGTGGGCGCCGATCGACATCGCCTCGGAGTAGTTGCCCGGGTAGCGGCTGGTTCCAGGGCCCTCGTTGCCGACCGCAAACACCGGCAGGATGCCGCGCACGCGCAGCCGCTGCACGATCGGGCGGAAGAAGGCGTTCGACCCCGGCAGGCCCAGCGACATGCTGAGGATGCGCACACGCTGCGCCATGGTCCAGTTGATGCCGGCCAGGATGCGGGCCAGCACGTGGCCGCCCTCGATGACCATGGCGCTGGCCAGCCGTGCGCCCGGCGCAACGCCGAACTGGAAGCCGTTCACCGGCCGCGCGGCGATGGTGCCGGCGGTGTGGGTGCCGTGGTCGTCGGAGTCGGTCGCCGGCGCACCGGGGACCAGCCGGCCGAGCATGTCGAACTCGGCAAACGCGGCGATCGCACCGGCCAGCGCCGGGTGCGTGCCGTCGACGCCGGTGTCGAGGTGGCCGATCAGGATGCCGCTGCCGTCCAGGCCCTGGGCGCGCAGCTGGTCGACCTTCATGGCCTTCAGGCCCCAGCTGAAGCCGACCGCCGCTTGCGCGTCGGCACGCGCCACCGGTTTGATCATGCGCAGCGCCGGTGCGTCGGCGATGCTCTGCACGTCGTTGCGCGCACGCAGCGCGGCCAGGCCCTTGCGGTCGACGGTGCCCAGCACCAGTCCCAGCTGGTCGAACCAGCGCGGCCCGGGCGGCGTGGTGTCGGCAGCCGAGGCGGCGGCCGCGCCGGCCCCCCGCCCGGCACGCTTCGGCGCCGCAGCACCGAGTGCCATCGCCTCGAGCAGCGCCGCGTCCTGCGCCAGCGGGGCGTCGACGAACAGCTTGAGCAGCGCCTTGCTGGGCGCCGGGGCAAACGGGTCGGGGGTGCCTTCACCGGCTGCGGCTGCCGCAGCCGCCGCTGCCCCGACGCGCCGGGAGGCGGCCTTGGTGGCAGCCTTGGGTTTCAGGAAGACCAGCACATCGGCGACGCCGGTGGCTTGCAGGTTGGATGCGATGCTCATGGCGGGAATCTCCTTCAGGCGGGCTGCGACTGTCCTCCCGCAGGGCGCCATCGGGCATCCACCCGCCGTTGGAGAGCCGGGGCACTGGCATCATCCGGGCGCACTGCGATTGCCGCGCCAACGACCCCCCCATCCCGAATGTTTGCCGAATGTGTGCCAGCAAAGTAGCCGACGGCCAGCAGCGCGGCTGGATCGTCCCGATCGGCGGCGCCGAAGAGAAGGAAAACTCGCCCGCCATCTTGCGTCGCTTCGTCGCACTGGCCGGCGGTGACTCTGCCGACATCGTCGTCATCCCGACCGCCAGCCAGCTGGCGAGCACCGGGCCGCGCTACGAGCGCATCTTCAGCGAGCTCGGCGCGGAGCGTGTCACGGCGCTCGACTTCGACACCCGGCGCGACTGCGACGAGCCCGGCCGCATCGCGCGGCTGCAGCAGGCCAGCGGCGTGTTCTTCACCGGCGGCAACCAGCTGCGGCTGACGACGCTGCTCGGCGGCACGCCGGTCGCCAAGGCGATCCGGGTGCTCAATGCCGCCGGCGTGCCGGTGGCCGGCACCAGCGCCGGGGCCTCGTTCATCAGCGAGCACATGATCGCCTTTGGCGACGAAGGCAGCACGCCGATCGCCGGCAGCGTGCGCCTGGCGCCCGGCCTGGGCCTGACCAACCGCTTCATCATCGACCAGCACTTCCGCCAGCGCGACCGGCTCGGCCGCCTGCTGACCGCGCTGGCCTACAACCCGTTTGCCGTCGGCATCGGACTGGACGAGGACACGGCCGCCTTCATCGCACCGGACAACACGGTGCACGTCGAAGGCTCGGGCGGCATCACGGTGGTCGACGCGGCCGAGGTGCAGTTCAGCTCGATGGCCGAGATCGCCGAGGGCCAGCCGGTCTGCCTGCTCGGCGTCAAGCTGCACATCCTGTCGCGGGGTGCGACCTTCAACCTGCACACCCGGCAGGCCGATGCGGGCACGCTGAAGCCGGGCAAGGACTGATCGAGAACCCGTCGCCCGCCCAACAAGAAAGGCACACCGGTCATGCGCATCGAAGAACGCAACGTCTACGTCGGCCCGTCGCTGTATGCCCACTTCCCGGTCATCAAGCTCAAGCTGGACCTGGGTGCGCTCGAGGCCTGGCCCAGTGCCCGCCTGGGCAGCGGCTTTGTCGACGGCCTGATCGCGGCGCTGCCGGGGCTGCACGACCACGGCTGCAGCTTCGGCGAGCCGGGCGGCTTCGTGCGGCGGCTGCGCGGCGACAGCCCGGCCCCGGAGGAGCAGCAAGGCACCTGGCTCGGGCATGTGCTCGAACACGTGGCCATCGAGCTGCAGAACATCGCCGGCGAGTCGGTGAGCTTCGGCAAGACCCGCAGCGTCGAGGGCCGCGAGGGCGTCTACACCGTGGTCTACGAGTACGCCCAGCGCGACGAGGGCATCGAGGCCGGCGAGCTGGGCATCCGGCTGATCTGCTCGCTGCTGCCGCCCGATCTGCGGCCGGCGGACAGCGTGCCCGACGACTGGGCCTGGCCCGAGGCACGCGACGAGTTCATCCGCTACGCCCAGCGGCGCGCGCTCGGGCCGTCGACGGCCTCGCTGGTCAAGGCCGCCGAGGACCGCAACATCCCCTGGCTGCGACTGAACGAGCAGAGCCTGATCCAACTCGGCCACGGCAAGTACCAGCAGCGCATCCAGGCCACCGTCACCGGGCGCACGAGCTACATCGCGGTCGAGCTGGCGCAGGACAAGGAAGAGACGAACAAGATCCTCGCCAACTGCGGCCTGCCGGTGCCGCGCCAGCAGCTGGTGCGCAGTGCCGACCGGGCCGTGCGCGCCGCCGAGCGGCTGGGCTACCCGGTCGTCACCAAGCCCTACAACGGCAACCATGGCCGCGGCATCAGCATCGGGCTGAAGACCGCCGACGAGGTGCGCGCCGGCTTTTCCGCCGCGGCCGAGCACAGCAGCTCGGTGATCGTCGAGACCTACCTCGAGGGCGACGACCACCGGCTGCTCGTCGTCGGTGGCGAGCTGATCGCGGCGACCAAGCGCACCCCGGGCCGCGTGGTCGGCGACGGCGTGCACAGCGTCAAGGCGCTGGTCGATCTCGTCAACCAGGACCCGCGGCGCGGCGTCGGCCACGAGAAGGTGATGACGCGCATCGTGCTCGATGCCCAGGCCGACATGATGCTGGTGCGTCAGGGGCTGACGGTCGACAGCGTGCCGGCGGACGGCGAGGCCGTGCTGCTGCGCTCGACCGCCAACCTGTCGACCGGCGGCACCGCCACCGACGTGACCGACATCATCCACCCCGACAACCGCGAGATGGCGGTGCGCGCGGTGCAGGCGATCGGGCTGGACGTCGGCGGCGTGGACTTCCTGTGCCCGGACATCGGCGAGAGCTACAAGAGCGTCGGCGGCGGCATCTGCGAGATCAATGCCGCGCCGGGCTTTCGCATGCACGTCGCGCCGAGCGAAGGCACGCCGCGCGACGCGGCCGGCCCGGTGATCGACATGCTGTTCCCGAACCGGGCGCCGAGCCGGGTGCCGATCGCCGGCATCACCGGCACCAACGGCAAGACGACGACCAGCCGCATGCTGGCCCACATCGTCAAGATGGCCGGCTTCACGCCCGGGCTGACGACCACCGATGGCGTCTACATCGACGGCCAGCGCACCGTCGAAGGCGACATGACCGGGCCGGTCGCCACGCGCATGGTGCTGGCCGATCCGACGATCGACTTCGCGGTGCTCGAGATCGCGCGCGGCGGCCTGCTGCGCGCCGGCATGGGCGTGCCCTGGATCGACGTCGGCGCGGTGCTCAACGTGCGCAGCGACCACCTGGGCCTGGGCGGCATCGACACGCTCGAGCAGCTGGCCGAGGTCAAGCGCATCCTGGTCGAGGTGGCGCGCGAGTGCGCGGTGCTCAATGCCGACGACGACAACGTCATCCGCATGTCGGCCCACACCGACGCCAAACACCTGTGTTACGTGACCCTGAACCCGCAGCACGCGGTGGTGCGCGAGCACATCCGCGCCGGCGGCCGGGCCTGCGCGCTGGAGGCCGGCGTCAACGGCCAGATGATCGCGCTGTACGACAAGGGCCGCCACATCCCGCTGATGTGGACCCACCTGATCCCGGCCACGCTCGAGGGCCGTGCGATGCACAACGTGCAGAACGCGATGTTCGCCGCGGCCATCGCCTTCAGCCTGGACCTCAAGCTCGACGCCATCCGCACCGGGCTGCGCACCTTCGACACGACGTTCTTCCAGGCCCCCGGCCGCATGAACGTCTACGACGAGCATCCCTTCAAGGTCATCTTCGACTACGGCCACAACGCGCATGCCGTCGGCATGCTGGCCGACCTGGCCGGGCGGCTGGACGTGCGCGGCCGCCGGCTGGTCGTCGTCGCCGGCCCGGGCGACCGCCGCGACGAGGACATCCGCGACATCGCGCGGGCGGTGGCCGGGCGCTTCGACCACTACATCTGCCGCCGCGACGACGGCCTGCGTGGGCGTGCCCCCGACGAGGTGCCGAACATGATCGCCGCCGTGCTGCGCGAGCAGGGCGTGCGCGAAGAGCAGATCACCATCATCCCGGACGAGCAGGAGGCCATCGCGCACGCGCTGGGCATGGCCCGCCCGAGCGACCTGCTGCTCGTGTTCGCCGATGCGCTGACGCGCAGCTGGAAGCAGGTCATCAAGTTCAAGCCCGACGCCAGCGCCGCGGCGCCGCCCGGGCCCGCGGTGGCCGCGGCACCGGCAGCCGAACCCGGTCACCGGACGCTGGCCCAACCCGGCGAGGCTTCGGTCGCCGGCAAGCCCGGCCGCGATGCCGACGAGCTCGCCGCGGCCGGCTTCGTTCGCGACGAGCGGGGCCTGCGCTTCGTCGGCGAGGCGGGCGATTGAAGTTGCGCGACCGGCGGCTTGCCCGACCCCCTCTCCCGCCCGGCGGGAGAGGGTTGGGGTGAGGGTGTTGACCCCGCCCTCCCCGCTGTTCGACGACTCGCGTCGTCTGCCCGGACCCAACCGCTGGCACGGGGTGCCTGCGGTGGAGCTGACACCGGGCGGACCGCTGGCGGGGTCGCGCACCGCCCACGCCGTCTGGGCCCGTGAGGTGTCGGCGGTGGCCGCGGCCCTGGGTTGGCCGGCACCCGAGCCGCTGGCCCGCCGCCATCGCGTCGGCCACGACGACGAGAGCGCCAGCCTGTCGCTGCGCGCGCCCGCCGACACGCTGCTGACCGCGTGCGCGCTGAACGAATGGGCCTGGGAACACGCCTCGGCCGATGCTGCCGCACACGACCCGGCCTGGCTGCGCGAGCACCCCTGGCGCGATCGCGCTGACGCCACTGCCGGCCTGCGTGCGGCAGCCGAAGACGAGCGCTCGCGTCCGCTGATGCGGCTGCGCCAGGCGGCGGCCGAGCGGGGTCTGCCGGTGTTCGAGGACGACGACACGGTCTCCGTCGGCACCGGTGCCGGCAGCCGCAGCTGGCCACGCGCGGCACTGCCGCTGGCGATGGACCTGCCCTGGGGCGCGCTGCATGCACGCGTGCCGATCGCGCTCGTCACCGGCAGCAACGGCAAGACCACGACCACCCGGCTGCTCGCCGCGATGGCGCGTGCCGCGGGCCTGGCCGACGGTGTCTGCGGCACCGAGGGCGTCCGCATTGCCGGCGAGCTTCGGGTCCGTGGCGACTGGAGCGGTCCGGCCGGCGCCCGGGCCGTGCTGCGTGACGCGCAGACCGGCTGTGCGCTGCTCGAAACCGCACGCGGTGGCATCGCCCGCCGCGGACTGGCGGTGGCGCGCGTCGACGTGGCCGTCGTCACCCACGTCAGCGCCGATCACTTCGGCGAGTACGGCATCCACAGCCTGGACGACCTGGCCGAGGTCAAGCTCGTCGTCGCGCACGCGGTGGCCGCGACGGGCCTGCTGGTCCTGAACGGCCATGACGCCGTGCTGCTGGCCTCCGCCGGCCGCCTGCCGCACGCCGCAGCGGCCCGCCGCGCGCTGTTTGCGCTGAACAACGACGAGCCCTCGCTCGTCGCGCTGCGGGGCCAGGGCGGCAGCACCTGCGGCACCGATGGGCAAGGGCACCTCGTGCTGCACCACGAGGGCCAGGACCACGACCTGGGCGTCGTCGCGGCGATGCCGCTCAGTGCCGGCGGCGCGGCGGCCTACAACATCGAGAACCTGGCCGCGGCCGCGTTGGCGGCGGTGGCCGGGCTCCAGCTGCCGCTGTCGGCGGTGGGCGAGGTGCTGATGACCTTCGGCGCCACGCCGTCGGACAACCCGGGCCGTCTGGAGCGCTGGCAGCACGCCGCCAGCGGCGCCACGGTCCTGATCGATTACGCCCACAACCCCGACGGCCTGGCCAAGCTGCTGGCCGTCGCCCGCGCCCTGCTGGCCGGCCAGTCCAGCCCGGGTCGCCTGCTGCTGCTGCTGGGCCAGGCCGGCAACCGCGACGACGCGGCCATTGCCGAACTCGCCCAGGTCGCCGCCGCCGCCGCGCCGGAGCGCATCGTCGTCAAGGAGCTGAGCACGATGCTGCGCGGCCGCCCGCCGGGCGAGGTGCCGGCGCTGCTGCTGCGCGCATTGGCCTCAGCCGGGCTGCAGGGCGAGCCGCAGGTTCGGCTGGGCGGCGACGAGGCCGATGCCGCACTTGCGCTGCTGGACGATGCCCAAGCGGGCGATGTGGTGGTGCTGCCGGTGCACGACGCCACGAGCCGGCCGGTCCTGGCGGCCCAGATGCATGCATCTCCGTAGAATGCATTCAATGACGGCTTCTTGCGGAGGATGAAGGCATGGCGATGCTGACGGTTCGCAATCTCCCGGACGACGTGCATCGGGCGCTGCGGGTGCGCGCTGCCGGCAACGGGCGCAGCACCGAGGCCGAGGTGCGCGCCATCCTCGAAAGCGCGGTCAAGCCGCGCGAGCGGCTGCGCTTGGGTCACGCCTTGGCAGCCCTGGGCCGCAAGCTCGATCTGAAGAACGAGGATGTCGAAGCCCTCGAACGCGTTCGCGACGGCGAGCCCGCAAAGCCGATGAGTTTCAGGTGATCCTGCTCGACACCAACGTCGTCTCCGAGGCCATGAAGCCCGAGCCGGATCCGGCCGTGTTGGCCTGGTTGGACCACCAGGCGGCCGAGACGCTGTACCTCTCCAGTGTCAGCGTGGCGGAGTTGCTGTTCGGCATTGCCGCGCTGCCGCGAGGCAAGCGGCGCAACCGCCTCGGCCAAGCCGTGGAGGGACTGCTCGGTTTGTTCGGCGATCGGGTGCTCGAATTCGACCTCAAGGCCGCGCGCCGCTATGCCGAGCTGGCCGTCCTGGCCCGCGGCCGGGGCCGCGGCTTTCCGACGCCGGACGGCTACATCGCGGCCATCGCAGCCTCGCGGGACTTCACCGTCGCGACGCGCGACGTCGCCCCCTTCGTCGCGGCCGGGGTGCCGGTGGTCGATCCCTGGCAGCCATAGCCGGAACGTCGCTCGCCGCGGAGCGCGGCGTTCAACCCGCCGCAGGCTCGACCCGCACCTCGCTCTTCACCGAACGCGCCAGGAAGCACTCGTCGTGCGCCCGGTGGTGCAGCGCCTGCACTGCGTCGTCGTCGGGCAGGCGCTCGCCGGCAAAGATCACGTGCGGGCGGAGCAGCACTTCGGCCATCCACGGCTTGCCGTCGGCGCCGGGGCGCATGTGGCCTTCGGCGTCGTCGGTGTAGGACTCGACGCACCAGCCAGCCAGTGCGGCCAGGTTCAGGAACCACAGCATGTGGCAGCTCGACAGCGCGGCGACGAAAGCCTCTTCGGGGTCGACCGCCGCCGGGTCGGACATCGGCACCCGCACCACCTGCGGCGAGCTGGACGCGGGCACCTCGGTGCCGCCGTCGAAGCGCCAGACGTGCCGGCGGCTGTAGCGGTTGTCGACGAAGGGCGCGTCGTCGGCGCGTTGCCATTGCACCTGGCAGGCGTGTCTGGACATGGTTGGGACTTTCGGCTGGGGCGGGCGCCGGCTTCACCGGCCGCGGCGCTCAAGTTCGGCGGGCGGCGACCGAAACAATGACCGTATGCCGGCGGTGGGTGAGTGCGAATTCTGCTCCCCCATCGAGCGCCGGGTCCCCGCGAACCCGCCTGCAAAACAGAAAAAGAGCCTTCATGAAGTTCGACCGCAAGACCCTGTTCATCGTCGCAGGCTGGGCTTTCGGCATCGCCGCTCTCATCGCGGCCGTTCAGTTTGCGCTGACCCAGGCCGCTGAACGCTTGATCAAGAGCAGCGCCGAGCACACGGCGGTTCGGTACGCCCACAACATCTCGGCCCAGTTGCCGGAGCTGCCGCGGCTGTTTGCCGAGCAGTCGCTTGGCCGTGAAACGCTGGCCGACCTGAAGCGGCTTCGCTCGCTGGGCGACGTGTTCCGGTTCAAGCTGTTCGACCCCCGGGGCGCGCTGTTGATGGTCTCGGACGACCTCGATCTTGCCGACCCCTTGGCCAACGCCCGAGCGTCGGGCCAGCGGCTCGGCTCGCACCACAGCGCCAACGAGAAGGTTGCCGAGATCGTGCTCGGCGGTGCCAATTTCATCGATCTGCAGGACGGCGCCGGCAAGCCGGGCCGACCGCCGCTGTACACCGAGGCCTACGTCCCGCTGATCGTCGAAGGGGCCGTGCTCGGCGTGATCGAGGTCTATGTCGACTCGACGCCGCAAGCCACGCGCATCCGCGCCGCCTTTGCCGAGGTCGCCTTGATCGTCGCCGGGGCGCTGCTGCTGGTGGGCGGTGCGCTGGGGGTGCAGTGGATGCAACGCCGGCGCGACCGACAGCGGGCCGAGACGCGCGTGCGCTACCTCGCCAAACACGACGTGCTGTCGGGCGCGTTGAACCGCGCGAGCTTCAACGAGGCGCTGGAGCAGGCCGCCTGGCGCCACGAACAGGGCGGACCGGACTTTGCCGTGATGTGCATCGACCTGGATCGCTTCAAGGAGGTCAACGACGCGCATGGCCATGCGGGCGGCGACGCGGTGTTGCGCGAGGCCACGCACCGACTGCAGAGTCTGGTGCGCCATGGCGATCTGCTGGCGCGCCTGGGGGGTGACGAGTTCGCGATCCTGCAAAGCGACGTCGCACATTCCGACGACTTGCACTCGCTCGGCCAGCGTATCGTCGACGCCTTGGCTGCGCCCTACACGGTGGGTGGGCAGCGCGTGGTCTGCGGCTCCAGCGTCGGCGCAGCGCGTTTCGGGGTCGACGCCAAGAACGTGGAAGACCTGCTGCACAAGGCCGATGTCGCGATGTACCGCGCCAAGAGCAGCGGGCGCGGCCGGTTCAGCTTCTATGACCACGAGCTCGACCGCCAGCTCGAGGAAAGACGCGAGCTTGCCCGCGAGTTGCGCGAGGCCCTGGTCACCGGCGCCATGGCCATGCACTATCAGGCGCTGTATGCCGCCGACGGCCAGACCCTGCTCGGATACGAGGCGCTGATGCGTTGGAAGCACGCCACGCGCGGCATGGTCCCGCCGTCGACCTTCATCCCATTGGCCGAGGACACCGGGCAGATCGAGGCCCTGGGTCAGTGGGCGCTGGAGCGCTCGTGCGCCGAGGCGGTGGCCTGGCCCATGCCGCTGACGGTGTCGGTCAACCTGTCGGCGGCGCAATTCCGTGGCGAGCACGATCTGGTCGACGTGGTGTCGCGGGCCCTGGACAAGAGCGGCCTGCCGGCCGACCGGCTGGTGCTGGAGATCACCGAATCGCTCCTGATGAGCGATACCGAGGCGGTGGTGAACACGCTGACGCGGCTCTCGGCGCTGGGGGTCAGCATCGCCATGGACGACTTCGGCACCGGCTACTCGAGCCTGGCCTACCTGTGGCGGTTCCCGTTCGACAAGGTCAAGATCGACCGCGCGTTCACGCAGGGCCTGGGCGACGACAAGAAGGTCGCGCTGATCGTGCGCTCGATCGTCAGTCTGGCGCACTCGCTGGGCATCCGCGTCAACGCCGAAGGGGTCGAAACCGAGCCGCAGGCCCACATGCTGCGCAAGATGGGCTGCGACGAGCTTCAGGGTTTCCTGCTCGGCCGCCCGGTACCGGCCAACACACTGATGCACGACGGCATTGCCCACCGACAGCCTGACGTGCCCAAGCCTTCGGCAACCGACTTCGCGGCGCTGGAAACGCGGCCGATGGCGCTGTAGGGCACGTGGCCAGGTCCGACGCCGACTTCAGCGCGCCGGCGTTGCCATCCGCACCGCCACGCTCGCCGAGCCGGTGCTGTTGATCTGCATACGGTCCACCGGGCCGCCGTCGCGGCCGGCGATGAAGCGCACCGTCAGGCCGTGGCGGCCCTTCACCGAAAAGCGCTGGCCGGCGAGCGGCACCAGTTCGTTCGGACCCTCGGTGCGGCTGGCGAGCACCAGCACGCCGTCGGGGCGCAGCGTGACCGTCCATTCCGCGACCCCGATGCGATAGGTCCCCGCGAATCCGGCCAGCAGGGCGCGGTCGCGCAGACGTGCTTCGGGCACGCGCTTGAACTCGATCGGCGGCACCGCAGGTTCAAGTTCGGCGCGCAGGCCCTCGAGGTCGCCCTCGAAGCCGACCACGAACTGCAGCCGGGCCTCGTCCCAGTCGACCAGCGGGTCCTTGGGCGCCTGGAAGACCTCGTGGTGAAGGTGCGGGAACTGCGCCTTCAAGGCATTGAGGCGCGCTTCAAGCACCGGCCGGCCCTGGTCGTCGTTGGCGAGCGCGACCCGCAGCGTGCCGTAGCCCGGGTGCTCGTATTCGCCGGCGTAGTCCGCCAGCGCAAAGGCGTGCGGCGCCGGCCGTGCCGCTCCGGTGGCCGCCGCACGCTCGTCGAGCAGGCGCTGCAGCGCCTCGCGGTCGGCCTCGTGGCGCAGGTCGTACTGTTCGCGCAGGCGCTGGCCCCAGTCCACCGGCGGCAGGCCGAGCAGGCGGTCGAGCACGGCGTATTCGATGACGTCGCGCAGCGCGCTGGTGGTGACGTTCACGGTGACGTACACCCCGGCGTTGCGCCCGGGCAGGAACGCCAGCGCCGTGCTCGCGCCGGGCAGGTTGCCGCCGTGGGACACGACCGTGTGGCCGCGGTACTGGTCGACGAACCAGCCCATGCCGTAGCCCGGGGCCGCGAACTCGGACCAGACCTGCGGGTCGGGCAGCGCCACCTGCGCGGTCGTCATCGCCCGCAGGTCGACCGGGTCGATCAGCGTGCGGCCCTCGAACGTGCCACCGGCGGCCAGCATCTGGAGGTAGCGCGCCATGTCGCGCGCGCTGCTGTTGAGCGAGCCGGTCGGCCCCATCGCCACCAGCTCCTGGTACGGGCGCAGCGCGGGCCGGTTGTTCTCGTCGATCGTGTAGCCGCTGGCGTGATCGGGCGCCTGGTGCAGCTCGGCGATCGTGAAGCCCGTGCTCGCCATGCCCAGCGGATCGAGCACGCGGGCCTTGACCAGCCGCTCCCAGGCATCGGCGGGCGCCTGCGGCCCGTAGGCGACACGCCCGCCGAGCAGCCCGGCGGTCATGAACATCAGGTTGTTGTACTGGAAGCGCGCCCGCGGCTCGGCCGACAGCGGCAGGTGGCGCAGGCGGCCGTACAGCTGGTCGCGCGTGAGCGGGCTGCCGAACCAGGCCGCGTCATGCCGCGGCAGACCGCTGCGGTGGGTGACGAGGTCGCGCACGGTGACGGTGTTGCTCGCGTAGTCGCTGTGCAGGCGGAAGTCCGGCAGGTAGTCGCGCACCGGCTTGTCCCACTCGATCCTGCCGTCGCGCACCAGCGTCGCCAGCGCGGCGACGGTGAAGCCCTTGGTCGTGCTGGCCACCGGCTGCACCGTGTCGGCCGTCATCGGCAGCCGGCGCTCGACATCGCGCAGCCCGTAGCCGCGGGCGAGGATCACGCGACCGTCCTTGACGATGGCGATGGACACGCCGGGCACGTTCCAGAGCGTCATCTGGGCTTCGACGAAGCGGTCGAAGTCGGCAAACTCGGGTGGCAAGGCCGCGGGGCCGGGCTGGGCTGCGGCGCTGCCGGGAAAGACCAGAAGTGCGCCCAGAAGTGAGCCCAAAGCTGCGCCCAAAAGTGCGCCCAGCGGCGCTGCGAGTGCCCGACGGCGAGGCACGGACGTCATGGCGCTCACACCTTGATGTAGATCCGCCGCTGGTCCAGCCAGGCCGCCAGTGCCCAGTACACGGCGAGGTTGGTGCAGGCGTACAGCAGCGAGCCCAGGCGCGGGTCGCCGACCATGCTGCCCAGCGGCGCGAACACGGTGTTGTAGACCCAGGGCAGCGGGCTCGTCCAGACGGCGGCGCCTTCGGCCGTGACACCGGTCTGCCAGCGCGCCAGGGCCAGGAAGCGCGGCACCAGGCCGGCGAGCACGAAGACGAACAGCGCGTTCTTGCCGAAGACCTCGAAGAAGCGCGCCCAGCCCCACAGCTCGGCCGGGCGCTGGCGGATGTCGATGAAGTGGATGCACAGCGCCAGCGTGATCATCGCCAGCCCGGTGGTGTGCAGCACGTAGGAGCTGGTCCAGATCTTCTTGTTCAGCGGAAAGTGCAGCTGCCACAGGTAGGCCAGCACCAGCAGCGCCGTCGCCCACAGGAACAGCCGCAGCAGGAGTTCGGCCCCGATGCCGCCATCAAAGGGACGGCCCGGTGCGCGTGCGGCGACGATCCACGTGCCGACCCACCAGCCCAGCAGCACCTGGGCGATGGCCGGGGCGGTGCTGGCCAGGCCTTCGGGGTCGAACGGGATGCCCTCGCCCTTGTACAGATGGGCCTCGCCGAGCAGCGCACGGTCGATCGCGGTGCCGAAGAACCCGTTCAGGCTGAACGGGTCGGCCGGCGCGCCCAGGCCCCAGGCGAGCAGCCAGTAGCCGACCAGCAGCACCGCGGTCGCCCACAAGGCCCCGCGAGCGCCGAGCAGGGCCACCAGCGCCGCCGCGGCGCCGAAGCACAGCGCGATGCGTTGCAGCACGCCCATCGTGCGCAGCGTGCTCCAGTCGCGCAGCGCCAGCTCGCCGGCGGCGTCCCAGCGCACAAAGGGCGCGGCGTTCAGCAGCAGGCCGATCAGGAAGATCAGCAGCGTGCGCCGCATGACCTTGGCCCACAGCGCCGCGCGGGGCCCGGCCAGCAGTGCCGGCAGCACCAGCGCCAGCGCGTTGCCGACCGCAAACAGGAAGAACGGGAACACCAGGTCGGTCGGCGTCACGCCATGCCAGGGCGCGTGCGCCAGCGGCCCGTACAGGTGGCTCCAGCTGCCCGGGTTGTTGACCAGGATCATCAGCGCGACGGTCGCGCCGCGGAAGACGTCGAGCGACCGAAAGCGCCCGCTCATGCCGCGCCCACCCTCACCCCTGCCCTCTCCCGCCCGGGCGGGAGAGGGAGCCCAGAGCGGCCGCAACCGAGCCCTCGGCGGCTTGGAGCGCCATGCGCGCCGCGGCGGCATCGACACCGGCCTTCAGCATCACGATGGCGGTCTTGACGTGCGAGCCGCACTGCGCCAGCGCGGCTTGCGCCTCGGCGTCGCTGCAGCCGGTGGCGCGCACGGTCAGCGCCACGGTGCGGCGGACCAGCTTGGCGTTGGTCGCCAGCACGTCGACCATCAGGTTGCCGTAGACCTTGTGCAGGCGCACCATCAGGCTCGAGCTGAAGGCATTGAGCGCGATCTTCTGCGCCGTGCCCGCCTTCATGCGCGTGCTGCCCGAGATCACCTCGGGCCCGGTGTCGAGCACGACGCCGAACTCGGCCGCTGCCGCCAGCGGCGCGCCGGGGTTGTTGGCGATGCCGAGCGTCATGGCACCGGCGGCACGTGCGGCCTCGCAGGCGCCCAGCGCGTAGGGCGTGCCGCCGCTGGCGGCGAGCAGGATCACGATGTCGTGCGCGGTCGGCGCGATCGTCATCAGGTCGGCCGCCCCTTGCGCGCGGTCGTCTTCCGCACCTTCGACCGCGACGAACATCGCGCGCTCGCCACCGGCCAGCAGCGCCAGCGCGCGCTCTCGCGGCCAGCCGAAGGTCGGCAGCAGCTCGACCCCGTCGAGCATGCCCAGCCGGCCACTGGTGCCGGCGCCGACGTAGACCAGCCGACCCCCGGCACGCAGGCGCGGCACCGCGGCGTCGACGGCCCGGGCGAGGTCGGCCCCGGCGCGGGCGACGGCGCGTGCCGCCTCGGCCTGGTCGGCCACGAAGGCCTCGATCAGCCGTGGGCTGTCGTAGCCGTCCAGCGCCGGGTGGTCGGGGTGCGGGGTTTCGGTGCGCAGCATCGGATCAGGGGTTGGGTGACGGGACCGGTCATCCGCCCGACGACCAGCGCGCGCGGGCGCTGGCGACGCCGCATCGGCTGACGGCACTGACGGTGACGGCCTCGGCGCCGTCCCGCGGCAGGTCACGTGCGTTGCCGGGCAGCACCGCAAAACGCCACCGGCCTTGCGTCCGACGCCACACCGCCCAGCGGGCCGGGGCCTCGCCCGGCCCGGGGCTCAGCGCGAGGCGGCCGCCGGCGGCGCTGCGCACGCTTGGCGTGGCCGGCACGCGGTCGTCCAGCCAAGGGCTTGCGGGCACCAGCGCGGCGTCGGCATAGAGGCCGGAACCCAGCTGGGTCGAGATGGCTTCGCGGTCCTGCATCAGCGCGACCATGCTGAAGTGGATGTGGCCACTCGACGTGGCGGTGGCAGCGGTCGTGTCGGCTTTGGCGCCGCGGTCGCGCACCAGGTCGATCTGGGCCACGATCTCGCGCCCCGGCCACGAGCGCGGGCCCAGTTCGGTGGCCGGCTCGCGGCGCAGCAGGCTGGTGTACAGGCCGGGCCAGACGTGGCGCTCGGCCGGGTTCTCGCGCAGCCAGTAGTCCAGCAGCACCGGAAAGGCCTGCGCAGTGCGGTCGATCGGCCAGTACAGCTGCGGCGCCAGGTAGTCCAGCCAGCCCTGGGCAAACCAGCGCTCGACATCGGCGAACAGGCGGTCGTACTGGCTGAAGCCGGCAATGCCCGGCGGACGCTTGTCGGGGCGGCCGATGCCGAACGGGCTGACGCCAAAACGCGTGCCCGGCCGCACCCGGCGGATCGTGTCGTACATCGCCGCGACCAGGGCGTCGACGTTGGCGCGTCGCCAGTCGTCGCGCTCCAGCAGACCGCCCGCGGCGCGGTAGCGGTTGAAGGACTCGTCGTCCGGAAACGGCACGTCCGGGCGCGGCGGGGGCGGTGGGGCCCCTGGCGTCGGCGGAGGCGCGTCCGGGCCGGCCGGCACCTGCAGTGGGTAGGGATAGAAATAATCGTCGATGTGAATGGCATCGACGGCGTATCGCTGCAGCAGGTCGGCCACCACGGCCAGGGTCTGCGCGGCGGCGGCCGGCTCGCCCGGGTCCATCCACATCAGGTCGCCGTAGCGCTTGACGGCCTGCGGTGCACGCAGCGCTAGGTGCGGTGCCACCAGCGGGCTCTTGGCGGTGGGGTGGCGGGCGCGGTAGGGGTTGAGCCAGACGTGCAGCTCGAGCGCCCGCGCGTGGGCCTGCTGGAGCCAGAACGCCAGCGGGTCGTAGCGCGGCTCGGGCGGACGGCCTTGTTCGCCGCTGAGGTATTCGCTCCAGGGCTCGAGCGTGCTCGGGTACAGCGCGTCGCCGGCCGGGCGCACCTGCAGCACCAGCGCGTTCAGGCGCATCGCTGCGGCGCGGTCCAGGATCGCCAGCGCCTCGGCCTGCTGCTGCTCGGCGGGCAGGCCGGGCTTGCTGGGCCAGTCGATGTTCGCGACCGTGGCGACCCAGGCCGCGCGGAACTCGCGCGGGTCGGCGGGTGGATCCTGCGCCATCACCGCCGCGGTCATGGCTTGGCCTTGTGGTCCAGCGGCGTGGTCAGCACCCACAGCAGCGCCGCGCTCTCGGCGTCCGGCAGGCCGCTGTGGTTGCTCGGGCGGTAACGCATCTGGAAGTTGGTCAGCACGTTCTTGGTCTGCTCGTCGGACTTGCCGGTCTGCTCGACGGCGTAGCCGTGCTCGGCCAGCATCTTCTGGAACCAGGCGATGTCGGGCACGCCGTTGGTGTCGAACTCGGCGCGCCGTGCCGCCACGCGGCTGGCGTCGGGCAGCGGCGGCAGGATGCCCTCGGCCGCCAGCCGGGCCCACGGGAACGTCGGCCCGGGGTCGACCTTGAACTGCGGCGACACCTCGCCATGGCCCAGGATGCGGTCGGGCCGGATCTGGTGCCGCGCGACGATGTCCTTGACGAGCGGGATCAGCGCGTCGATCTGCTCCTTGGAAAACGGCTGGAACACCCGCTGCTTGTCCGGCCCGACGATGCGGTAGCCCGGGTGCACGATCTCGATGCCGATGCTGCTGGCGTTGAGCATGCGGTGGCCCTTCCAGACGCTGGGGCCGCTGTGCCAGGCGCGCCGCGATTCGTCGACCAGCCGGAAGATGCGCGGCGGCGATTCGTCCGACAGCAGGTAGTGCGCCGACACCTCCTGCTCGGTGAGGATCTTGATCGACATCGGCAGGTCCACCACCGTGTAGTGCAGGATCAGGAACAGCACCCGGCTGTCCTGGCCCTTGGAGTTGTAGGTGATGTCGATCGGCACGCCGCCGGGTGTCTTGGTGTAGCGCGGGTCGAGCGCAGCGCAGCCGCCGAGCAGCAGCACGATCAGGGCGATCAGGGCGGACCTGCCCGTGGCGCCCACTCTCACCCCTGCCTTCTCGCGCAGGCGGGAGAGGGGGAAGGACTCTGGTGGCATGACGACATTCATTCGGGTGATCCTCCCGCGGCCAGCACCGCCGCGGCGTGGTGGGGGCTGCGCGTGAGCCGCTTGATGGCGACGCCGTGCCAGCGCGGCGCGATTCGGCTCTCGAACTGCTCGGCGATCGCGGGATGCAGATCCCACACGCGCCCGGCCAGCGCGATCGCCCGGACCGGCGTGCGCCGCATCAGCGGCAGCGCCAGAGCGGCCAGCTCGTCGCCCGCGCGGAGCAGCAGGGCCCGGGCTTCGTCGTCCCCGGCATTGGCGGCACGCGCCACCGCCAGCCCCAGCAGGCCGATCTCGCCGCGACTGGCGCGGATGACGAATGCGCGGTGGGTCGCCCAGTCGCTGCCGCCGAGCTGGCCGGCAACCTCGCGGCCCAGTGCGCTGTCGAGCATGTGGCCGGGCGAGCCGTCTTCGCGGCGCCAGAGCGTGCGCAGCGCCCGCGCGCCCAGCCAGTACCCGCCGCCGGCGTCGTCGATCACGGGGCCACGGCCCCCTGCGCGCTCCAGCGTTCGACCGTCCGACGCGAGGTGCGCGGCCACCGAGCCGGTGCCGGCGTAGACCACCAGGCCCTCGCCGGGGCGGAAGGCGGCGCGGCAGGCGAGCACCACGTCGCTGACGATGTCCACCGCATCGCGGGGCAGGGCACAGGCGGCGGCCAGTGCCGTCGCGACGGCGTCGGCGTGCTCTTCGGCCAGGCCGGTGATGCCGGCCCAGGCGCCAGCCAGTGGTGGCGCCCCGGGCAAGGCCTGTGCCGCCGCCCGGGCCGCTTCGGCAAACGCCTGGCCGAACACGGCACGCATCGCCTGCCGGCCGGCGTCGCCCTGGGCCCACATCGCCCCGGCGATCGGTGCCAGCAGGCCCTCTGCGATCGGGTGGCCGTCGGCGTCGGCCAGCGCCCAGCGGGTGGCGGTGCCACCGGCGTCCAGGCCCAGGCCGAGCCGGCGGTGGGGTGTCGAAAGGGGGCGTGCGGATTCAAGCATCGGGAAACGATTGTGATTGCCGGAATGTGCCGCCCCGATGCGGGGCAACCTAAGGCCAGCGCGGCGGCCGGCCCGGGGACAATGCCGGCATGGTCACCCTCCACGCCAGACTTGGCCCACGTGCAGCGCAGACAGCGCGGACAGCGCGGGCAAGGCGCCGCGTCCTTGCCATCGCAGCGCTGTGCGGTGGGCTGGTGGCCGGGCCGCAAGCCGCTTTGGCGCAGTCCCGGCCCGATCTGCCCCCGGTGGTGTTGCAGGCCCTGGCCGACGCGCAATTGCCGGTCGACGCGCTGGCGATTGCCGCCTTGCCGCTCGAGCACCGCGGCCGGCCTTGGCAGGTGCAGGCCGGGCGGTCCATGGTGCCCGGCTCGACGATGAAGCTCGTCACCAGCATCGTCGCGCTGGACCGCCTGGGGCCCAATGCCCGCGGCTTCACCGAGCTGCGCAGCGCCGCGCGCATCGAGCCGGGCGGCACCCTGGCGGGCGATCTGGTGCTCAAGGGCGGTGGCGACGCGGAACTGGGCATCCCGCAGTTCTGGGCGATGCTGATGGAGCTGCGCGAGCAGGGCGTGATGCACATCGCCGGCAACCTGGTCGTCGACCGCACGTTGTGGCGCCCGGCGCGACTGGACGTCGGCATCCCGCCCTTCGACGAGGCGCCCGAGTTCCCCTACAACGTCATCCCCGACGCGCTGCAGCTGGCCGGCGCCCTGCTGCCGATCGAGTTCCGCTCCGACGCCGACGGCCGGCTGGCCGCGCGCAGCGTGCCGGCGCTGGCGGGCTTGCAGTTCGACGCCAGCGCCGTCAAGCCCAGCGCCGTCACGACCGCCGGCACCACGGCGTGCAGCGACTGGGACGACGACTGGCAACCCGCCCGAGTCCAGCGCACCGCCGCGGGCGGCACCGTCATTGCACTGCAAGGCGCCTTCCCGCGGGGCTGCATCGTCCGCGCCGAGTTGCAGCTGCTGGACCGCGCCGAGCTGACCGAGCGGCTGTTCCGCACGCTCTGGGCGCAACTCGGCGGGCGATTCGAAGGCCGCGTGCTCGAAGCCGATTCAGCGCCGCCGGCTGACACGCGGGTGCTGGTGCGCCGCACCAGCCGCCCCTGGGGCGAGCTGTTGCGCCACCTGAACAAGGCCAGCGACAACGCCTACACCCGCATCCTCTACCAGGCCCTGGGCGTGCCCGCGATGGCCGCCAACCCCGGCGCCACCACCGCCGAGCTGGCCGACCGCGCGGTGCGCGAGTGGCTGCAGCAGAAGGGCATCTCAGCCGACGGCCTGGTGACGGACAACGGCTCGGGCCTGTCGCGCAAGGAGCGCATCGCGCCGCAGACCCTGGCCGAGATGCTGCGCGCCGCCTGGCGCGGCCCGCACCGCCACGACCTGCTGATGAGCCTGCCCACGGCGGGCGTGGACGGCACGATGCGCAACCGCCTGAAGTCCGGCCCCGCCACCGGCTGGGCACGCCTGAAGACCGGCACCCTGCGCAACGCCGTCGGCCTGGCCGGCGTCGTCAACGACGCCCAAGGTCGGCCCTGGGCGGTGTCGATGATGGTCAACCACGAACAACACGCCAGCCGCGGCCGTGCCGTGCTCGACGCCGTGGTCGACGCGATGGCACGGGGCGTTCCGGGCGAGTGGGCCGGCCCAGATGACGCGATGACGGTGGGGCCGATGGGGGTGGGGCCGTAGGGGTGAGGGGGGGCCGTTCCCGCGGTCGGATTCGCAGCCAACCCAGTGTGCTTTGAAGTACGCAGGAATGTTCGCAGAGATCACAAAAAATCTATTTTTGACAATGACTTAGGTGAAGTCTAGAGTTCGCAGAAATGTCTGCGCTTTACGACTCCCCACATCAATTCGAGCCGCTCCTGCCGTCGCAATCCGCGCAGGAGCCGCTGCTGGCCAAGGCGCATGACCTGGCGATATCGGCCAGCGCCCTGGCCGGCCAGCCGATCGCGCGCGAGATGCGCGGTCTGCTGCGCTCGATGAACTCGTACTACACCAACCGCATCGAGGGCCAGCACACCCGGCCCCATGAGCTTGAGCAGGCGCTCCGCAAGGACTACTCACACGACCGCGCCTTGGCCATGCGCCAGCGGTTGGCCGTTGCCCACATCCAGGCCGAGGCCGAGCTTGAGTCTCGCTACGTCGGTGAGTCCGGGGCCAAGGCGCTTTATGGCCTGCCGGCAGTCTGCGACCTGCACCACACGCTGTTTGCCCAGCTCTCGCCCGACGACCGCCTGACGGCCGATGGCGCGGCGATCGAGCCCGGGCAACTGCGCCAGCGCGAGGTCCGTGTCGGGCAGCATGTCGCGCCGGCGGCGGCCAGCATCAAGAGGCTTGTCGAGCGCTGGGCCGCGGCCTACGGCAGCGTCCGCCGTGGCGAGGCCAGCTTGTTGGCGATGGCTGCCGCGCACCAGCGCCTGGGCTGGATCCACCCCTTTGCCGACGGCAACGGGCGTGTGATGCGACTGCACACCCACACCCTGCTCAGCGCGATGGGCTACACCGGCGGCTTGTGGTCGCCACTTCGCGGCTTTGCGCGCACCGTGGACCGCTACTACGCGCTGCTGGCCGCAGCCGACGAGCCGCGCCAGGGTGACCTGGACGGCCGCGGCAACTTGAGCGAATCCGCGCTCGTGGCCTGGATCGACTACGTGCTCGACATCTGCCAGGACCAGGTCACCTTCATGCGGTCGATGCTCGACTTGGCGACCATGCAAGGCCGGATCGCCGCCTGCCTGAGCTTCGAGCAGGAGTCACTGAAGTCCGGCGTCCGCCTTGAGGCCCTGCGCCCGTTGCATTACCTGTTCCTGAGCGGCACCGACATCGACCGCGGCGAGTTCAAGCGCATGACCGGCCTGGGCGAGCGCACCGCGGTCAATCTGCTGGGCGCTCTCGTCAAGCGCGGCCTGCTGAGCAGCGATTCGCCCCAAGGCAAGGTCAGGTTCGGCCTGCCGCTGCACGCCCTGCGCTTCTACTTCCCGGCGCTGTGGCCCGAGGCGGAGGCTGATGTGGGGGCGGGGTGAGGCGGGTGTCAGAGGCGGGTGCCCTGTCGTGACGCCTTGGGCCGCCCATTCAGTGCTGCTTGCCATTGCGCTTGCGCCTCCGGATGGGCCGAAAGCAAGTCGAACAAGGCGTCACCGCGCGACACGATGCGGTCCCACCACTCGCCGCCTGGCATGTCGCGCAGGCCGTCGGTCAGTGGCGTGTCGTCCTGTTCGACAAGAGCCGCCGCCAAGGTGGCTGCCTGGATCAGGTCCTTCCGGGCTTTTTCCGGGAATGACCGCCGAGCTGCGCTGGCGTAAACCTTGTGCCAGACCAGTCGTTCCGGGGCCGGCAGCAGGACCGGAACACAGTGCCCACCGGCCAGCAATGCCGCTGGACGGGCGTCGTCCAACAGATGGTCCAGATGCGGCACGGCCTGGGCGTGCCAGTGCAACTCGGGCAAGGCCACCGCGTGCCCGAGCGGCGAGCCGTCGGCGAGGAAGTCGATGCGCAGGCCGGCAGCGCCCGGCCGTTTCAAGCTCGTCGAGGCGTGACCCCGCGCCAAGCCAGGGACCGGCGACAGCTCGAGCCGTGTCGGTGCCAGTACGGCCAGCAGCGGCTGCGGCGCGGCCAGGCGCAGGGCTTGTCGCCGCGCGAGGTCGATGTCTTGCGTGCGTGCCGAAACGGCCTTTGCCCCCAGCTCGTTCAACCACGCCATCCAGGCCAGCGTCCCGACCAGAACCAGCCCAGCCGCCACAAGACCGGCGTTGTGCAGCTCCACGAGCACCCGCGCCACGTCCTTGTCCGCCACCTGGAACTGCAGTTTGCGCAGATCGCGCACCTGGCGCGCCGCCCAGTCGGCAAACGCCATCCGTTCCTGCGCGTGCTTCAGCGCGCCCTCGTCGTCGACCCGTCCGATGTAGTCCTCTGCCGCCCGGCCCGGCACAGCGTAGTGGCTGCGGTACCAGTAGCGATGGCCCGTACCGCTGCGCAACACCAACGTCCCCGGCGTCCCCGGCAGCAGCACCCCGGCCGCCGCACTGCGCTCCTTCAGCTCGGCGTACTGCGTCCGGAACGCCAGCTCGTGCGGGCGGTAGAGCAGAGAGCTCGTGTCGGAGGCCACGCCCCGATCTTACCCAGCAAAACGGAAAAATGCTGGGTAAATGACGCGTGAGTGCTCGGAGGCGAAAAGCAACTGGCGGCCACCGGCTTGCCCGGACGAAGAGTCGTGTGAGGCAAGAAGCAGGTCCACAGTGCAGACTGTGATGGGGGTTTAGATTAAAGACCTGACCCTAGTAGCACAGTCGGGGCACCGGTACCCTTCAAGCGCCGGTATGCGTATGCAGAGACA
>JAJTGU010000293.1 GCA_021297985.1 Rubrivivax sp.
AGAAGGGGCACGGGACAAGGGTCTCCGTCATCGTGCAACGGCACTTGCCCGACCCCGATGCGATCCGCGCGATCCTTGCGGCGCGCTTCGTTCATGACCCGCAGTTCGTCGTCCGGGTCAACGGCGAGTCGGTCGCGCTGGCAGACCAGGCGGGCCTAATTGAACAGACCCTTTTGCAGATCGCGGGCTGCCCTGGCGCCGAGGCCTATGTCGTTGACTCAACCCGCTCCAACAAGTCGACCCTCTATCAAGGCATCGCCTTCTGGGTGAACGGTCGATTGGTCGGCATGCCAAGTTGGGTGGTCGGCTCGGAGGCCGTGATCGATGGCCGAGCTCGATTCGCGAAGCGCTATTCCATCGTGATCAAGGCAGACGACGGCTGGTTGCCTGAGGTTGAGCAGGATTGGATCCGCTTCAAGAGCAGCAAGAAGGTCGAAGCCTTGTTTGAGGCCGCCCGCGGCTACGCCAAGAAGGTGTTCGCGCAACTCTCGGCAACTTTCGTCGAGGAGAGCTCCGAAGAGGCGTTGGTCAAGAACCGCGAAGACTTTAAGGACCTCTCGCCTCTGGGCCGCGCCGAGGTCGCCACCTTCGCCCGTGATCTCGTCAAGGCCACGCCCACCGTCTCGCAGGACGTGCTCTCAGCTGCGGTGCAGGCGTTAATCAACATCGAGCGGGCTCGCGGCGGCGCGGCGCTGCTCGAAAAGCTCACCAAGCTGGACGAGTCGGACATTGAGGGGCTCGACCGACTGCTAAGCCAATGGACCGTTCGCGATGCGCTGTCGGTGCTCGATGAAATCGACCATCGCCTGGCGGTGATCGTGGCGATCGAGAAGCTTGCTGGCGATGACGCGGCCGACGAGCTGCACACTTTGCACCCGCTGGTGACGCAGGCCCGATGGCTGTTCGGCCCCGAGTTCGACAGCAGCGAATACTCGTCGAACGTCAGTCTCCGTACGGCCGCGGAGAAGATCTTCAAAAGGCGCCTCTCTGCCGAAGCCTTCATCAATGCCAAGCAGCGCCCCGACATCATGGCCCTGGCCGATGCAACGTGCTCGGTCGTCGGCACTGAGGGATTTGACGCTGCCGACCCCACGCTCACGCGCATTCAAAACGTACTGATCATCGAGTTGAAAAAGGGCCGCTCGGCGATCGGCCGCGATGAAATGAACCAAGGCAATGGGTACGTCCAGGACTTCCTCGGCAGCGGCGCGCTCGATGGGACGCCGATGTTCCGCGCGTTCGTCGTTGGCCACGAGATTTCGAAGAAGACCACCCGTGAGCTTGAGCTAAAGGAGGAGGGTGTACTTCGAGGCAAAGTGCAGGCCGTCACATACGGCCAGCTCACCCGGTCGGCCCATCAGCGGCTGTTCCGCTTGAAGGAGCGCATTCCAGCCCGCTACGAGGATATGTCCGGCGCGGACCTGTCTGCCAAAGTTATGCGTATGGCCTCGCAGGCGAATCTTGAGCTGAACGTGCCAGATGCGGTCTGAAAACGAGCCCATCGCCAATCCTCGGCGGCCACAAAGGCCACAGCGGCCTGGATGGACCCTCACACGCCCTCGACTCATCGGATCCCTGAAGCACGGCCGTCATGCTGCCGCTAACCCGTTAGGCGACATTGCTCTTTCGACGCCTGCAATGATCAGAAGTCGCTGGCCCCTTGATTGACCGTCTTGAGGTCCGCCGGGGTCGCGGCGGTCGAAACTCGACTGGCCGCTGACTGGACGTGAGCTGACCGCCCCCGATTCGGTCGGCGACCAACCGGTTACGCAGCAATCTATCCCACCCCTCCCATCGCCAACGCTGCGCCATTGGCCCCAAAGTCACCCAAGCCCCACCATCCGCCCCGAATCAAGCGCATCGCCACAGCCCCGCAGCACTGGAGCATCAGCGCTTTCGGTTGCTGCCCGCGTAGGAGTCGACTGCCTCCGCACTCGCCCATCTCCATAGATCCATAGCATCGGCACCCCGCGTCCCATCGGCCCCCATGCCCCAACCGCCCCGCGTCATTCACCGCATTGCCACCCGTCCCCGCAAACTTCCACCCCGCCCGAGAGCCGTCTTGTTGTGCCCCCGATTGAAGCTTTGAGCCCCTGGCGCCTTTCGGTCGCGCCGATGATGGACTGGACGGATCGGCATTGCCGGGTCTTCCACCGGCTGATCACGCGGCGGACGCGGCTGTACACCGAGATGGTGACCACCGGGGCCTTGTTGCATGGCGACGTGCCGCGGCACCTGGACTTCAGCGATTGCGAGCATCCGGTGGCCTTGCAGCTGGGGGGCAGTGAGCCGGCCGATCTGGCGGCTTGTGCGCGGCTGGCGGAGCGCTGGGGCTACGACGAGATCAACCTGAACTGCGGGTGCCCGAGCGAGCGGGTGCAACGCGGGGCCTTTGGGGCTTGCCTGATGGCCGAGCCGGAGCTGGTGGCCGATGGCGTGGCGGCGATGCGCGAGGCGTGCTCGCTGCCGGTGACGGTCAAGCACCGGATCGGCATCGACCGAAACGAGAGCTACGACTTCGTGCGGGACTTCGTCGGCACGGTGCACCGCCGCGGGGGCTGCGAGGTGTTTGTGGTGCACGCCCGCAACGCCTGGCTGCAGGGCCTGAGCCCGAAGGAGAACCGCGAGATCCCGCCGCTGCGGCATGACTTCGTGCATCGGCTCAAGCGCGACTTCCCGGCGCTGACCTTTGCCAGCAACGGGGGCCTGGCCACCGAGGCGCAGATCGCCGAGCAGCTGGATCGGGTGGACGGCGTCATGGTCGGGCGCCACGCGTACCACGAGCCCTGGGCGATGGCAGGCTGGGACCGGCGCTTCCTGGGCGACACCACCGCGCCCGAGCCGGACCGCGACGCGGTCGAGGCGGAGATGGTGCGCTACATGGAGCGCGCCCAGCGCGACCACGGCACCGCCTGGCACAGCATCGCGCGGCACATGATGGGCCTGCGCCACGGCCAGCCCGGCGCCCGGCGCTGGCGGCAGGTGTGGAGCGACCACCGGCTGAAGGCCGAGCCGCCGGCGCGCGTGGCGGCACAGGCCGCCGAGGCGATGAAACGCGGCCAGAATGAAGCCGCGCAAACGGCTTGATCGGATCCTGTGACGACGAGGAGCATCGCCATGGCCACGGCAAAGAAGGCGCCGGCAAAGAAAGCGGCTGCCAAGAAGACCCCCGCCAACAAGACCCAGGTCACCGCGGTGACGGTGGCCGAGTTCATCGCCGCGGTGGCCGACCCGAAGCGCCGCGCCGAGGCCGAGCGGCTGGTGCCGATGATGGAGGCCATCGCCGGCGAGCCGGCCCGCATGTGGGGCCCCAGCATCATCGGCTGCGGGACCTACGCCTACCGCTACGACAGCGGGCGCGAGGGCACGATGTGCATGATCGGCTTCTCGCCGCGCAAGCCGGCCACCGTGGTCTACATGGTCACCGGCTACGACGACCAGCAGGCGCAGCTCGCCCGCCTGGGGCCGCACGAGATCGGCAAGAGCTGCCTGTACCTGAAGTCGCTGGACACCGTCGACATGGCGGTGCTGCGCGACATGCTCGAGCACTCGTTTGCGGCCCTGCTGCCCAAGCGCATCCCGACCCCGACCGCCCTCTAGATGACACCGACTTCCGACCCCCACACGCCCCCCGTGCTCGCCATCATCGGCGGCAGCGGCCTGTACGACCTGCCCGGCCTGACCGACACGCGCTGGCAGGAGGTCGACACCCCCTGGGGCCGGCCTTCGGACGCGGTGTTCCGCGGCCGGCTGGGCGGTGTCGAGCTGGCCTTCCTGCCGCGCCACGGCCGGGGCCACCGCATCCCGCCGTCGGAGGTCAACTACCGCGCCAACATCGCGGCGCTGAAGATGCTGGGCGCGACCGACGTGCTGTCGCTGTCGGCGGTCGGCGGGCTGCGGGCCGACCTGCCACCCGGCACCTTCGTGATCGTCGACCAGTTCATCGACCGCACCCACGGCCGCGCCGGCAGCTTCTTCACGACCGGGCTGGTGGCCCATGTGTCGATGGCCGACCCGACCTGCGAGCGGCTGTCCGGCCACGTGCAGGCCCAGCTGCAGCGCCAGGGGGTGCCGCATGTGCGCGGCGGCACCTATGTCTGCATCGAGGGGCCGCAGTTCAGCACCCGCGCCGAGTCGGCGCTGTGGCGCAGCATGAACGCCAGCGTCATCGGCATGACCAACCTGCCCGAGGCGCGCCTGGCGCGTGAGGCCGAGCTTTGTTATGCCTCGGTGGGCATGGTGACCGACTTCGACTGCTGGCACCCCGGGCACGACGCGGTGACGGTGGACGCGGTGATCACGGTGCTGCTGGCCAACGCGACCGCGGCGCGGTCGCTGGTCGCCGGGCTGGCCAGTGAGGTCGCGGCCGATGCCCGCGCGCCGGACTGCCCGTGCCGCCACGCGCTGGACCACGCGCTGATCACCGCGCCCGAGGCGCGCGACCCGGCGGTGGTCGAGCGGCTGCGGCCCATCGCCGGCCGCGTGCTGCACGGGCAGGGCGCCGCGGCATGATCGTCAACGGACGGTCGTTGCGGCCGCTGGTGTCGGCGCCGGACATGATGTCGATCGACATCATCGACCAGCGCCTGCTGCCGCACCGCCTGCAGCTGGCGCGGCTCGCGACCGCGGCCGAGGTCTTTACCGCGATCCGCGACATGTGGCTGCGCGGCGCCCCGTTGATCGGCGCTGCGGCGGCCTTCGGCGTTGCCCTGGCGATGCGCGAGGACAGCCGCGATGCGGCGCTGGACCGGGCCGTCGCCACACTGGCCGAGGCGCGGCCGACGGCGGTGAACCTGGCCTGGGCCTTGCGGCGCATGCACGACCGGCTCGAAGGCCTGGCCCCCGGCCTGCGGGCCAGCGCGGCCTGGCGGGAGGCCGAAGCGCTGGCCGAGGAAGACGTGGCGATCAACGCCGCGATCGGCGGGCACGGGCTGGCGATCTTTCGGGAGCTGCTGGCGCGCAAGCCCGCCGGCCAGCCGCTGAAGGTGCTGACGCACTGCAATGCCGGCTGGCTGGCCACGGTGGACTGGGGCACCGCCACCGCGCCGATCTACCAGGCCCATGCCGCGGGTCTGCCGGTCGAGGTGTGGGTCGACGAGACCCGGCCGCGCAACCAGGGCGCCAGCCTCACCGCCTGGGAGCTGGCCCAGGCCGGCGTGCCGCACCGCGTGATCGCCGACAACGCCGGCGGCCACCTGATGCAGCACGGCGAGGTCGATGTCGTCATCGTCGGCTGCGACCGCGTCACCGCGCGCGGCGACGTCTGCAACAAGATCGGCACCTACCTGAAGGCGCTGGCGGCGCACGACAACGGCGTGCCGTTCTACGTCGCGATGCCGACGCCGACGCTCGACCGCAGCCTGCACGACGGCCTGCGCGAGATCCCGATCGAGGAACGCAGCGCGCGCGAGGTCACGCACATCGCCGGCCTGTCGGCCCAGGGCGACGTCGTCGAGGTGCGGCTGACGCCCGAAGCCAGCGGCGCCGCCAACCCGGCCTTCGACGTGACCCCGGCGCGGCTGGTGACGGCGCTGATCACCGAACACGGCGTCGTGCCGGCCACGGCCGAGGGCATTGCGCGCCTGCCGCAGGCGACGGCGCCATGACGCTGGACCAGGCCCGCCGCATCGCGATGGCCTTGCCGGGCACGCTGGAGGCGCCGCACCACCACTTCACGTCGTGGCGGCTTGAGGCCAAGGGCCGCATCTACGCCACCGCGCCACCGGCCGGCGACGCGCTGCACGTCTTTGTCGGCGCTGACGAGCGCGACGCCGCGCTGGCGATGCACCCGGGCTGCGTCGAGAAGCTGCTCTGGGGCGGCAAGGTCGTGGGCCTGCGGGTCTGGCTGGCCTCGGCGACGCCCGCCATCGTCAAGTCGTTGCTGCGCCAGGCCTGGCGGGCCAAGGGCGGGGCAGGGGCCCCCGCATGAGCCCGCAGGCTTTGCCGAGGGCTCATTCCCGCTTGGCGGGACCGGCCGAAGGCCGTAGGGTGCCCCAGTGAGCCTGCCCGAAGACACCCTGGCCCTGCGCCAGACCCTGGTGGCCGAGGTGCAGGCGCTGGACCGCCTGGGCCTGAACCGCGGCAGCACGGGCAACGCCAGCCTGCGCTGCACGCGCGGCGGCGTCAGCGGCTTCCTGGTCACGGCCACCGGCAAGGGCGCCGAGGTCGAGCCCGACGACCTGGTCTGGCTCAGTGCCGACGGTCAGCAGCGCCGCGGCCGCTACAAGCCGTCGTCCGAATGGCCTTTCCATGCCGCGATCCTGGCCGCGCGGCCGGACCTGAACGCGGTGCTGCACACCCATTCGCCC
>JAJTGU010000016.1 GCA_021297985.1 Rubrivivax sp.
GCGGGCGCACCGCCCGGGTAGTACCACACCAGGTCGGTGGCGCTGGCGGCCTGGGCGTAGCTGAGCGGGTCGATGCGAAACGCTGTGGCCGTGGCCGGCACCGTCTCGCCGCCGCCCGAAAACGAGACCGTCACCGCACCGGTGGCACCCTGCCCGTGTTGCAGCACAGCGATCGACCGCACGCCGTTTCCTCGCATACGCGCAACCGCCTGCACCCCTGACAGGCCCGGCCCTGTGACCGTGACCGTCGGCACCCCCGAGTACGTGCCGGGCGTGTCGACCCGGATCCAGGTGACCTGTCCGATGTCCCGCGGCTGCAGGAACCGGATCAGCCGGGCCGACAACGGCAACTTCAGCGGCTGCGGAACCGCCGGCTGTCCAGCCAGCGTCAGCGCAGCAGCAACAGGCGCTGGAGTCCTGACGGGCAGGATGCTCACGGCAGCAGGGTCAGGCGCTGGTAAGTGAGAAGAGGCGCGTCAACGACCGTTGCCGGCGTGGGGACGCCAGTCATGGTGGTGCTGAGCCCGATGAACCAAGGGGTCGTGCTGATGTTGATGATCGTCGCAGTGACATCAGGGTTGGCGGACGTCGTCGAAAGGCCGTTCCACGAAGGGGCTGCGCTGTTTGCGCCGAGTCCGCGGGTCGTGGTGTTGGACTGAACCCGGATCCACTTCTCGAAGCCACAGCCGCCATCTACCGTTGCCGTGATGGTGCTCGACAGATTTGCCTGCAGGATCGCCGAATCTCCGATGACACCACCGGCGCCGAGGCGGATGCTGGTGCCACCTGTGCCGTAGGTGTCGGTCACCCCGTTCTTGGCAAGTCCGAAGTGGTAAACGAGGATGTCGCCAGCCTGGATGAATCCGGCCGGGTATGGACCCAGGCCGCCGAGATACTGGTCGGCCTGTTGCGCGACGCCGGTCAGAATGTTTCCGTTCTCACCGATCAGCGTCGGAAAAAGCACCTTCCAGCGGGTGCCGTTCCACTGAAGATGAACCCCGTTCGGACCAATGTCGGTGACGAAAATCGGCTGGTACAGATACGGGCTTGTCGGCCTGGTGGCCCACGTCACCGTGGACGTGATCTGCAACTGAGTCGCAAGCACCTCCGCCGCTGACAGGCGCTTCAAGCCACCGGAGAAGGCAACGACAGCCTGGCCTGCGGCTGGAACCCGAACGATTTCGCCGACGAGGGTGCTTCCGGTCAGCGCAAACGTGTCGTCGTCGCTGGCGAAGACACTGTCGCCGACGTTGATGGCGTTCACCGTGGCCACCGGCAGCTGCGCCTGACCGTGGGTCAGCAGCGCCACCGATGTGGGCGTGGCTCCGGTGACGTCGCGGGTGCTGGTCGCCCCGGCCTCTGCAAATCCGGCGAACAGATCGCCGGCCACCACGGGGCGCGCGCGACCGGTGCTGGCGTCGATGCCAACCGCCGCGCCCTGAAAGACGGTCGTCCCGGAGGCCAGCTGCAGGCTGTTGCGGTGGCGGACGTCGGTGTAGCTGCGGGACTTGTTGCTGGTGAGAGGCATGCTCTGCGCTCCTGTGTGATGGTTGATCAGCGCCCGGATAGCGCGCGACGCAAACCAGCAGGCGGCGGTGCGGTTTGCTCGTCGTCGTCGACCGGCGGCTGCGATGGCAGCGTGGGCGCTTGTGCAGCGCCGGGCACGCTGAAACCGGCCTCCTTTCGCGCTGTGGCCTCCTTGACCTGCTGCCGGTGCTTGGTTTCCCAGTCGACTCCGTCGTGCAGCAGGCTTTCTGCCTCGAGCGTGCTGATGCCAAGGGCGACACGGTCGCGGGCGGCCCCGACTTCCTTGGCCGGGTCGATGCTGCCGGGCCCGTCCCCGACCCACAGCGACTGGCACCAGGCCGCGCGCACGACGGGGTCGGCAAAGAACCCTGGAGCACTGATGCGGCCTTCGGCCACCTCGTCGGCCAGCCACAGCTCATAGACCGGCTGGCAGAGCGCCCCGGCGATCCAGCTGCGCCAGCCCATGAAGCTGCGCCAGGCCATCAGCAGCGCACCGCGCGCAGCGCTGTAGCTGGACTGGAAGTGCATCACCAGCACTTCGTAAGGCATGCCGACGGCCATGCCGATCTGCCGCATGCAGCTGGTCGTAAAGGCGTCGAACTCGGCATTGGGCCGGCCCGGGTTGTGGCTGACGGGTTCCTCGCCGGGAAGAAGGTTGATGACCTTGCCGGCCTCGATCTCGCCCGACCAGCTGCTGGATTTGTCGACGATCTTGGCGCGGGAGTCCTCGTCGAAAAGGTCCTGGAACGCTTCGGGGTCCATGCGCAGGAAAACAGCCATCAGCGCAGACGTCACCGCCGCCGAGAGCTCGGCCTCGGAATAGCGCGTGAGCTGCTTGATGGGCTCGATCACGGGCGCCAGCAAGGGCACGCCGCGGCGCAGCCCAGGGCGCAGCTGGCGGTACAGGTGCAGCACGTTGCGGCGGCCAGTGCTGCTGCCACGCGCGGCGATGGTGGTCCAAGTGCGGGAACCCCGCGCCAGCGTATCGTTCGGGTAATGGCTGCAGACGTGGTAGGCAATGGCCTCGCCGGTGGCAGCGCTGCATTCGACCCCGTCGGTCATGGTGTCCGTGTTGGCGCGCAGGCCCGGGTTGCACAGGCGGTCGGCCTCGACCAATTGAAGCGCCAGCCGAGTGCGGCCGTCGCGGGCCACGCGGGGCGTGATGACGAGCAGGTCGCCACGACTGAGCACGCCGCGCAGGGCCACGTCCTGGATGGCATAGAAGTCCAGGTTGCGCGCCAGGTCGCAGTCGGTCGATTCAGCCCAGGCGCGCCAGCGGCGCTTGGCGTCCTTCTGCCAGGCCTGGGCGTCCTCTTCGCTCAGCCCCAAAAACTCGGCGTCGATCTGCGGATTGCAGGCCAGGCCGGTGCCGACGACGTTGGCACAGTGGCTGTTGACGACGCTGGCTGCCACGGGCGCATTGCGCTCAAGGTCTGCGCAGCGGTCGCGCAGCGTGGGCAGGTCGGCAATGACGTCCGATTCAGGTGACCCGCCTGACGTGCGCCAGCTCGACAGCGAGGCCTTGTCCTTGCGTGCGCCCTGGTATCCACCCAGCACCGCGAGCTGCTGACGCGCGACCAGCCGGCGGGCGGCAGCGCGGGGCGCGACGTAGCCGATCGCGCGGTCAAGCAGTGTTGCGGCAGCGGCCGGGATGTTGCGGCGCTTGGGGTCGGAAGGCTCGCGCATGTCGGTCAGCGCGCCGGGACAACGGTGCGGCCACGGCTCCGGCCTTGCGTGCGGTTGCTGAGCTGCACCACGCGGGAATTCCAGCTTTCCAGGCCGGCGCGGATCTCGGCCAGGTCCGCCCTGGTCACACTGCGCCCGCCGATGCTGTATGCCTGGCCCGAAAGCACGGCAGATTCGGCGGCAAGGTAGGCCGCCAGCTGCGCTTCAGCTTGCTGCAGGGTGATCCCGGCCATTCGTGACTCTCCAATGCGTGCGGGTCAGTTTGCGCAGAACGCTGTGCCACGATCAGGGGGGGAGTGGCACAGCCGGCAGGCCGGCCAGGGCTTGCTGATCAGTCGGTACAGAGTGCGACGGCTGATGCCATGGCGCTGGGCGACGGTGCCGACGTTGGGCTGTCGGTCGAGGTCTCGCCGGATGGCGACCGGGTCTGGCCGGTCGGCTGCGCAGGTCTTGGCGATGTACGGGATGGTCTGGCCGCCCCACTCCCGCCGCGCCTCGCGCTCGACGGTGAGCGCCAGCTCCTGCGTGATGCTCTCTTCGTGCGCGATCATTCTGTCGATCACCCAGCGGATGATGTCGTTGCTCCCGGCTTTCATCGGTTGCGGGCTCCGGGTCGGCTGGAGAAGCGGGCGCTGCTGCTCAGGGAGACGCGACCGTCGCTGGATACCGGGGACGCTCGCGGGGCAGCCGCGGTTATGGCCGGCACATCGCCGGTGCCCTGAACCGATGCCGCGAACAGGTCACTCGTCGCAGGCTGCACAGCCTCCTCAAGCCGATCCCACTCCCGTGCGGTGCGGCTATGCAGTCCAAGAGCCTCAGCACAGAACATGGCGTACACCGTGCAGTCCAGCGGCTCGTTGCGGCGACCGGGCGGGTTGACCCAACGGTAATCAAGACCTCGCGCGGTTCGAACGGGCACGCGGCTTTCCGCTGTCAACCCGGTGTAGAACGCCGCAGGCAGTTCCTGGCTGAAGTGAACGTACCCCGGGCCTGGCTTGGCCACCGCCAGTCGCCCGTGCAGCGTGTCCTTGGCCGTGTCGGTGCCAACGAACCAAAGGCGGACGCCGCGCTTGAGTACTCGGCCGCGCCAGTTGACATCGACAACGCTTGCCTTGCCTTTGATCGGCCGGCCGGATTGGCTCTCGCCCCGGATCGCAAACACTCGGCGGCGCTCGCGCGTGCGGCAGTAGTTGTAC
>JAJTGU010000306.1 GCA_021297985.1 Rubrivivax sp.
CCTGATCGACCAGGCTGCCGACCGGCTGGGCCGCAGCCGCTCGGACTTCATGCTCGAAGCCGCGTGTCGGCAGGCTGAGGACGTGCTGCTTGACCAGACCTACTTCGCGCTCGAGGCCGGGAGCTTTGCCGCCTTCCAGTCGATGCTCGACGAGCCGCCAGCGCCCACCGACCGCCTGCGCCGCACCCTCAAGGTCCGAGCGCCCTGGGAAGCGAAGCCGGACAAGGCCGCCACCACCGGCAAGGCGACCGGCCGACGCGGGAGGTGACGGCGCCCATGCTTTCGGCACCGGAGCCGCTGGCCGACCATCACCAACTCGCCGACTTCGACAGCGGAGAGCCCTCGCTGGACGACTGGCTGAAACGGCGCGCGGCCAAGAACCAGGCCAATGGCTCGTCGCGCACGTACGTCGTGTGCGAAGTCCCCGTGCAAGACCACGTGGTCGGCTACTACTGCCTGGCTGCCGGCGCCATCGGTCACGCCGAAGCGCCGTCCACCCTGAAGCGCAATCGGCCCGACCCGGTGCCTGTGCTCGTCCTCGGCCGCCTGGCCATCCACAAGGACCACCACCTGAAGGGCATCGGCACAGCGCTGCTGAACGACGCCATCCGGCGCACGATCCTGGCCGCCGACATCGCCGGCGTCACCGCGCTGCTGGTGCATGCCATCTCGGAACCGGCTCGGCGCTTTTATCTCTCGCGCGGCTTCATCGAGTCGCCCGTCAGGCCCATGACCTTGTGCCTGATGCTCGCCACGGTCGAACAGGCATTGCGCGAGCCTTAGCCGTGTCGACGATCTGACCCGGGCCAAGCATTGCTGGCGCTGCCGAAAGAACACCAGTGAAACTGGTAGGCCGTGTTGGACTTGAACCAACGACCAAAGGATTATGAGTCCTCTGCTCTGACCAACTGAGCTAACGGCCCCCGGTGTGACAGCCGGCTGCCACGAGGGCGATGCTACTTCTGCGACAGGGCGTTGCCGAGCAGCCGGGCGGTGATATCCACGAGCTGGATCATGCGCTCGTAGGGCATGCGGGTCGGCCCGATGACGCCCAGGGTGCCGACGATGTGGCCGTCGACCTCGTAGGGCGAGGTGACGACCGACAGCTCGTCGAAGGGCACGACCTTGCTTTCGCCGCCGATGAAGATGCGCACGCCCTCGGCGTGGCTGGACACCTCGAGCAGCCGCATCAGCGCGGTCTTCTTCTCGAAGACGTCAAACAAGCGGCGCAGGCTGCCCATGTCGTGACCGAAGTCCTGCACACCCAGAAGGTTGCGCTCACCGGACACGACCACCTGCTCGGACTCGCCGTCGGTGCCGGGGGGGCCGGGTGCCACGGCCGCCTGCATCAGCTCGGCGATCTCGCCGCGCAGCGAGTTCACCTCCTGGCGCAGCCGCTCGCGAAGCTCCTCGAGCGACAGGCCGGCGTAATGCGCGTTCAGGAAGTTGTGGGCCTCGGCCAGTTCGCCCTGGGAATGGTCGCGCTGGGTGAAGATCAGCCGGTTCTGCACATCGCCTTCGGGCGAGACCATGATCACCAGCACCCGCCGCTCGCCCAGGCGCAGGAACTCGATGTGGCGCAGCATGCTGGCCCGCCGGGGCACCGACACCACGCCGACGAAGCTCGACAGGCTGGACAGCATCTGCGCCGCCTGCGCAATGACGCGCTGCGGCTGGTCCGGGTGCAGAGGCTGATCGGCCACGCCCATCAGCTCGCGCGACACCCGTTCGGGGTCCAGCGGACGCGACGTCAGCATGGTGTCGACAAACATCCGGTAGCCCCGCGCGGTGGGCACCCGGCCGGCGCTGGTGTGGGGGCTGGCGATCAGGCCCAGTTCCTCGAGGTCGGCCATCACATTGCGGATGGTCGCCGGCGACAGGTCCAGCCCCGAGGCACGCGACAAGGTTCGGGAGCCGACCGGCGTGCCGTCGGCGATGTAGCGTTCCACCAGCGTCTTGAGCAGGCTGCGGGCGCGGTCATCGAGCATGTCGTCATTCTAGGGACGGCCCTCGGATATTCTTCGGCCACGATGCCCAGCCGACCGAAAAGCCGATTCGAGCATGTCGCCATCGTGGGCAAGTACCAGGCCCGCGGGATGCGCGAGCTGCTGGAAGACCTTGCCCAGTTCCTGCTGACGCTTCGGCTGGAGGTCAGCGTCGAGCGCGAAACCGCCTTTGCAACCGGCGTCCAGGGCTTCGAGACCCTGTCCACCGCCGAGATCGGCGAGCGCTGCGATCTGGCCGTGGTCGTCGGGGGCGACGGCACCATGCTGCACATCGCCCGCGAGATGGCGCGCCATGACGTGCCGCTGGTGGGCATCAACCAGGGCCGGCTGGGCTTCATCACCGACGTTCCGGTGGCCGAGATGCGCGCGGTGCTGCAGGCCATGGTCGCCGGCGACTACGAAGAAGAGCGCCGCAGCATGCTGGCGGCGTCGGTCTGGCGCGACGAGCGCTGCATCCACGAGGCGCTGTCGATGAACGATGTCGTCGTCAGCCGGGGCGCGACGGCCAGCATGGTCGAGCTGCGGGTCGACATCGGCGAGGACTTCGTTGCCAACCTGCGCGCCGACGGCCTGATCGTCGCGTCGCCGACCGGCTCCACGGCGTATGCACTTTCGGCCGGCGGGCCGATCCTGCACCCCAGCATCGCCGGCTGGGTGCTGGTGCCGATCGCGTCGCACACGCTGTCCAACCGACCCATCGTGTTGCCCGACAGCGGCGACGTGAAGATCACCATCGTTGCCGGCAAGGACGTTTCGGCCAATTTCGACATGCACAACCTGGCCAGCCTGCTGCACGGCGATCAGGTCCATGTGCGCCGTTCGGCGCAGACCGTGCGATTCCTTCACCCGCGGGGCTGGAGCTACTACGCGACGCTGCGGCGCAAGCTGCGCTGGTACGAAGGGGTGAGCTGAGGTGCTGCGCCGACTGGCCCTGCGCGACGTGGTCATCGTCAGCGAACTCGAGCTCGAGTTCGGCGACGGCTTCCACGTCCTCACCGGCGAGACCGGTGCCGGCAAGTCGATCCTGATCGACGCCTTGCAGCTGGCCCTGGGCGGCCGGGGCGATGCCGCAGTGGTGCGTGAGGGCGCCGCGCGGGCCGAAGTGGCCGCCGAGTTCGACACGCCCGCATCGCTGCACGGCTGGCTGGTCGAGGCTGGTTTCGCCGAAATCGACTCCGCATCGGCCGCCGAACCGCTGCTGCTGCGGCGAAGCATCGACGCCCAGGGCCGCAGCCGGGCCTGGATCAACGGCCGCGCGGCGACGGTGGCCCAGTTGCGCGACGCGGCGGAGTCGCTGGTCGAGATCCACGGCCAGCATGCCTGGCAGAGCCTCACCCGTCCGGCGGCGGTGCGCGCGCTGCTCGACGCGCAGGCGGGTGTCGAGCCGGCACCGCTGCTTGCCGCCTGGCAACGCTGGCAGGCGGCGCAAGCCGCGCTCGCACAGGCGCGGCAACAGCAGGCGACGCTGTCGCAGGAGCAGGAGCGGCTGGCCTGGCAGATCGGCGAGCTCGACAAGCTGCGGCCCGGCGACGGCGAGTGGGAGCCGCTGAACGCCGAACACCAGCGCCTGGCCCATGCCCAGAGCCTGATCGACGGTGTGCGGGCGGCGCTGGAGCTGCTTGCCGAAGGCGAAGACGGCACCAGCCGAAGCCGGCTGTTGCAGGCCCTGAATTCGCTGGCCGAAGTTCAACGCCACGACGAGGCCACATTGGCTCCGATGGCCGAGACGCTGCGCTCGGCCCAGGCCTTGATCGACGACGTCGCGCATGGCCTGGCGGCCTACCTGGCACGCGCAGAGCCCGACCCGGCACGCCTGGCACAACTCGACGAACGCCTCGCTCAATGGGTCGCGCTGGCGCGCCGCTACCGGCGCCCGGCGGGAGAGCTCCACGGGCTTCTGGCCGAGTGGAAGCTCGCTCTGGCACAACTGAACGCGGCCACCGATCTGGCAGCCCTTGAGCAGGCCTGCGCAGAGTCCGAGACCGCCTGGCGGACGCTCGCGCGCCAGGCCGGCGCCGCGCGAGCACAGGCGGCGCCTCGGCTGGCCCGGCAGATCACGGCGGCGATGCAGAAGCTCGGCATGGCCGGAGGCTCTTTCGACATCGCACTGCCGGCCTTGACCCAGCCGCAAGCCTTGGGGCTGGAAGCGGTTGAGTTCCGGGTTGCGGGTCATGCCGGTACGACACCCCGCCCGCTGGCCAAGGTCGCCTCAGGTGGCGAGCTGTCCCGGCTGGCTCTGGCGATCGCGGTCACGACCTCGCGCCGGGTGGCGGGCGAAGCCGCCGCGACACTGATCTTCGACGAGATCGACGCCGGGGTTGGCGGCACGGTGGCGGACAGCGTCGGCCGGCTGATGAAGCAGCTCGGCCGCGAGGCCCAGGTGCTGGCCGTGACCCACCTGGCCCAGGTGGCGGCCTGTGCCGATCGACATTTCGTCGTCGCCAAGGCCAGCCGCGGCAGCGGTGCCAAGGCGCAGACCACCAGCCAGGTCCTCGCCGTCGATGGCGAGGCCCGGGTCGCCGAAGTGGCACGCATGCTCGGCGGCGGCACACTCTCCGGAACGGCACACGCCCAGGCCTTGCTTGGCCAAGGGCTGCCACCTGCCGGACCCGTCAACCCCGACACGAGAGCCCGATGAGCGAGTGGCTGCCCCTGGATGCCGCGTCCAATCGCGGCGAGGTCGTGCTGATCACCGGCATCTCCGGATCCGGCAAGTCGGTGGCCTTGCATGCGCTCGAGGACGCCGGCTACTTCTGCGTCGACAACCTGCCGCCCGAGCTGCTGCGCGACTTCCTGCGCCTGGAGCACGAGCGCTACACGAGCAAGGTGGCGGTGGCGGTGGACGTGCGCACGCGCAGCTCGTTGCCGCACCTGCTGCCGCTGATCGACGTGTTGCGACGCGAAGGCGTGCACATCCGATCGCTTTTCGTCGACGCCAGCACCCACACCCTGGTGCGGCGGTTCTCGGAGTCGCGCCGACCCCACCCGCTGACCAGCGAAACCCCCGGCGATCCGCAGCGCGCGCTCGTGGAGGCGATCGAGGAGGAACGCATCCTGCTCGCCGGGCTGCGCGAGGTGTCGACCGTGATCGACACCAGCGAGTTGCGGCCCTCGATCCTGCGCAGCTGGGTCCGCCAGATGGTCGGTGCGAGCGAGGCCGCCCTGACCCTGGTGTTCGAGTCGTTTGCGTTCAAGCATGGGGTTCCGCTGGACGCCGACTACGTGTTCGACGTGCGTGTGCTGCCCAACCCGCACTACATCCGCGAGCTGCGGCCGCTGACCGGGCGCGACCAGCCGGTCGCCGAGTACCTGGCCGGACAGCCCGAGGTGGCCGAGATGCTGGAACAGATCCGACGTTTCCTCGACCGCTGGCTGCCCGACTTCGTCGAGGACCAGCGCAGCTACCTCACCGTCGCGATCGGCTGCACCGGCGGCCAGCACCGCTCGGTCTACGGCGTCGAGTGGCTGGCCAGGCAGTTTGCATCGCGCATGCCCACGCTGGTGCGGCACCGCGAGCTGGAGAGCCGCGCGTGAGCATCACCACACCGCTTCGCGCCAGCCTGCCCGACCCGCTGCCCTTGTTTCCGCTGGGGCTGGTGCTGTTCCCGGGGGCCGGGCTGGGCCTGAAGGTCTTCGAGGCGCGCTACCTCGACCTGGTGAGCCGCTGCCTGCGCGAAGGCCTGCCCTTTGGTGTCGTCTGCCTGCTCAAGGGCGCCGAGGCCGGGCCCAACGCCAAGTCGGCTCGCTTCGAACGGGTCGGCACACTGGCCCACATCGAGGAGGTCGATGCCGAGACACCGGGCATCCTGCACGTTCGCTGCCGCGCCGGTGCGCGTTTTCGCCTCGTCGGCGACCCGGCACAGCAGTCCGACGGCCTGTGGCAATGCCGCGCCGAGTCGATCACCCCCGACATCCGGCGGGTCCCCGGGGCCGCGATGGCCAACACCGTTGCCGCGCTGGCCGAGGCCATCCGCAAGCTGGCCGACCAGGACCAGCACCCCTTCCCGGAACCGCATGCCCTGGACGATGCCGGCTGGGTCGCCAACCGCTGGTGCGAGTTGCTGCCGGTGCCGCTGTCGGCCAAGCAGAAGTTGATGGAACTCGACGACCCGGTGATCCGGCTGTCGGTGGTCGACGGCTTCCTGCGCGACAAGAAGGTCGTGGTCGGGTAGCCCCTCCGATTCCGAACCATCCAGGTACGACAAGGAGACCGACATGAGTGGAGATCGCATCCTGCCGGCCAAGCGTGGCAAGCCCGAGCCGGACCTGCCCAAGGGCATCGTCAAGACGCGTTTCAACCAGGGCATGCACAACGAGTATGAGACGCTGCATGGCCAGTACACCGGTTACCACTCCCGGCAGGTCGAGCTCGTGGCCAAGAAGAAGGTCACCGACCGCCGCACCCAGTTCCTGACCCATCTCGCCACCGCGATGAAGGCCTGGTACTCCGAGGTCTGCGGCGGCTCGGAGGTCGAGATCCAGATCGCGACCTTCGGCGACCACTGCATGCTGATCGCGAGCAACAAGGAAGAGACTGCGGCTGAGGCCTACCGTCGCTTTGTCGCAGAAGAGGCGCAGACCTTCGCGAAGACGCTGCGCGGCATGGTCGGCTCGGCCACCGAACGCGCGAGCCGGTCTTCGGCACACGACGCCTACCGCATCGAACGCCACGCCGGCAAACTGGCCAAGGAACTCGACGGAACCCGCGACGTCGGCATGCCTGTATTGAGCGATCTCGAGGCCGAAGGCGCCGAGGTCTGTCTTGAGCTGGATGTGTCGACCGCGACCGGCGCCGAGATCGCCGCTTTCCTCAAGGGAGAGCTCGCGGGCAAGCACGTGGCCGTTCTGAAGGCGTCGGCAACGGAGATGCATGCCGAGCAGAAGATCCTGCTTGCACTGTGCAAGGCCGCGCCTCATCTGGTCCGGACGACCCCGGTCACCGTATCCGGCACCTTCAGGCCCTGCCGGGGCTGTTTCGAATCGCTGAGCGTGGTCAAGAAGTACGGTTTCGAAAACCTGCAGTTCGGTGTCCGCCCGGGGCACCACTGGCGCACCACCACCGACGCCCATGCCGAGATCTTGAAGGAGCTGATCAACGGCGGCTACGTCTCGCCCGCACAACGTCGCGATGACTTCGACGCCAATGGGTTGCTGATCGGCCTGAGCAACACCAGCCACCGCCCCAAGCTGCGCCTGCGCAGCAAGCAGGAGGTCGACGAGCTGCACTACGGCACCGATTCGGACTCCGAGGGCGAGTAGGCGCTCGTCAACCAGCGCCGCATCGGCGCCGGCAAGCCCAGGGCCAGGGCCTTGTCGGCCGCCAGCCAGCGGCCCTCGGGCCAGCGCTGGGCGACGTCGCTCAGCGTTGCCGCGCTGCCCCGGGTCGGCAGACGCCAGCGCAGCGCTTGCAAGGTCCAGTCGCGGTGCGTCAGCACATGCACGACGGCCGGCAGCCACTCGCCTGTGCCGGGCCAGGCGGCAGACAGCGCTTGCGCTGCGGTGGCGTCGCCGACCTCGGGCAGGCTCCACAGCCCGGCCCAGACCCCCCGCGGCGGGCGTGGCACCAGGAAGACCCGGTCCTGGTGTTCAAGCCAGAGCAAGGTGTCGGATCGCTGCTGGCGGCGAAGCGTTCGGGTCTTGACCGGGTAGGCCGTCGGCCGGCCCTCCAGGCGCGCAGTGCAGTCCGCCGCCACCGGACAGTCGCCGCAACGTGGCGCGCGCGGCAGGCACAGCGTCGCGCCCAGGTCCATCAGCGCCTGGGTGTAGCGCGGCATGTCGCGACGCTGTCCGGGCAGGCGCGACTCCGCGTGCTGCCACAGCATGCGCTCGTGGGCCGGCCGGGCCAGGTCGTCGGCAAAGCCGATGTGGCGCGCGAGCACACGCTTGACGTTGCCGTCGAGGATCGGCACCCGCTCGTCGAAGCAGAACGCGGCGATCGCGGCGGCGGTCGAGCGGCCGATGCCCGGCAGGGCCTGCAGGCCCGTGCTGGTGCGCGGAAACTCGCCGCCATGGTCGGTCACGACCCGCTGGGCGCAGGCGTGCAGATGGCGTGCCCGGCTGTAGTAGCCCAGTCCGCTCCAGAGGCCGAACACATCGTCGGCCGGCGCTGCCGCCAGGGCCCGAACGTCGGGGAAGCGCTCCAGGAAACGGGCGTAGTAGCCGAGCACGGTGCTCACCTGGGTCTGCTGCAGCATGACCTCGGACAACCAGACCCGGTAAGGATCGCGGATGCCTTGCCACGGCAGACCCTGGCGACCGTGATCGCGCTGCCAGTGCAGCAGCCGGCCCGGCCAGTCCGGCCTCGGAACGCCGAGCGTCAAGCCGCGTCGCGCTCCGGCTGAGCGGCGGCGGGCTCGGACTCGGGCGGACGCGTCAGCACGAGCACGTCGTCGGCCAATTGCTCGAGCTGCGTCAGGACACGTTGCAGATGCTCGTCCTGGCCCTGGACCTCGGCGATGCGCGACTCCAGTTCGCCCGTCGCGGCCTGGACCCGCTGCAAGGCATCTCGACGTCGAACGAAGGCTCGCCGGCGCTCGCGCAACTGGACCTCGACCTGACCGCTTGAGCCCTTGCTCCAGAGCTCGATCTCGCTGGAGGCGTTTTCGAACACGACGCGCAGCTTGGACAGCAGCATGCGCCTGAACTGTTCGGCAAATCCGGCGTTCGCCAGCCGCCACGACTGCGTCAGCCCAAGGTAGCGGCTGTAGTTCTCGCCGATCAGGTCCAGCTCTTCAGCGTAGGCCGTCAGTCGGGGCGCCGGCGCCAGCGCCAGCGCAAAGCCGAAGTCGGTATTGAGCTGACGAAAGCTGCCCTCGATCATCTGCCGCATCTCGTCGACCTGCGTCTGCGCCTGGCCGATGCAGCCACGCAGGCGGCTGAGCAGGGTCTCGAAGGCCTTCTTGGCGCCCAATGCCAACGGCTTGGCGGCGATCGCCGACTGCATCGCGGCGACCTCGGCACGCAAGGCCTCGCTGGCCAGCGGCGTCATCGTCGTGCGCATCATGCGCGTCTGGACCGTGCGCAGCGCCGCCAGCCGCGAGGTGCAGCGCTCGAACTCGACGACCTCGGCATCCACCCGCTCGAGCATGGTGCGCAGCTTGCCGCTGCTCTTGCCTCGGAGGCCGCGCAACTCGATCAATTGTTCGGCGATCTGCCGCCGGCGGTCGGCCAGACGCCGGGCCGTTGCGGTACGCACCTGCTGCACGGCACCGGCCACCGACTGCACCAGCAGTTGCTGGCGACGTGGCAGCAGCTCCTCGGCCAGGGTGCGTTCGAGGGCCGGCAGCCGGCTGGTTTCGCTCATGTCGGCGTCGCCGGTCACGCGCGCTGCCAGCGCGTCGCGGGCCGACAGCGCGAACACGCGGTCCACGTCGACCTCCAGCGTCCTCGCTGTCTCGACCCGCTGCTGCTCGATCTGCTGCAGCACCTGCTCAGGCGTGGCCAGCGGGTCGAGCAGCGTATCGATCTTGTTCAGCACGACATAGCGTTCCAGGCTCGAGCTGCCCAGGTGCTCGCGCCAGATCGACAGGTCCGAGCGCGTGACCCCGGTGTCGGCCGCGAGCACGAAGACCACCGCATGTGCCGTCGGCAGAAGGCCCAGCGTCAGCTCAGGTTCGGCACCGATCGCATTCAGCCCCGGGGTGTCGATGACGACCAGGCCACGTTCGAGCAGCGGGTGCGGGTAGTGGATCAGTGCATGGCGCCAGGCCGGCACCTCGACCAGGCCGTCGCTGCCGACCGTCGGGTTGTCGTCCGGCCGCTCAGGGTCCCAGAAGCCGAGCTTGCCGGCCTGCTCGACGCTGACACGCTGCGTGCGCGTCACCGCCGACAGCGCCTGCACGAGGGACTGCGGCTGTTTCGGATCCAGCGGCAAGGTCTGCCAGAAGTCCTCGCGCTGGCGCAACTCGGCCAACGACAAGCCGCGGGCCCGGGTCTCGATCGGCAACAGCGCCAGCTGAGGCTGAACACCCGCCTCCCAGCGCAGTTCGACCGGGCACATCGTGGTGCGACCCGGCGTGGCGGGCAGCACGCGGCGGCCGGTGTTGGAGAAGAACAGCGCGTTGATCAGCTCGCTCTTGCCGCGCGAGAACTCGGCCACGAAGGCGAGCACCAGCTTGTCGGTGGTCAGCCGCTCGCGCAGCGTGGTCAGCGTCGCCGCATCGGCGTCGGACAGCAGGTCCTGTGCCGACAACAGTTTGCCGAGTTCGATCAACCGGCGGTCGATCTGCGCACGCCACTGCGTCAGTTCGTCCAGGCTGCGGGCAAAGAAGCTGTGCATGGGCAGGGGGTCTGGCGGGGCTCCGGCGGTGTGGGCCGATGCTAGCGTTTCTGGCAACCCGGGCAGAAGTAGGTTGCGCGTTGGGCGAGCACACGGCGCCGGACCGTTGCCGGACAACGTCGACAAGGTTCGCCAGCGCGACCATAGACCTGGGCCTGCTGCTGATACGTACCCGCCATGCCGTGCGCGTCGCTGAAGTCCCGCAGCGTGCTGCCTCCCAGGGCCAAGGCGCGCGCCAGCGTGTTCCGCACGGCCTCCAGCAACCTGGCGGCCCGCGGCCGGCTGACGTGATCGGCCCGCAGCAACGGGTGGATACCGGCGGCAAACAGGGCCTCGCAGGCGTAGATGTTGCCGGCACCCACGACCACGTCGCCGGCCAGCAGCACGCCCTTGATCGGCGCTCGACGGCGACGAAGCGCGGCATGGAACCGCTCGGCCGTGAGATCAGTGTCGAAAGGCTCGGCGCCCAGTCGCGCCAGCAGGGTTGCCGCCGGATCCTGGTCAAGGGCGGGAGACCAGAGCACGGCGCCGAAGCGGCGCGGGTCGTTGAGGCGAAGGGTTCCCCGGTCGGTCACCAGATCGAAATGGTCGTGCGCCCCCGCAGGTGGCGCGACGCCAGCCATCCAGGCCAGCGAGCCCGACATGCCCAGATGAAGCAGCAGCCCTCCAGCTTCGGCCGGAGGGCGGCTGATTGGCAACCAGATGTACTTTCCGCGCCGCGCCGCCGCCCCGACAACCGCCCCGGCCAGCGCATGGAGGTCAATTCCAAGTGGCCAGCGCAGGGGCTTGCCCATGCGGATCGCCAGCACCCTGGCGCCGGCCAGCGGCTCGGCGATCCCCTGGCGCGTGACCTCAACCTCGGGGAGTTCCGGCATCGGGGCATTATGTGAGAATGAAATTCGACTTCCCGGGTGCTGCCATGCCTCGAATCCAGCCCCCTTCTCATGCGTCCGTGCGCCCTACGGCGTCGGCCGTTGCGCTGCTCGTCCTGGCCTTGCTGACGCCGACCGTGCCGTGGGCGCAACCAGCAGGCGCACCCACGGCAGCTTCGACGCCACCCAGTGCGGTTGAAGCCCCGCCGCAGCCGTCGGCGATGGACGCGTCGTTGTTCTATCAACTGCTGATTGGCGAGATCGAACTCCGCCAGGGCAACGCCGCCAACGCCTACGAAGCCGTGCTCGACGCCGCCAGGCGAACCCGCGACGAGACGCTGTTCCGGCGCGCCGTGGACATTGCGCTCCAGGGTCGGGCCGGCGAGCAGGCGTTGGTGGCGGTGCGTGCCTGGCGCACGACACAGCCGCAATCCGCCGAGGCCCTTCGCCTGCACCTGCAGATCCTGATGGCACTCAACCGCGCCGGTGAGGCCGCCGAGCCGCTGCGCGCCTTGCTTGCAGTGACGCCCGCCGCCGATCGCCCGGCCTTGATCGCCGCGACCCCTCGCCTCTTCCAGCGCTCGGTCGAACCC
>JAJTGU010000021.1 GCA_021297985.1 Rubrivivax sp.
CGCTTCCTGGCCGATCCCCAGGCCTTTGCCGATGCCTTTGCGCGGGCCTGGTTCAAGCTCACGCACCGCGACATGGGCCCGATCGCGCGCTACCGCGGACCGCTGGTGCCGAAGGCAGTTCTGATCTGGCAAGACCCGGTTCCGGCGGTGGACCATGCCTTGGTCGACACCGCCGACGTCGCGGCGCTGAAGGCGCAGATCCTGGCCACTGGCCTGACGGCCGCGCAGTGGGTCGGCGCGGCGTGGGCCTCGGCGAGCACGTTCCGCGGCAGCGACAAGCGGGGCGGCGCCAATGGCGCGCGCATCCGCCTGGCGCCGCAAAGTGGCTGGGCCGCCAACCAGCCGGCCGAGCTGGCCCGCGTGCTGGCCGCGCTTGAGGCGATCCAGCAGCGCTTCAACGCCGAGAACGCCGGCCGTGGCAGGAAGGTCTCGCTGGCCGACCTGATCGTGCTGGCGGGCGGCGCGGCCATCGAGGCCGCCGCGGCCAAGGCCGGCCACGCGGTCACGGTGCCGTTTGCGCCCGGCCGCACCGACGCCAGTGCCGAACAGACCGACGTGGCCTCGTTTGCGGTGCTCGAACCCAAGGCCGACGGCTTCCGCAACTTCGCGATCGCAGGCCTGCACGGCCACGCCCCGGCCCTGCTGGTCGACAAGGCGCAGCTGCTGACGCTGACCGCGCCCGAGATGACGGTGCTGGTCGGTGGCCTGCGGGCCCTGGGCGTCACGGCCGCCGGCACCGGCCACGGCGTCCTGACGGCCCGGCCCGGCGCGTTGAGCGCGGACTTCTTCGTCAACCTGCTCGACATGGGCACGGCCTGGACCCGCGTGGCCGGGCAGGACGGCGTGCTCGAAGGCCGCGACCGCAAGAGCGGCGCCCTGCGCTGGACGGCGACGACGGTGGACCTGGTGTTCGGCTCGAACTCGCAACTGCGCGCACTGGCCGAGGTCCATGCCAGCCGCGACGGCGAGGCCGGCTTCGTGCGCGACTTCGTGGCCGCCTGGGTCAAGGTGATGCAGCTGGATCGCTTCGACCTCGCGTAAGCCGGCATCCGCGGTCCGCCCCGGGTTCTGCGCCCCGCAGCCCGGGGCGTACTTGCTTGCGGCGGCGCTTCAGTAGAAGCCGACCCGGCGCCGGTAGCGCTCGGCGCGTTCCTGGTCGTGGGCCTCGGCGTCGAACGCTTCGCCCTGGATCGCGCGGTGCACCTGGCCGCCAGTGGGCATGCTTCCCGGGTCGACAAAGCGACCCGGATCCCACAGATGCGAACGCAGCAGCGCCTTCGAGCACTGCGTGTAGGCCTCGTCGATGTCGACCAGGATGCCCAGCAGCGGCGTCTTGCCCTCGACGGTGCAAGGCGCCAGCAGCTCCGGGTCGGTGGTGATCGTCGCGCGGCCGTTGACGCGAAAGGTGTCGGTCGCGCCCGGCACGACGAACAGCAGCCCGATGTGCGGGTTGGCCAGCAGGTTGCGCAACGAGTCCGCGAGCCGGTTGCCCGGGCGCTCCGGCATCAGCAAGCGGCGGTCGTCGAGGATGCGCACGAAGCCTGCCGGGTCGCCCCGCGGGCTCAGGTCGCAGTTCCCTGCGTGGTCGCTGGTGGCGACACACACGAAGGGCGATCTCTCGACGAACAGACGCGTCATCTCGTTCAGCCGATTGCTGACCTTGGCGCAGGTCAATGGAGCCGGTTCGCCGATCAGGGCGCGCAGTTCGGCTTCGGTGCTGATGACAAGGCTGGGGCGGGTGGGGGTTGCAGGATCGGTCATCGGTGGTTGCGGTGATGGGTTCGTACTGAAGCATTACAGAAACCTGGCGCTGCGGGGCGCCTTTGGTCCCGGCGACTTGCCACAGCGCCGTCCGCCGTGCGCATCGCCACACGCCGCACAAGGGCACGGGACGACAAGGTCGCATGGTCATTGAGAATCGCCGTTAGGTTCAATGGGGACACAAAGCATGGATGCGATAACCGCTGCCACCGGCACTGTGCCGTCCGAGCGCTCGATGCGAGGACTTGCGGACCGCCTTCCGGGGTTTGCGACGCGTCTGATGGCCTTGGCGCTGCTGGTCGGCATCGCTTCGACGCCAGGCACGCTAATGGCGCAGACGGCGGCCCCAGCGCCCATCTACAAGACGTTCCAGGAGCGGCAGAAACTGGGCTCGATGATTCGCAACGGGAGCACAACGTCGCCGATCGCCGTGAACCACACCTACGACCAGCTGTCGGCGGCCGACCGCGCCGTGCTCTTCGGGTACTTCCAGAAAATGGGACCGGGCGACGAACCGCCTTTCCCGCTCTACGGCATCGGTCCGATCTTTCGCGCGATGTTCAACGACACCAGCGCCCAAGGCCTGGAGTCGGGTGAAGTGCTGGTCCTGGTCGAGGTCGATGCCGATGGCAAAGGCGTCAGCGCCAAGGTCTCGGGCGTCGGCACGGCCGAAACGGCGCGCTATTTCGCCACGGTGGCGGCACTCGAGAAGTACAAGCCGGCCCGATGCGCGGGCAAGCCTTGCGCGGGCAGATTTCCGTTGCTGGTGACGATCGGCATCGATTGACGGGGCGCCGCTGCGAGCCTGAACCCCGGAGACGCCGTTGCGGCGTCCGAGCGTTCAGCCGCTAGACTCGCCTTCGGTCGGCAGTACACCCAGGCGTTGCCGCGTGGTCCCGCGTGTCGGGCGCCACGAGCTGAACCTGCCATGAGTCCCCCAGGTTTGAATCAGGCTTCATTGGCTTCGACCCCCCGGTCGTGGCGGTGCCAAGCCGGCAAGTCGGCAACCCCCGGTCGCGCAGTCCCTGGCCGCCCGCGCTGTCCTGCACCTGCCGCGTCCGACGGAGAGCCCCACCATGCCCCGAGTCGAACTGCCGTTGCTCGTGCCCGATCTGTCGGGCTTTGCACGGGCACTGGGTCGCGCGTTGAAGTCGCGCGACACGCCCACGCCACCCACCCACAGCGAGGTCCTGAACCTCATCGCCCAGGCCCTGGGCCAGCGCAACCACCAGGCCCTGCGTGCGGCGCTGTTGCGAGCGCCGCCGGCAGTGCTTCAGCCCGCCAGCAAGTCGGAGGCGACCGAGCCCGAGCCCGAGCCCGCCCCGACGCTGAGCGTCAATGCGCGCAAGGCCCTGGCGCAGTTCGACGACAGCGGTGCCTTGCTGCGCTGGCCGGTGAAGTTCAGTGTCCAGAAGCTGGCGATGTGGATTCTCTGGACCCGGTTCGAGGCCAAGCGGCCGTACACCGAGCGCGAGGTCAACGCGATCCTGAAGGCGGCCAATCGCTTCGATGACCACGCCACGCTGCGCCGCGAACTGGTCAACCATCGCTTGCTCGAACGCAAGAGCGATTGCAGCGAATACCGCAAGCTCGCTGCCCGGCCCGACGACGAGACCCGGCTGCTGCTGGCCGCGGCGCGGGCGCGCTTTCGCGGCGGATGAGGGCCGGCCGGAGGCGATCCGGCCCCGTCGGGCTCAGCGCGCGACGAGCTGGATCGTCACCCGGCGCGGATTGAGGCCGAGCTTGGGGAAGTCCGCCAGCGCGGCCTGGAACATCGCGGCCGTGGTCTCGCTGCCGACACTGCCGCCGCCTTCGTTGCTGGCTCGGGCCTCGAACAGCGGCTTGCCGCTCTTGCGGTCGCGGATCAACAGCGCGACCTCGCGCTCGTAGCGGGTGAAGTCGTGGCGCCAGCTGATGCCCCAGCGCGGCGAGACCCAGGGGCCGTGGCGCCAGGTGCCGAAGCCACCGCGCCACCACAGCGGGTCGTCCCAGGGCTGGTAGTCGGCGCGGCTGGTGCGCGTCGCCACCTGGACCAGCACGTCGGGCTCGGCGCCGGGGGCGGTGGCGACAAAGCCGGCCTTTTCGAGTGCCGGGCGGGCGGCGGCCTCGAGGGCGTCGTTCTCCTTGGCGTTGGCGGCCTGCGAGGGCAGGCGCTCGAAGGCGTAGCTGCCGGCCTTGCGATCGCTCGGCCACTCGCCGAAGCTCGAGACCTCGCTGGACACCTGGTTCAGCGCCGCACAGCCGCTGGCGAGCAGGGCGGCGGTCGCCAGCGTGGCCAGCAGCAGCGGCCGTCGGCCGCGGGAGGTGGCGTCACGGGAGGCGTCAGAGGGGGTGGCAGGACGATGGGGCAGGGAATTCATGCGGGTTCTCCTTGGCGGCCGGCCGGGATGAGCAGGCAACGTTCAGCCTTGACTTACGTGGACAGGGAACACCCCGGACGCGGAGGGCAGACTGTTGCAAGGTTCTTCGTCGAAGGCGATGTCACCGTCGGCACTGGGCACGCCATTGGCCTGGAGTGTCTTGAACGGGTGAAGGTTCCCGTCCATCAGGTGCGACGGCACGACATGGCTCAGCGCGCGCAACATGTTGTCGCTGCGGCCCGGGTACTGGCGCTCCCAGTCGCGCAGCATGGCCTTGACCTGCCGGCGCTGCAGGTTCTCCTGGTTGCCGCACAGCGTGCACGGGATGATCGGGTACTGGCGGATCTGCGCCCAGCGCTCGAGGTCGGTCTCGGCGACATAGGCCAGCGGGCGGATCACGATGTTCCGGCCGTCGTCGCTTTGCAGCTTGGGCGGCATGCCCTTGAGCCGGCCGCCGAAGAACATGTTCATCAGCATCGTCACGACGATGTCGTCCCGGTGGTGGCCCAGGGCGATCTTGGTCGCGCCCAGTTCTCCGGCGACGCGGTACAGGATGCCGCGACGCAGCCGCGAGCACAGGCTGCACATGGTCTGGCCCTCGGGCACCAGGCGCTTGACGATGGAGTAGGTGTCCTGGGTCTCGATGCGGTGCGCCACGCCCAGCTCACCCAGGTAGCGCGGCAGAACATCGGCCGGGAATCCGGGCTGCTTCTGGTCCAGGTTGACGGCGACGATGTCGAAGTCCACCGGCGCGCGCGCCTTCATCGCCAGCAGGATGTCCAGCATCGCGTAGCTGTCCTTGCCGCCGCTGACGCAGACCATGACCTTGTCGCCGGCCTCGATCATGTTGAAGTCGGCGATCGCTCGGCCCACCTCGCGGTGCAGCCGCTTGCTCAGCTTGTTGGCCTCGAAGTCGGCCTTTCGGGTGTCGCCGGCGGGGCGGTCCAGGGTGCTGGTGTTCATGGCGTCTGGGTCGGTTCGGATGGCGTCAGGCCGGGTTGGCGCCGAAGACCTCGACGCCCACGGCGTCGCAGTCCGGGTAGACGTCGGGCTTGGCGGTCGTCACCCGCGCGGCACGCACCTTGGGGTGGGCCAGCAGGCGCTGGAGCACGTCGTCGGCCAGTGTCTCCTGCAGGTGGATGTGGCCCAGGGCCACGCGGGCCATGATCTCGCGCCGGATGAAGTCGTAGTCCAGCACCTCGTCCAGGACGTCGTCGCGCGGGGTGGACATCGCCAGCGGCACCCACAGGTCGACGTTGATCAGCACGCGCTGCTCGCCTTTCTTCTCGAAGTCGTGCACGCCGATGTTGATCCACACCTCGTAGTTGCTCAGGAACAGGCGCCGGCAGTCGGCCAGCAGCGCGAGGGAATCGATTCGGGACATCGGAGCCTTGAAGGGAGAAAGGGGAGATCAGGCCTTGCGGGCCAGGAACATCACGTCGCGCGGCTGGCCCAGCAGGTGCTGCCCACCGTCCACCAGCAAGGTGGTGCCGGTGATCGCAGGCGACTCGAGCAGGAAGCGCACCGCCGCCGCGACATCCTCCGCGCTCGACGAGCGTCCCAGCGGCGTCATGCGGTGACTCGCGGCGAATTCGGCCGCGCTCATCTCGCCCGACAGCAGCGTGACGCCGGGCGACACGGCGCAGACGCGGGTGCTGGGCGCCAGCGCCATCGCGAGCATCGTCGTCGCCGCGTCGAGCGCGGCCTTGCTGAGCGTGTACGAGAAGTAGTCCGGGTTGGGGTTGGCGAGCTTCTGGTCGAGCAGGTTGACGACGCAGCCGCCGCCGGCAGCGTGCAGCGCGCGGGCCAGGATCACCGCGGGCGCGGTGTTGGCGGCCAGTGCCGCATGCAGGGTCTGCGGGTCGAAGCCGGCGACGTCGTCGTAGTCGAAGCGGCTGGCGTTGTTGACCACCGCTTGCGGCGTGCGGCCGGCAAAGGCCTGCTGGACGCGGCCGAACAGCGCCTCGCACTGGGCGGTCTCGGCCAGATCGGCGGCCACGGCGTGCGCCACCGCACCGAGCGCGCGAAGCTCGGCCACGGTCGCTGCCGCGTCGTCGAGGCTGGCGCGGTGGTGCACCGCCACGTCCCAGCCGTGGCGGGCGAGTTCGAGTGCGATCGCGCGGCCGATTCGGCGCGCGGCGCCGGTCACCAGGGCCAGGGGGCGGGGGCTCATGCTCTTTCGCGCAGACAATGCCGGCAACGTGCACCGACGCCATGACACAGCCGCATCCGGCCGCGAGGAAGCGGCGATTTTAGGAGCCGACTCCCTCGACGCTGCGCCTCCAGGGCCAAGCCTGGCCGAGGACATCGCCACGCGCATCCGCGCCGACGGCGGCTGGTGGCCTTTCGACCGCTTCATGGCCGCTGCGCTGTACACCCCCGGCCGGGGCTACTACAGCGGCGGCGCGCAGATCCTCGGCCAGCGGCCGGAAGACGGCAGCGACTTCGTCACCGCGCCGGAGCTGTCGCCGGCCTTCGGCGCCACACTGGGCCGCCAGGTGGCGCTGGCGCTGCAGGCCACCGGCACCCACACCGTGCTGGAACTTGGCGCCGGCTCCGGCGCGCTGGCCGAGCAGATCCTCGAGGCCGCCGGCGACACCGTCCGCCGCTACGACATCCTCGACCTTTCCGGAAGCCTGCAGGCGCGCCAGCGCCAGCGCCTGGCGCGCTTCGGCGAGCGGGTGCGCTGGCTGCACGCCTGGCCCGACGCGGTGGCCGGTGTGGTGGTCGGCAACGAGGTGCTCGACGCCTTGCCGGTGCAACTGCTGCACTGGGACGGCCGCCAGTGGTTCGAGCGTGGGGTCGGCGTCGATGCCGAGTGCGCGTTCGTCTGGGCCGACCGGCCGACGCCGCTGCGTCCGCCGGTCGAAGGGCCCGACGCCCACTTCGTGCCCGGCAGCACGGTGGAGATCCAGCCGCAGGCCCGGGCCTGGGTCGCGTCGCTGGCGGCGCGCCTGCAGCGTGGCGTGGCGATCTTCATCGACTACGGCTTTCCGCAGGCCGAGTACTACCACCCGCAGCGCACCGGCGGCACGCTGATGTGCCACCGGGGCCACCGCGCCGACACCGACCCGCTGGTCGACGTGGGCCGCAAGGACATCACCTCGCACGTCGACTTCACGGCCGTCGCGCTGGCGGCCCAGGATGCCGGCCTCGAGGTGCTGGGCTACACCTCGCAGGCGCGCTTCTTGCTGAATGCCGGCATCCTCGACCTGCTGCACGGTGCCGGCCCGGCGGCGCTGTCGCGCGTGCAGATGCTGATCAACGAGCATGAGATGGGCGAGCTGTTCAAGGTCATCGCCTTCGGCCGCGACGTGCCGGCCGGCTGGGTGCTGCCCGGCCTGTCCGCGGGCGACCGCAGCCACACGCTCTAGGGTCGCGGGGCGGTCACGATGCGCTGGCTGCTGGTCTTCCTGATCGCGTGCGTGCTGTTCAACGGCCTGGCGCACTGGCTGCGCAAGGTCGGTTTGGGTCGGCTGCCGGGTGACTTCAGCTTCATGTGGCGCGGCCGCGAGTGGCACGTGCCGCTGGCGAGCTCGGTCGTGCTGTCGGTGCTGATGATGGGCATCGGGTTGTTGTTCTGATCGGTGCCGAACCGGGTGGACATTCGGTTACGCTGTGCGCCAACGGGCCGCCAGCGCGGCCGGCCAGGAATCGGGGCAGGGCAATGGAAGGCGGCTGGTATCTCGAAGGCGTGGCGAGCGACGGCTCGCGGATCGCGCATCCGGTGGCGCAATGGCCGTACCGGATCGGTCGCGACTCGGGCAACCAGCTCGTGGTCCCGGCGCTCGGCCTGTCGCGCCGCCATGCCGAGATCGGCGAAGACGTCTCGGGCAGGCTGCGGCTGACCGACCTGGACAGCACCAACGGCACCTTCGTCAACCGCGAGCGCATCACCGGCTCGTGCCTGGTCGGACCCGACGATGTCATCCACTTCGGCAACGCCGAGTTCAGGCTCGGCCTGCGCGCGCCCGAGCAGGCCTTTGCGCCGACCGAGCTCGACGGCGAACGCACGCTGATCGTGCCGGCCGGCAAGACCCTGAGCCAGCATTTCGTGCCGCTCGAAAAGCAGTTCATGGAACTCCTCGAGGGTCGCGGCCTGGCCTGTGCGGTGCAGCCCATCGTGCACGCCGGCAAGCACGAGCCTTTTGCCTACGAGCTGCTCGGCCGCAGCATGCACCCGGAGCTGCCGGCGTCGCCGCTGCGGCTGTTCAACCTGGCGGCGCTGCTGGACCGCGAGGCCGAGCTGAGCCGCGCCTTCCGCCAGCATGGCGTGCAGGCGCTGGCCAAGAGGCTCAAGGGTGCGACGCTGTTCGTCAACACCCACCCCAAGGAGACCTTCGAGGACGGCTTCCTGGCCGAGCTGGCGCGGCTGCCCAGCGAAGGCGTGCCGCTGAACCTGGTCGTCGAGGTCCACGAAACCGCGGTGATGGAGGTCGAGCGCATGCGCGAGCTGGCGGCGCGGCTCAAGGACATCGGCGTGCGCTTTGCGTACGACGACTTCGGCGCCGGCCAGGCGCGGCTGAACGAACTCGGCGAGGTCCCGGCGCACTTCGTCAAGTTCGACATGGGCCTGATCCGCGGCATCCACCAGGCCAGCGAGCGCAAGCAGAAGCTCGTCTCCGAGCTCGTGCGCATGGTCCGGGGCCTGGGTTCGGTGGCGCTGGCCGAAGGCGTGGAGCTGGCCGAAGAGGCCCAGGTCTGCGAGCAGATGGGCTTTGAGCTGATCCAGGGCTACCACACCGGCAAGCCGGTGATCGTGGCCTGAAGGCCTGGCGGGCGGAGGTCCGTTTTTTACCAGCGATGGCGATCCGACGGTGCCATGCTGCGGCCCTCCACGAAAGGGATCGCCATGACGACCTCCAGCCCTGCTTCTTTCGCCATCACCCCCGCCGGCCAAAGCCGCACCGGCCCGGTCCTGGCCGTCGGCCCCGACACCTGCCGGGTCATGGTCGCTGCGGCGGATACTGCCAGCGCGCTCAGCGTCCTGGAATGGCACGGCCGCAGCCCTGGGGGGCCGCCTTTGCATCTGCACCCCGATCAGGACGAGGTCTTCATGGTCGATGAGGGCGACTACCTCTTCCAGTGCGGCCAGACGCAGCACCGGCTGAAGGCAGGCGACACCATCTTCCTGCCGCGCAACGTGCCGCACACCTTCAGCCAGCTCGGGGCCACCGGGCGCCTGCGCTTCCTCTACACCCCTGCGGGAGACATGGAGTCGTTCTTCGTGGCCCTGTCCCGGCTTGACCTGCCGCCGGAGCCGGCACAGGCCCAGGCCGTGTTCGAAGCCCATGGCATGCAGGTCGTGGGGCCGCCGCTGCCTGGGGGCTGAGGGTGCGGCCCGACCGGCAGGCCGAGCTTCGGGCCGACCTTCAGGCCGATCCACAAGCCTTGGGCCCGGCGTTCCACTTCGTGCCGCCCATTGCGCCGTTGCGCGGGTGGGTGCGCCAGCATCAGGTCATCCGCCTGCGCTTCCCGGCCGGCACGGTGGTGCCGACCAAGCCCTACTGGCCGCGACCCGCGGCGGCACTGGCGTTCTACCCCCGCGACCGCGAGCGCATCGGCATGGGTCGCGATGCGCCCAACCTGCTCAAGCCGCGGGCGGCCCTGATCGGGCAGCCCACGGTCCTCACCCAGCGGCAGGGCGGGCATGACTTCTCGGTCTATCAGATCGAGTTCGAGCCCGGAGCCCTGTACCGCCTGACCGGTCTGCCGCTGGACCGTCTGAGCGACACCTGCCTGGACGCCGAGTCGGTGCTGCCTTCGGGTTTCCGCAGCCTGGTGGACCGGATCGAGGACCTGGACGACCCGGTGGCCCAGGTCGCCGCCGCAGAGGCCTGGCTGCTGGGCCTGGTGGCCCGCTCGCGCTGGCCCGCCAAGCCCGGGGACCGCATCGCGAGCCGGCTGCTGGAGGACCCGGCAGCGGATCTGGAAGACCTGGCCCGCCGCCACGGCGTGGTCGCCCGCCACCTGAGGCGCCAGTTCGACCAGCGCGTGGGCGTCGGGCCCAAGCTGTTCGCGCGGATCGCCCGTTTCGACCGGCTGGTGCGTGCGGCCAACCGCGCGCCGGACGAACACTGGCTCGGTCTGGCGCTGGATGCGGGCTACCACGACCATCGGCACCTGGCGCGGGACTTCCGCCAGTTCACGCTGGCCACACCGGGCGAGTTCGTGGCGCTGGAGGCCCGCTCGCCCGAGCGTGGCTTCGGCTTTTGCGAATGAGCCCAGGCCGCCGGCGAGCCGGTCGGCGCGGATCTCCTATGCTCGCGGACCCGCGCGACTGAGGCCAGCCGACGCCTGAGGGTCGGCGGGCCTGTCTTCGCGGTTCAGCCGCTTCGCACTGAGAGGTCTCCCTTGATGAACCGCCGCGACACCCTGACGCTGGCCGCCGCCGGCCTGTCGGCACCCTTGTCGCTTGCCACCGCCGCGACCGACGCGGGGGGCGCGCGCGTGCTGCGGGGCAGCTTTCCGATCGCCGAGACCGGGTTCGACCCGGCGCAGGTGTCGGACATCTACTCGCGGATCATCACCGCCAACATCTTCGAGGCCTTGTACGGCTACGACCACCTGGCGCGGCCGGCGCGCATCGTGCCGGTCATCGCCGAAGCCATGCCCGAGGTCGCCGACGACTGGCGCGAGTTCACGATCCGCATCCGGCCGGGCATCTACTTCGCCGACGACCCGGCGTTCAAGGGCGCCCGGCGCGAACTGGTGGCGCAGGACTATGTCTACTCGATCCTGCGTTTCGCCGACCCGGCGACCAAGAGCCCGCTGTTCTCCAGCGTGCAGACCTGGGGTCTCGTCGGCCTGGACGAGCGCCGCAAGCTCGCGCTGGATACCAAGTCGCCCTTTGACTACGACACCCCGCTCGAAGGCCTGCGCGCGCTGGATCGCACGACGCTGCGACTGCGCCTGAAGGAGACCCGGCCCCGCCTGGTCGAAAGCCTGGCCATCGGTGACCTGTACGGTGCCGTGGCCCGCGAGGTGGTGGAGTTCTACGGCGACAAGATCATGGAGCACCCGGTGGGCACGGGGCCGTTCCGGTTGGGCGCCTGGCGGCGTTCGTCGCGCATCGTGCTGGAGCGCAACCCGGGTTATCGCAAGCTGCTGTGGCAGGCCGAACCGGCCGCCGACGATGCCGAAGGCCAGGCCGTCGCCAGGAAGCTCGCCGGCCGCACGCTGCCGCTGGTGGACCGCGTCGAGATCGACATCATCGAGGCGACGCAGCCGCGCTGGCTGGCCTTCCTGAACGGCCAGCACGACATCATCGAGCGCATGCCGCCGGAGTTCATCGACATCGCGATGCCCGGCGGCAAGACGGCGCCGCATCTGGTCAAGCGTGGCATCCGCGGCAAGCGCACGCTCACGCCCGACCTCACCTTCATCTACTTCAACATGGAGGACCCTGTGGTCGGTGGCCTCGCCCCCGAGCGGGTGGCGTTCCGGCGTGCCGTGGGCCTGGCCATGGACACCGAGCGCGAGATCCGCACGCTGCGCAAGAACATGGCGATCCCGGCACAGAGCCCGGTCGCGCCGAACCTCACCGGCTACGACCCCAAGTTCAAGAGCGAGATGAGCAGCCACGACCCGGCCCGCGCCCGGGCGCTGCTCGACCTGTACGGCTGGACCGACCGCAACGGCGACGGCTGGCGCGAGCAACCCGACGGCAAGCCACTGGTGCTGCAGATCGCGACACAGCCCGACCAGACCAGTCGCGACTTCGACGAACTGCGGCAGAAGAACCTGCAGGCCATCGGCATCCGCGTCGAGTACAAGCCCGCCAAATGGCCCGAGAACCTGAAGGCCGGCCGCGCCGGCAAGCTGCAGGTCTGGTCGCTGGCGTCGCTGGCCGCGCAGCCCGACGGGCAGGACATCTTCAGCCGCTACTACGGGCCGCAGAGCGGGCTGCAGAACATCGCGCGCTTCAAGCACCCCGAACTCGACCGCCTCTATCTCCAGATGTCGCGCCTGCCCGATGGCCCCGAGCGGCTGGCCCTGTTCGAGAAGATCAAGAAGATCGCGGTGGCCTTCATGCCGTACAAGCTGGGCGTGCACCGCTACGTCGCCGATCTGATGACCGAGCGTGTCGTGGGTTACCGCAGGCCGCTGTTCTGGCTCAACTGGTACCACATGGTCGACGTGCTGCCGGGCAGCGAGAGCCCGGCCTAGTCGCAGCCGCGCTGCGTTGCGTTCAAGGGACGGGCTTGACTGCGGCCGCCGGCACGGCGGCCTCGAAGTGCGCCAGCACCGCCACCAGCGCCGGCGTCCGCAGATCGTCCGATTCGACGAACAAGGCGTGTCGTGCATCGGCCAGCCGGAATCCCGAGCACCGGCCGCCGGCTCCGGACTCCTGGGCGTTGACATGGGTGCAGAACATCGTCTGTGCTTCCGGCTCGACGACCGTGTCCTGCCCTCCCTGAAGCACCAGCACCGGCACGGCAATGCGCGACGCAGACGGCCCGCGGGCCTCCTGTGCGCCGGCACAGGCCTCGGCCACCCAGCGCAGCGTCGGGCCCGAGACACGGGCGTCGTTGTGGCCGCAATGCTCACCTTCGCAGCGCGCCTGCCGGTCGGCCCAGCGGCGCTCCAGGCGCACGACGCTGTGCGACATGTCGTTGTTGCGCTTGTCGACCTGCCGCGCGAAGGCCTCCCGCTCGGTCTCGAAGTCAGGTGTCAACTGCCGCGACGACAGCCAAGGCACGGCCACCGGGAATCCGCCCGTGGTGATCTCCTCGCACCAACGCCGCACGCCTTCGAGCGTGCCCGGCTTGGCCACGCGTGGCTCGTGCATCGGCGTCACGAGCGCTGCGGCTCGGAACGGCGTGGCCGGCCCGCGGCGCGCGAGGTGAAGCGACACGACCGCGCCGCCCATCGAATGGGCCAGAACCACCAGCGGCCGGGGGTTGGCGCTGCGCCCGGTCTGCACGATGCCGACAAACTGCTCGAGGTCGCTGACGAGATGATCGAACCGGTCGAGGTGTCCCTTGCTGGAGTCCACGGGGTCGTCCAGCAGCCGGGTCGAGAAACCCTGACCCCGATGGTCATGGATGTAGACCGACCAGCCGTTGCGCACCAGGTCATGGATCAGTTCCTGGTACATCGCCAGGCCCTCGGTGAACCCGGGCACGACGACCACGCCGCCACGGGTCTCGTGGCGGTGAAGGTAGGTGCGATGGTGGATGCGCACCGGGCGGTTGCCGAACCAGCCCGTGGGCACGCCCTGGAACGAGCCGATCCGGAGATCGGCCATGGTCTGGGTCGCCCGCTCGACGGCCTGCCAGTCGGCGTCGGCAAAGCGGGCTTCGGTCGAGAGGCGATGGGCCTCGTGTCCGGAGGCTTCGACCGCCAGGGGCTCGAAGGCGGATGAAGCTGCCACGGCAAGCCCGAGGCCGGCGGCGGCGAGACAGCGGAACAGGGCCATCGGCATGGGCAGGGTGCGGCAATGACGTCGTGGGAGGGGCCTCAGATCGGCTTGAACGCGCCCCGGAAGCGCTCTTTCAGCGGCGTGTCCGGCAGTGGCGGGAAGTCGACCGTCGTCATCGGCACGTCGTGCTCGGGCAAGGTGTCGACGAGGTGGCGGATCAGCACAAGGCGGCCGCGGCGCTGGTCATTGAAGTCCACCAGCGTCCACGGGGCGTGCTTGGTGTGGGTGGCCTCCAGCATGCGGTGCCGGGCGTCGGTGTAGGCGGCGTAGCGGCTGCGCGCCTCCAGGTCCACCGGGCTCAGCTTCCAGCGCTTGAGCGGGTCGGCCAGGCGCTCGGCAAAGCGCTCCTCCTGCTGGGCCTGGTCGACCGTGAGCCAGTACTTGAACAGCAGGACGCCGTCGTCGACGAGCATCTTCTCGAAGACCGGCGCCTGCTTCAGGAACGCCTGGGTCTGCTCGGGCGTGCAGTAGCCCATGACGGCCTCGACGCCGGCGCGGTTGTACCAGCTGCGGTCGAACAGCACGATCTCGCCGCCGCTGGGCAGGTGCGGCACGTAGCGCTGGAAGTACCACTGGGAGCGCTCGCGCTCGGTGGGCTTGGGCAGGGCCACGACGTGGCACATGCGCGGGTTCATCGGGTGGCTGATGGCGCTGATGACGCCGCCCTTGCCGGCCGTGTCGCGGCCCTCGATCAGCACCAGCAGCCGCTTGCCGGTGTGCTGCAGCCAGCGCGCGACGGTGTCGAGCTCCAGCTCGAGCGGGCCGAGCTTCTCGAGGTACTCGGCTTTGCCCATGTGGGCGGACCTGGACTTGGGCTTGGACTTGGCCATTGGCTTGCATGCTCCCGCGCCCCGGCGGCGCGTGGGGCAGTCTGGCCGCTGGGTGGAGCGGCGTCAACCAGGGCCGTTGATCGCTCTCGCCGGGATCGTCGGTTCAGCCCGACCCGCCGGCCATCGTCCTGTATCGCTGGATCATCTGCGCCAGGCGCTGCAGCGCAAACGGCTTGGTGACGTAGTCGTCGAAGCCAGCGGCCAAAGCCGTGTCGATGTCCTGCCGCATGGCACGGGCCGACACCGCAACGCAACGAACGTCCGCCAAGGCCGGTTGCGTGCGCATCCGCAGCAGCAGTTCCAGACCCGAAAGCCCCGGCAGATTCATGTCGAGCAGCATGAGGTCGGGGCGCTTGTGCTGGGCCATGAGCAACCCCTGCGGGCCATCGGGTGCCGATCGCAAGCTCACCTTGCCGCACTCCGGGCGTGCCAGCATGGCTTCCATCAGCCGGACGTCGACCGGGTTGTCCTCGACGTAGAGAACGTCCAGCGGCCGGTCGCGGGTTGCCGCAGGTGCTGGATCGACTTCATGAGCCGTCTGGGGCGGTGTCGAGGCGCCACGCCCAGGCGCCGGCACCGCCTGCATCGGATCTTCGCGCGTGGAGCTGCTTCCGACACCGTGCTGACTGTCCGCATGCCAGTCGACCCAGACACTGGCAGTCCGCACAGCAGGACCGCGTCGCGAGGCCTCGTGGCTCACCCGAAGCAACAGTTGGGCCCGGTCGCGATCTGCGGCTTCGGTCCGGTGAGTGGCCGGGTCGAGCGTGTCGGGGCGCAGCGCAAGCCGCCTGTGGCGGTCCGCACGCAAGGCACGCGGTTCGGAGGCGAGGTCTTGAAGCACGGGACTTGCGACATCAAGCCGTCGCGCCGCCGGCGAGGCGGAACACCGACACCGCGTTGAGCAACTGGGCGGCTTGCTGGCGCAGGCTCTCGGCAGCCGCCGAACTCTGCTCCACCAGGGCTGCGTTCTGCTGGGTCGTCTGGTCCATCTGCGAGACCGCTTCACCGATCTGCAACACGCCCGCGCTTTGCTCGGTACTGGCCGCGCTGATCTCGGCCACGATGGTGTGCAGCTGCGAAACCGAGGTTTCGATTTCCTGCATGGTCTGACCCGCCGCGGCGACCCGGAGAGCGCCAGCGTCCACGCGTTCGGCGCTCTCGGCGATCAGCGACTTGACCTCGCGTGCGGCGCTGGCGCTGCGCTGTGCGAGGCTTCGCACCTCGCTGGCCACGACCGCGAATCCACGACCCTGCTCGCCGGCCCGGGCGGCTTCGACCGCGGCGTTGAGCGCCAGGATGTTGGTCTGGAAGGCGATGCCGTCGATGGTGTTCACGATCTCGGCAATGCGGCGCGAACTCTCCTCGATGCTGCGCATCGTCCCCACGACCTCGTTCACGACCGATCCACCGCGTCTTGCCACCTGTGCTGCACCCTCGGCCAGGCGGCGCGCGGCCTGGGCCTGTTCGGAGTTCTGGCGTGCCGTCGTACCGACCTGCTCCATTGATGCAGCGGTCTGTTGGAGCGCGCTGGCCTGCTCCTCGGTGCGTTGGCTCAAGTCCTGCGTGCCCTGGGCGATCTCGGACGACGCCACGGCCACGCCATCCGCGTCACGGCGCACGGCGGCCACGGTCTGGCTGAGGCTGCTGCGCATGTGCTCCAGCGCCGCCATCAGGCTGGTCTCGTCCCCTGCCCGAAGCGAGATCTGCGTGTCCAGGCCACCAGCGGCCACGGCGTGGACCAAGGCCGCGGCGTCGGCCGGTTCGGCGCCCAGCTCGCGGGTGAGGCTGCGGGTGACCATCCAGCCCAGGAACGCCGCCAGCACGACGCCCACCACGATGGCGCCTGCGGTCGCGGCGACCCAGACGTCGAACGACGCCTGGGTCGCTGCGTTTTCCTGGACCGCCACGTCGATCTGCAGCCGCACGAGCTTGGCGCGGCTCGCCGCCAGGGCCTGCGTGCTGCGCGCCAGCACGCCGCTGCTCAGCTTCGTGGCTGCCGCAAAGTCGCCAGCCTGCAGGGTCGAGACCAACGGGTCCACCCCGTCGCGCCGATAGGTCGCCTCGGCGGCCTCCAGGTCGCTGGCCAGCGTCTTTTCTTCCGGGGTCAGGAACGTCGCCCGGTAGGCGGCCCAGGTGACGGCGTGATCCTGGCGACGGCGGGACTCCAGTGCCACGGCGTGGGCAATGGCGGCGCTCTCCCGCTTCTCGACGGCCTCGTGCAGCGCATCCTGCACATCGGCATGCTGCTGCTGCAGCTGGCTGAGCTGTCCCAGCGGCACGACCCGGTCCGCGTAGACCGTGTTCAGCGCGCGGTTGCTGGACGACAGCCCGAACAGGCCCATGGCCCCGACGGCGATGAGCAGCACGACCAGGACTCCAGTGGTCAGTGCAAGGCGAGAAGAGACTTTGAGCGACTTCATGGCGGAAAGCGGTTGGGAGTCAACTGGGGGAGGTGAGCGGCCTGCCGGGCAGCCCATCACGCGGTCCGTAAATGATAACTGTGTTTTCTAGATTTCGCTATTTCTATCGAATATAAGTGTGAGAAATATCATCTGCGGCGTTCACAGGTGCGACAGATGATGATCCAACGGGGGCCATCGTTGAGCGCAGCCGCCAGCGTCGGCCGCAGCCGCCGACGATTCCAGCGCGAAAGCCAGATCCTGGCCGCGGGCGTCGCCGAGTGTCGCGAGCGCTCCCTTGAGGCTGTGGGCCTGTCGATTCACGGCCGGCCAGTCGCCAGCATCCACGGCGGCTGCCAGTGCGAGCCGGTCGAACTTGAACTGCTTCAGGGCCTGGTCCCTGAAGGCCACGAACAGTTCGGCATCGCCGCCGAAGAGCTGGTCGACGGCTTGCCTCTCCTCGAGGCTGAACGGGGTGGCGGCTGGAGTCGAGGTCCCGGCGGTGCCTGCCTGGGACAACGCCACCGCTTCGGCGACGCAAGCCTCCAGCGCCTGCAAGGACACCGGCTTGTCGAGCTCACGCCAGACGTCCAGGCCCTTCAGTCGCGCGCGCGCTGCCTCGGACAGCCCGGCGCTGAACACGGCCAGGCGGGCCCCACCGCGCAGCACCGGGTCGGCGACCAGCGAGGCCAGCAGTTCGAAGCCGCTCTCGCCGGGCATCATCAGGTCCGTCATCAGCAAGGCCGCAGGCCGCTGGCGCAAGGCCTCCCGGGCCGAGGCGGCGTCCGGACAGGCCACGAACTCGATCGGCAGATCCTCGAGCGCGAGGCCAACAAATCGGCGGATCAAGGCGTCATCGTCGACGCACACCACCCGCGGCGGCATGGCTCCGGCACTCACGGCGTGCGATCGGCGGCCTCAGCGTTGCCGGCCAGCGCCGAGGCCAGCAGCGCCGGCAGATCCACCGCCAACCTGGGTTTGTGCACCACGGGCAGGCCCTCGAGTGCAAACGCGTAGGGATCGAGGGCCGCACCTTCGAGCGACGTGACGACGATCAGCCGGCTGCGGGCAAAGGCCGGGTGGGACCGCAGGCTCATGATCAGCGTGGCACCGTCGATGCCGGGCAGAAGGATGTCGACCAGAAGCACCTCGGGCTCCAGCTTGCCGGCCAGCCCCAGGCCCGCGATGCCGTCGTCGGCCAGGTGGAGTTCAACCTGCGGAAAGCGGCTCTTCAGCAGCAGCGACACCAGGTTCTGGAAGTGCCGCGAGTCCTCGATCAGCAGCACGCGTGGTGCCCTGGCGACGGCCCGGGAGGGCGCGGCCTGGGGTGCGTTTGGAGGCCGCTCCTTCTGGCCATGGGCGGCTGCAGCGTGCCGCTCGGCGAGCCAGCGGTCCACCGATTCGCGGCGGATGCGGCGATGCCCACCGGGCGTCTTCCAGGCCTCGAGTTCCCCTCGGTCGACCATCAACTGGACCGATCGCACCGCCAGACCCAGGCGCTTGGCGACCTCGATGGTGGTGCAGTCCTCGCTCGGGTCGACCGCGGATCGGGGGGTGTTCATGCGTGCGATTCTGCCGGTTGTTCAGCGTTCAGGACAATCCAGTTGAATCACAGGTATCATTTCTCTCATAATTGCGGCAGGTCCGTTCTGTCAACGGTATCCGTCACTGCCATGCACAAGATCCTGATTGTTGAAGACCATGCCGACATCCGGCGGCTCATCCGAATGACTCTGGAGTTCGAGTCGGTGGAGATCCACGAAGCCGCCGACGCGGAGGCGGGTCTGGCCAAGGCGCAGGACCTTCGCCCCGACCTGGTGCTGCTGGACGTGATGATGCCGGGCCCTCTGGATGGCCTGGCCCTCTGCCGTGCCCTGAGGGCCGACCCTGCGATGGCCAAGGTGCCGGTGGTGATGCTGTCGGCGCTCGGTCATGCTGCCGACCGTCAGGCGGGTCTGGCCGCCGGTGCCACCGCCTATCTGGTGAAGCCCTTCAGCCCGATGCAACTGCTCGAGTTGACGACTTCGATGCTCGGCACGACGGTCTGAAGGAAGACAACCCATGAACACCCAACCCATGACCCTGCGCGCGCCGCCACCGGCCGCCTTCGTGGACCGTTGCTTCACCGACGACGCCGGCGCCCAGATGGAGCGGCTAGTCGCCGACTTCGGCCGCATGTACCGCGAGCGCAACGACGCGCTGCGCGAGGTCTCGCAGGCGCACCACGAAGCACTGCTGCGCCTGTCGCGCGCGGCCGAATTCCGTGACGACGACACCGGCGTGCACATCGTGCGCATCGGCTTTCTGGCCTGGGCGCTGGCCCTCAAGCTGGGGCAGCCGTCAGACTGGGCGCTGTTGCTGCGCCAGGCCGCCCCCATGCACGACATCGGCAAGATCGGCGTGCCCGACGGTGTGCTGAAGAAGCCCGGCCGCTTCACGCCCGAGGAGCGCGTCGAGATGAACAAGCACCCGCGCATCGGGGCCGAGATCCTCGGCCGCTCGCGCATCCCGCTGTTCCAGCTCGCGGCCGAGGTCGCGCTGACCCACCACGAGCGCTGGGACGGCGGTGGCTACCCGGCCGGCACCGCAGGCGATGCGATTCCGCTGTCGGGGCGCATCGTCGCGGTGGTCGATTTCTTCGACGCGCTGACGATGGACCGCTGCTACCGGCCGGCCTTGCCGGATGCCGTGGCGTTGCAGATGCTGGCCGAGCAGCGGGGCAAGGCCTTCGATCCCGATGTCGTGGACGCTTTCCTGGCCCGTGCCGACGAGATGATGGCGGTGCGCGACGCCGTCAACCGACGTGGTCTTGGATTCGACGACCTGTCGGCCGACGTCCGCTTCTGAGCTGGCCTGTCAACACCTCCCCGGAAAACGAGCACCCCCATGCGATCCATCCCACCGATTGCGCAGATCCGGCGTGCCCTGGTGGCGTCGGCCACCACGCTGGCCATGGCCGCAACCCTGATGGCCGGAGCCGTCGCGCCCACGGCCGCCAGTGCCAACCCGGTGCTCGACCGCGTTCGGTCGGCGGGCACGGTCCGCGTGTGCATCTGGCCCGACTACTACGGCATCAGCCTGCGCCACCCTCGAACGCAGCAGCTTGTGGGCCTGGACATCGACCTGTCGGCCGAGTTCGCCCGCGACCTGGGCGTGAAGACGGCCTACGTGGACTCGTCCTTCGCGACCTTGATTGCCGACCTCGAAGGCGACCGTTGCGACGTTGCGATGTTCGCCATCGGCATGCTGCCCCAGCGCATGGAGCGGCTGCGCTTCTCGCGGCCCTACATGCAAAGCGACATCTACGCGATCACGACCAAGGGCAACCGCGTCGTGCAACGCTGGGAGGACATCGACAAGCCCGGCGTCGCGGTGGCGGTGCAGGCCGGTACCTTCATGGATCCGGTGATGACGGCCTCGCTGAAGCAGGCCCGGCTGGTGCGCGTCAGCCCGCCGGCCACGCGGGAACGCGAACTCGAAGCCGGCCGTGTGGATGTGTTCATGACCGACTACCCCTACAGCCGCCGCCTGCTCGACAACGCCGACTGGGCGACGCTGATCTCCCCGCCCCAGCCCTTCTTCGTGCTGCCCTATGCCTACGCCGTGAAGCCGGGCGATGCGGCCTGGCTGGCACAGGTCGACGAGTTCGTCGGCCGCATCCAGCGCGATGGCCGGCTCGAGGCTGCCGCGCGGCGACACGGTCTGGCTCCGATCATGCGCCTGAAGTGACCCCGAATCCGGTTCGCCGCATGGCGCCGCACCGGCTGGTGGCCTACGTCGGCGCCACCGCCGGGATGTTGCTGTCCGTCGCCCTCGCGGCCCTGACCTGGGTCGACCACCGAGCCAACGACGAGCGCCTGCGGGAACACACGGTGCTGATGGCCCGCGTGTTCGCCGACCATGCCACGCGCAGCATCGACTCTGCTGCGCTGGCGATGTCGACCGTCGTCGACCTGCTGGAGCGAAGCGTCGAGCCCGACAGCCCCGAGGTCATCGGCGCCATGTCGCAGACCCTGGTGAACCTGCCCTTTCTTCGTGGCATGTCCGTGCTCGACGCCCAGGGCCTGGTGCTGTCCTCGGCCGATCCGACCGAGCGCGGGCTGGTGGTCGACCTTGCAAGGTTCGGCAGCCGACCGCCGGCGGGGCGGGCCCATCTGGGCGACTTCATTCCGGCGCGTCGCCTGGCCGATCTCCATCCGGCCCACGCCACCCCGGTGGCCCGGGGTGTCGGCTTCGCGCCGCTCATGGTCGGCACCCGCCGGGCCGACGGCCGCGAGCTGGTGGTGGTGGCCTTGATCAACATCGATGCCATGCTGAACTTCCAGCAGGTGACGATGGACGACGAGCGCATGGCCTCGGCGCTGCTGGGCTTGGGCGGGCGGCTTCTGGGCGCCACCCGGGGTGTCGAACACAACTCCGGCGACGACCTGAAGACCCTGCCGCCCTTTGTGCAGTTCCTGCCTGCGCGGGAGCACGGCAGTTGGACCGGTTCGGGGCTTCGACGCGGTTTGCAGCTGGCGTCGTTCCGGACGTCGCGCAACTGGCCCGTGCTGACGCTGGTGGAGTTCGACCGGACCGCAGCGCACGCCCAGTGGTGGCGTGACAGCCAAGGCCGGGTGTTCGTGGGCCTGGGCGTGCTGGCGATCACCTTCCTGATGACGCTGCTTGCCGTGCGCAGCCTGCGCGCCCGCGCGGCCACGCAGGACCGGATCGCCGAGCGGGAGCGTGAGATGGGCGCCACCCTCGGTGGGCTCCAGGAGGTGGTGTTCCGCTGCGACGCCGACGGCCGCCTGGTGTTCGTGAATCCGGCCTGGGAGCGGCTCACCGGGCGCGATGCGGCGGCGTGGGCCGGCTTGCCCTTCGTCGACGCCGTGGCCGTCTCCGACCGCCCGGCGGTGCAAAGGGTGCTGGCGGCAATGTCGACAGCGGAGAACGCCCGGACGCTGGCGTTGTCCTTGCTGACCTCCAACGGCCACGCGATCGCGCATGAGTGCAAGTTGACGTCGCTCGAGCGGGGTGCCGGCTTCGTCGGCAGTGCCGTCGACGTGACCGAGCGGCTCGAGTCGCGGCGGCGGCTGCAGTCGCAGCTGGCGTTCACCGAGATGCTCCTCGAAAGCAGTCCGTTGCCGATGTCCGTTGTCGGACGCGACCGTCGATACCGCATCGTCAACCGCGCCTGGGAGGCCTTCAGCGGCCGTCCGCGCAAGGATGCGCTGGGCGCCCCGGTGGGCACCCACCTGTCGTCGGCGGAACGCCGCGAGCACGAGGCCCGCGACGCCGAGGTGTACCGCACGGGTGAGCCACTGCGCTACGAATCGAGGGTGCCGCATGCCGATGGCTCGGTGCGCGACGTGGTCATCGAGAAGCGCGCGTTGCCGGGCATCGACGGCCAGGAGCCCTCGGGCATCCTGGCCGTGATCATCGACGTGACCGAGTTCCGCGAGGCCGAGCGCGCCACGCGCGATGCGCGCGATGCCGCGGAAGACGCGTCGCGCGCCAAGAGCGAGTTCATCGCCAACATCAGCCACGAGCTGCGCACGCCGCTGCAGTCGATCATCGGCTTCTCGGAGCTGGGCCTGCGCCGCGCGGGGGAGCAGGCACGCCTGGCCACGATGTTCGAGGACATCCATGCTTCGGGCCAGCGCATGCTGGCGCTGGTCAACGACCTGCTGGATGTGTCGCGCATCGAAAGCAGTGCCGGCACGCTGCACCTCGAACGCGGCGACATCCGGGTGCCGGTAAGCGAGGTGTTGCGCGAGGTCCAGCCTCTGGCGTCAAAACGGGGTCTGACGCTGGCGGAGTCGCTGCCGGAGTTGCCGATGTCGGCCAAGTTCGACCCCCTGCGCCTGCAGCAGGTGGTCCGCAACGTGGTGGCCAACGCGATCCGCTTTTCGCCGGAAGGCGGCCGCGTCGACATCGAGGCCGACGTCACCGAGTCCGGCGAGTGGCGCGTCTGCGTCGCCGACCGTGGGCCGGGCATTCCCGAAGGCGAGCTTGAGGCCATCTTCGACGCTTTCGTTCAGAGCAGCCGAACCAAGGACGGCTCGGGTGGCACGGGGCTGGGCCTGGCGATCAGCCGGACGCTCATCCAGGCCCAGGGGGGACGCATCATGGCGCGCAACCGAACGGGTGGCGGATCGGTGTTCGAGATCGTGCTGCCGGCGCGTACCGACGAGACCATCCCGTCGCCGCTGTGACGCCCGCTGATCGGGTTGCGGGCCCTCAGCCCGCCAGCGTCAAGTCCGGCGGGCCCGGCACGGAGGCGGACTGTGGAACCACGACAGTCGACAACCCGAGTACCGCAGCCACCGCCGCCGGGTCGGTGACCGCTCGCACCTGCTCGAAGGCGGCCTGCGCCTCCGGATAGCGCCGGCGCAGCAGGTTCAACCATTGCTTCATGCGCCCGGCGCGGAAACGTGGCGCTGCCTTCAGCGCGACCAAGGCCCAGAAGCGAGACAGCCCGGGCTGCAGGCCAGCCCAGGTGACCGGATGCGGTGCCGCGCCATCGGCGGCGCGCAAGGCCCAGGCCAGGCCAGGGTCGGCCACCTGGCCGCGGCCCAGCATCAGGCCGTGGCAACCCGATTCGGCACGGGCGCGCTGCGCATCGGAAGCGGTCCAGATTTCTCCGTTGGCGACCACCGGAATCGCCACCGCCGCGCGGATGTCGGCCACCCGGTGCCAGAAGGCCGGCGGCCGGTAGCCCTGCAGCTTGGTGCGCGCGTGCACCACCAGTTCGCCCGCACCGCCGGCGGCCAGGGCCTGGGCGGCCTCGATACGCCGCTCATCGTCGCGGTGGCCCAGCCGCATCTTGGCCGACACCGGAAGATCTGCCGGTACCGCCCGCCGCACCGCGGCCATGATGGCGTGCAGCAGCTCGGGCTCGTCCAGCAGTACCGCGCCACCGCGGTGTCGATTCACCGTCTTGGCCGGGCACCCGAAGTTCAGGTCGATGCCTTCGGCACCCAGTTCGGCCAGCCGGGCCGCGTTCTCGGCCAGGCAGTTCGGGTCACTGCCCAGCAGTTGCGCCCGCACCGGCGTGCCGGCACGCGTGCGGCTGCCATTGAACAACTCGGGCATCACCCGCGTGAACACCCGCGCGGGCAGCAACTGGTCGGTGATGCGGATGAACTCGGTCACGCAGCGGTCAATGCCGCCGACCTCGGTCAAGACCTCGCGCAGCGGGTGGTCGAGCAGGCCCTCCATGGGCGCGAGCAGGATGGTCATGCGCGGCGCAGTGTAGGGCGCCCTGCACCCGACCGGCCGAAGGCGCAGCCTCCGGCAGGTCGCGACCTGGACTCAGCGTCGCCGACCGCGCGACAGCATCGCCAGGCCCGCGACCCCGGCCAGCAGCATCAGGGCCGTGGTCGGCTCGGGCACGGCGCTGATCGTCACGCGGTAGGCGAGGAACATGGTGTCGATGTCCTTGCCGTCGTTGTAGCCGCCGCCGGCCTGGAAGCCGTCGGTCGTGGCGAAGTCGTTGTCGTTGGCGACGAACAGGAAGTAGTCGTTCGGCCGGTCCGGGTCCAGCGCCGACAGCAGCGCCAGGCCTTCCCACTTCTCCGACAGGTTGTCGAAGCCCGCCTCGACGCCGTTCGTCAGGCCGAACCGCTTCAGCTGGGACTTGTCCAGCATGTCCAGCAGCACCACCTTCTCGGCCGGCACGATGGTGGGGTTCAGCACGCCGCCGGGCGCCACCTGCTGCTCGTAAGGCTGACCCAGGATGTTGGTGGCCTCGCTGATGTCGATCACCTCCACCTGGCGCAGCAGCGACGTCTGGGTGCCGACCTGGAAGCCGTTGCTGTCGCGCGGCAGCATCAGCAGCTGGGTCGACGACAGCGCCAGCACTTCGCTCTGCGCCGCCACCAGGGTGGTGCCGCCTTGCCTGAAGGTCGGCAGCTTGACGACGTACTCGCCGCTGAGCTGGATGTTGTCGGGCGCGCTGACGTCGTAGGTGAACAGGCGCGTGTTGTCGCGCGTGGCCGCTGCAGGCGTGCCGATGTCCTGCCGCGCGGCACTCTGCAAGGCCACGAACAGGGTCTTGCCATCGGGCGACAGCGACAGGCCCTCGAAGCCCTGGTTGTTGGCCCGGCCCGAGCTCGGGTTGGCCGGGCTGGGCGCCGGCTGGCCGACGGTCGGGTTGTTGCTGCTGTAGTCGTTGACTCCATTGCGCACCGGCCGCACCGACGGGGCGACGGCCAGTGCACCCAGGAACTGGCCGTCGGCGGCAAAGCGATACACCGAAGGCCCGTACTCGTCGCTGATGAGGCGCGAGCCGTCGGACAGCACCACCACGCCCTCGGCGTCCAGCGCCAATTTGCCGTTGTAGGACTGCGGCAGCTCCGGCATCGTGGCGGTGGCGGCGCGCGCGCCGCCAGTGGCCACGCCGCCCGGCTTCGGGTCAAGCCCGGTGAAGAACTTCTGCCCGCCGTCGGGCAGGGTCTCGTAGAGCCGCGTGGCCTGCGTCAGGCTCAGTCCGATCTGGTTCTGGGCCAGGCCACTGGCGCCGATCGCGGCCGGCGTGAACACCATCTGCAGCGAGTTCAGGCGCGGCGCGTAGTCGATGGTGCCGGCGATGTTGTAGCCCCGGTCGGGCGCGGCCAGGAAGCTGCCGGTGTAGGTGTTGCCGTTGCGCGTCCAGCTGGCGCTGTTCGCCCACAGGCCGGAGATCGACCCGAAGGTCTCGCCGTGCTCGTCGCGCAGATTGGCCGCCAGGCGTCCCACCCCCACCAGGCCCTGCACCGAGAACTCGGTGCCGTTGAGCACGGTCTGGGCCTGGGCAGTCGCCCAGGGCATGGCCAGCGCCGCAGCAAGGGCGGCACTGGTCAGCGTCAAGCGCGCAGCCGTGGACCGGCGGGACAAGGTGGCAATCAAGCGGTGCGCAGGCATGGAGGAGGCTCTCGTCAAAAGAAGACTCCATGTTCCGCGCCATCAATGACTGCGGCGTGACGGGCGAAGGCCCGCCCGGGCGGCTCTTGCCTGCGGCCCCGGAAGACCCCGCCGACCCTTACAACGCCGCCGCCAGCCGCGCCGCCTGGTCGATCGCGCGCTTCGCGTCCAGCTCGCCGGCCTCAAGCGCACCGCCGATCACGTGCGCGGGCCGGCCTCGTGCGGCCAGCGCATCGGCCAGTGGGCGCAGCGGCAGCTGGCCGGCACACAACACCACGGTGTCGCAGGCGATCCAGGTCGGGTTCTCGCGCCGCTCGCCGTAGGACACGAGCAGGCCTTCGTCGGCGATGCGCTCGTAGTTCACGCCACCGATCATCTCGACCTGCTTGTGCTTGAGCGCGGTGCGGTGGATCCAGCCGGTCGTCTTTCCCAGGCCCGCGCCCAGCTTGCCGGCCTTGCGCTGCAGCAGCGTGACCTGTCGCGCCGGGGCGGCGATCTCGGGCCGCGTGGTGGCCAGTCCGCCCGCGGCCAGTGCCGGGTCGGTGACGCCCCATTCGGCCTGCCAGGCGGGCAGGTCGAGCGTGGTAAAGCGGCCGCTGTGGACCAGGTACTCGGCCACGTCGAAGCCGATGCCGCCGGCCCCGACGATGGCCACCCGCGCGCCCACCGGCCGATGCTCGCGCAGCACCTCGATGTAGCTCAGCACCTTCGGGTGGTCCTGCCCGGGGATCTTCGGGTCGCGCGGCGTCACGCCGGTGGCGATGACCACGTCGTCGTAGCCCTGCAGATCGTCGACCTGCACGCGATGGCCCAGCTGCAGCTGCACGCCGGTGGTCTCAACGCGGCGGCGGAAGTAGCGCAGCATCTCCTCGAACTCCTCCTTGCCGGGCACCTGCTTGGCCATGTTGAGCTGACCGCCGATGTCGTCGGCGGCGTCAAACAGCCGCACCTCGTGGCCGCGCTCGGCCAGCAGCGTGGCGGCGGTGATGCCGGCCGGGCCGGCACCGACCACGGCGATGCGCTTGCGCCTGGGCGTTGGGCGGAACACCAGCTCGGTCTCTCGGCAGGCGCGTGGGTTGACCAGGCAGCTGGCGGTCTTGTTCTGGAACACGTGGTCCAGGCAGGCCTGGTTGCAGGCGATGCAGGTGTTGATGAGGTCGCTCTGGCCGCGTGCGGCCTTGTTGACGAACTCGGCGTCGGCCAGCAGCGGCCGCGCCATCGACACCATGTCGGCCGCGCCTTCGGCCAGCAGCTGCTCGGCCACCTCGGGCGTGTTGATGCGGTTGCTGGTGACCAGCGGCGTGCCGATGCCGGCGGCGGCGAACTCGGCCTTCATCTTCTTCGTCACCCACGCGAAGGCCGCACGCGGCACACTGGTGGCGATGGTGGGGATGCGCGCCTCGTGCCAGCCGATGCCGGTGTTGATGAGGCTGGCCCCGCCCTGGGCCACGGCGGTGCCGAGCTGCACCACCTCGTCCCAGCGGCTGCCGCCGGGCACCAGGTCGAGCATCGACAGGCGGTAGATGATGATGAAGTCGCGGCCCACCGCCTCGCGCGTGCGGGCCACGATCTCCAGCGGCAGCCGCATGCGCTGGCTGTAGTCGCCGCCCCATTCGTCCGTTCGCCGGTTGGTGGCCAGGCTCAGGAACTGGTTGATGAAGTAGCCCTCGGAGCCCATGATCTCCACGCCGTCATAGCCCGCCTCGCGGGCCTTGGCGGCGCAGTTCACGAAGGCGCGGATCTGCCG
>JAJTGU010000258.1 GCA_021297985.1 Rubrivivax sp.
CAGGTCGGAAAGATCGACCTCCACCGGACCGCCCGCGGCCTTGGCCCTTTCGCTGGGCGCGAACGAAGCGACAAAGGGAATGGCGGTGGTGACGACCGCCACGCCAGCCATGGCACCGGTGGCGGCGACCCAGAAACGGCGATCGGCGTCCGGGCTGGGGGTCGCGGGCACGGTCGGCGTTGTCATCAGGCGCTCCTGGTCGCCAGGCTGGCGACCTGTGTTGTCAGGCGTAGAACAAGGATTCAAAAAAAGGGACGACAGCGCCGGGAGACGCTGGCACCGTCCACGGCATCGTGCGGGGTCGTCGCGCGGTCGATTGCAAGCCTGCCGATCAGCCTCTGTCTGTGCGATCGACCGCACAGCACACGATGGGTGCTGCCGCGTCGCAGGCGTCGCCTCTGTGTCTTTTCGGGATACCCCGGGCTCTGTGCCCACGAAGGCAAATTGGCGCCCTGCGTCACGGAGAAGAGATGCGACACCCCGGCAAGCCGCAGCGCGGCCTCACACGACGACAGGCGCTGATGGCCGCCATTCCCGCCATCGGGGGCCTCCGCCAGGAGGGCAGTTTCGCACTCGACTACGCGTCAGTGGGTTCGGGCGAGGGCGTGCGCCGGATCATCGAACGGCAGGTCGACTTCGGCGCCACCGACCGCCCCTTGGCGCGGCGCGAACTCGAGGATCGCGGCTTGCTGCAGCTGCCGACCGCGATCGGCGGCGTCGTCGTCATCGCAAACCTGCCCGGCGTGCCGGTCGGCCGCTTGAGGCTGTCGGCGGCGGTGCTGGCCGATCTCTTCCTGGGGCGCATCGCCAGCTGGAACGACGCCCGGCTGCGTGCCCTGAACCCCGGCATCGCCCTGCCGGCGCTGGCGGTCTCGCCCCTGCAGCGCGAAGAGAGCTCGGGCACGAGCTACCTCTTCAGCCACTACCTGGACCGCACCAGCCCGGCCTGGAAGTCCAGCATCGGCGTCAAGAGCCAACTGGTGCTGCCACGCGGCCAGTCCGTGCGCGGCAACGGCGGCATGGCGCGGGCGGTGTCGGAACGGCCCGGGGCGCTGGGCTACCTGGAGTACTCGTACGCGCAGGACAACGGCCTGCCGATGATGAACCTTCTCAACCGCTTCGGCGAGTTCGTCCGCCCGAGTCCCGACTCCATCTCGGCCGCCGTGGTCGCTGCCGACTGGGAACTGCTCTACCTGGACCCGAAGCCGACGTTCGAGATCGACACCGTCGACGCCGGCGGCCCGCGCTGCTGGCCCATCGTCGGCATGACCTACGTGCTCGCGCCGACACGCTGGGCCGACGCCGGCAGGGCCGCCGCCTTCGTGCAGTTCGTCGAGGCCCTGTACGCCGAGGGCGGCGCCGCGATCAAGACGGGCGAGAACTACGTCCCCTTGCCCAGGCGGGCCAGGAACCTGGCCCGGGTGACGATGCGCGTCCACCTCGACCCGGCGCGCCGCATCGTGCGCTAAGCGCCACGTTCGCCGCGCCCCAGGACACCGGCCGGGACTCAGGGCTTGGTCGCCGGCGGCTGTTGCGAGGCCAGCAGCCGCGCCTCGCGCATCAGCACCCGGTGGAAGCTCTCGGTGCGTTCGAGCCAGGCCCTGAAGGGGGCGCCGGTCATCGTCTCGTTCATGAACGCGCCCTGCGCCATGAAGCGCTTCCACTCCGGCAGCGCGCGCACCTTCTCGAGCACGTCGGCGTAGTAGGCCACCTGGGCGGGCGTGGCACCGGGGGTGGTGAAGATGCCGCGCAACATGAGGTACTGCACCGGAATGCCGAACGACATGCAGGTGGGCAGGTCGGCCCAGGCGGTGCTGGCAGTGACCTTTTCGCGGTACTCCAGCGGCCGGCCGTCGAACACGCACAAAGGCCGCAGCTTGCCGTCGCGCCAGAGCTTCTCGCCCTCGATCGGGTTGTTCACCGTGATGTCCACTTCGCCCGCGGCCAGCGCGCGCGCCACGTCGCCGCCACCCTTCAGCGGCACGTAGTTCACGCGCGTGGCCGCCGCGGTTTCGAGCAGCACCGAGACGATCTGGTCCTCCTGCTTGGTGCCGGTGCCGCCGAAGCGCACGCTGCCGCGCGGCGCGGCGCGCAGCTGCTCCATCAGGTCGCGCGGGTTGCGGGCCGGCGAGTCGGCCTTCACCCAAAGCAGGAACTGGTCCCTCGCCATCATCTTCACGGGCGTCAGGTCGGTCCAGCGGAAGTCGCTGCCGGTGGCCAGCGGCGTGGTGAACAGGTTCGACAACGTGATGATCAGCTTGTGCGGGTTGCCGCTCGCCGCCCGTACGTCGAGCAGACCTTCGGCACCGCTGTTGCCGGCCTTGTTGACCACCTGCAAGGGCTGCTTCATCAGCTGGTGCTTCGCGATCAGCTCGGCGAGCAGGCGCGCCATCTGGTCGGCACCACCTCCGGTTCCTGCCGGCACCACCAGTTCCACGGGCTGGGCAGGCTCCCAGGCCGCTGGCTTCTGGGCCAGCGCCAGGCCGGGCGCCAGAAGGGGAACAAGAGCCAGTACGAACCGGATCATGGGCAGCACTCCGGGCCAGCGGCTGAGGCCGGCCGTGAACGAAACGATGTTGGCCAGAGCAGCATCGGCCCGCGGGAAGCTCTCCGGAGGCCGCAAGTGCAAGCAGATGTTTTCGATGTCACAGAGTTGCGCAGGAGGTCTTTCGTACATCGGGCGCCGATCGGGTGGGGCACGGGTCCGGAAACGGCGAGTCCGGCGAGAACGACGTCCGCCTCGCTCATCATCGCCGCCCAGTCCATGGGCCCGGCGCGCCGTTCGATGTCGACCGCTGTGCGCATGGCCGATGCCCGATCGCACAAGCATGCAACGTAGCATCGGCGGATGCCTGGATTCGTGCCACCGTCGAGACCCGCCAGGATCGGTGGCGTGCCGGCACTGGCGGCGGCTGCGCTGGCGTGCAGCGCCGCGGTGTTCGCCCAGCCCGTGCAGCCGGCCCCGGCCCGACCGGTCGCCGATGCGGAGATCGGCCCGCAGCTCAGCCCCGGCGTCTCCTGGGAACCGCATGGCCCGCTCACACGCGCGGTCGGCCTGCGCCGGCTGAATCCGGCCGAAGTGGCGCTGGCGCGGCAGCGCTACGAGGGCTTCTACGCCGCGCTCACGGCCAGCGAACACTTCCGCACGCCGACCGACCGCGTGCACATGGTGACGAGCAGCGCCGCCATCCAGGCCCCGGACGAAGGCAACCGCGCCCGCGCCCCGGTGCTGCAGCAGAGCATCACGGCCTACTGGACCGTGCCACGCGACGTGCGCCGCCTGCCCAGCGGCGTGCTCACGCCCAAGCTCGGCGGTGCGCACGACCTCGTGTACTTCGAGCTCAACCGCGTGCCGCGCGCCGACCTGCTGGAGGACCGCCGCACGTACGGCGACTTCTCGCGCGGCGTCGACAGTGGGCGCCACGGCGGCTACTTCGCGATGCCCGCCGTCATGGGCAACCTGGGCGGCGGCATGGTGTACGCCGACGAGATCGTGCTCACGCGCGACGGCCGGCCGGTGCTGGTGCCGGCGCCGCTGGGGGCCGTGCTCGACCTGGAGATCGCGCGCCTGGCCGGCATCGTGCGGGTCAACGAGAGCATCGAGGCCAGCCGCCGCGCCGAGGCCGAAGCGATGATGGCCGCCGACAAGGTCGCCGAACGCCGCGCCCGGCGCGAGGCGATCTGGGCCCGCGAGACGCGCGACCCGGCCCTGCTCGCCCGGCGTCTGGACGCCGCGCATGCGGGCGATATCGCCGAAGCCGAACGCCTGCGCCGCGACAGCGAACTGCCGGCCACGCCCGACCCGCGGCACCGCACCTGGGGGCCGAAGCTGGCGCTGGACGCGGCGCAGCGCCTGGCCACGTCGCTGGACGCTGCGGGCCGCGCGCAGCCGGCGTGCGCGCGCAAGGAGCCGGGATTCCTCAGCAACGTCGCCGCGCGCTTCGCCCCTGTCACGGGCAGCGGCGCGGACTGCGTGCCGATGGTGCAGGTGCGCGACGACGTGCTCGACCCCACGCGGCCACTGGACGAGGTGCAGGTGCTGACGGTGTCGTTCGTCGGCAGCCGCTGCGGCGAGGTCATCGGCGGCGTGCGCCCGCTCCCCGCCGCCGGGCGCTGCGGCCGCAGCGTGCCGCTGCTGCGCGAGATGGACTGGTCGGCAGCGCGGCGGGCGATGGGCTGGCCCTGAGCGGCGGGCCAACGCAGCCACTCGAACGCGTCCAAGCCGTCGGCATCGGTTCCCCTGGACGGACGGTGGGCATTGCGTGGCGCTGGCACCGGGCGGTGTGCGTGGGCTAAGGTCATGTCCGAAGGTCGTTTCGCAGCGGTGGCCCCCCTTGGAGCGGGGGACGCCGACCCTGCAGCAGTTCACAGCAGTCCACGTCACACAGGGAGGCCGTGGTGGTCGTGTTCAAGGCAAGTCCTCGTCGCTGGGGCGTGGTCACGGCGCTCGTCGCAGCGGCAACCTGGGTGCTGCCTGCGGCCGTGGCGGCAAAGGACTACGAGCTCGAGTTCCTGGCGCAGGTCGGCGACGTCCGGGTCAGCCTGGTCGGCGGCGACGACACCCGGCGCTTCGGCTCCGCAGTCCTGGTACGCCTCTTCTGGGACCAACCCAGCCGTGATCGGCGTGCAGCGCGCCGCACGCTCACTCCGTTCTTGCTGGGCTGCGACAGCCGTTGGATTTCGACACCGTTTCAACGGGACCGCGAAATCCAGACGGACAACCCGGCGGCGCTGCTGCGCCTTCCCGCGCGGGGCCTGATGGAGAGGTCTCGTTTGGCCGAGACCCTGGACCCCACCAAGCTCATCAGCTTCTCCTCGCTGGACGACCCCGGCACGCTGCAGCCCGAAGTCAGCGCCGCCTTGCGCGCCAGGCTGCCGGCCTTGTGCGAACGCGCGGCGCCTGAGCCCTTTGGCACGCTGGCCGCCGTCGCCAGCCTGAGCTTCGCCAACGGCGGTGTCGGCACCTTTGCGCTTGTGTCTGGCACCGCCTTCCGGGAAGGCGACGTGGTCCAGGCCTGGACCCGACTGTCCACCTTCAAGGAAGCCCCGCCAGAGTCCGATTCGACGCGGCCCCTGCCTCACGACCCCGCCCTGGCGGTCACGTCCCGCCTGCCCGAGATCCTGAGCTCGCTGCAGGTCAACCGCTTCGACTGCCCGCAGCGCCGGGTACAGACGGCCGCGATCGTGCGGTTCGACACCCAGAACCAAGTCATCGGGTCCGAAGTCGCCACTGGCGCCGATACCGAGTTCCGGGCGGTGCAGCGCACGGCTCACGAGCCCTTGCTGGACCTGGTTTGCTGGCTCTACCCAGGCCCGGATGGTGCCCGCACCGCCGCAGGCCCGGGCCACCGGGCCGAGAGCGGTCAGCGTCGCGGCGCCAGCGCCCGCGGTGGCGCAGACCAGCGGTTGGGCACAACCCTGTCCGGAATTGCCGGCGTGCAGCTTGCACTCCTGAACGAACGCTGGATGCACATGCGGCGCGAGCGCGCCACCTGAGCAGCGAGCCCGGAGCTTCGCGCGCAGCCACGACGGCGGGCGCCCAACGACACCCACGGCGAACGGTTCTGGTGCCCCGTCGCAGTGCCATGCCGAATCGGCATGATGGGGTGAGGACCGGTACCTAGAGTCCGGGGCTCCCTTTTCGCGAGCCCCGCCATGGACCTGAGCGTCGACCGTCCCCAGCCCACCCGCACCGAGACCGACAGCCTGGGCGCGCTGGCTTTGCCGTCCGAGGCCTTGTGGGGCATCCACACGGCGCGCGCGCTGCAGAACTTTCCGCTCGGCAGCCGCACCCTGGGCCAGCTGCCCGAGCTGGTGCACGCGCTGGGCGCCGTGAAGCTGGCCCTGCGCTCTGGCCAATCGCCAATGTGGTGTGCTCGATGCGCGCCGCTGCAACGCCATCGTGACCGCCAGCGAGCGGGTGCGTCGCGGCGAGCTCGACGCGCACTTCGTCGTCGACGCGCTGCAAGGCGGCGCCGGCACCAGCAGCAACATGAACGCCAACGAGGTGATCGCCAACGTGGCGCTGCTGTCGCTGGGCCATGTGCCGGGCCGCTACGAGGCGCTGCACCCCAACGATCACGTCAACGCCTCGCAGAGCACCAACGACGTCTACCCCAGCGCGCTGCGCCTGGCGCTGCGCGCCGCGCTGCAGCCGCTGCTGCACGAGGCTCAGGCGCTGCAGAAGGCGCTGCGCGCACAGGCGGCGCGGCATGCCGGGGTGATGAAGATCGGCCGCACCCAGCTGCAGGATGCCGTGCCGATGACCGTGGGCCAGGAGTTCGGCGCCTGGGCCGCCACGGTGGCCGGCGACACCGCGGCGCTGCAGCGCGCGGCGCTCGGCCTTCACACGCTCAACCTGGGCGGCACGGCGGTGGGCACGGGCGTGAACGCCCCGCCCGGCTTTGGCCGGCTGGCCATCGACCAGCTCGCGCGGCTGCTGGGCCGGCCGCTGCAGCAGGCCGACGACCTGGTGCACGCCGGGCAGGACACCGCTTCGCTGCTGGACCTGTCGGCCGCGCTGCGCTGCGTGGCGGTGCACCTGGGCAAGATCGCGTCCGACCTGCGGCTGCTGGGCTCGGGCCCGCAGGCCGGCTTCGGCGACCTGCGGCTGCCGCCCCGCCAGGCCGGCAGTTCCATCATGCCGGGCAAGGTGAACCCGGTCATCCCGGAGGCCGTCAACCAGGTGGCCTTCGCGGTGATCGGCGGCGATGTCACGGTGGCGCTGGCTTGCGAGGCCGGGCAGTTGCAGCTCAACGCCTTCGAGCCGCTGGGCGGGGACTGGCGTGTTTCGCTGGCCACCCAGCGCGAGAAGTACCGCACCAGCATCACCGGCGCCGGCGTCGCCCAGGGTCGCGCCGAAAAGAACCTGACGGCGCTCGGCGTGGGCTACGACTTCGGCTTCATGCGCGTGGCGGCCTTCGTCAACGATGACGAGTTCGTCGCCGTCAACGGCACCAAGGAAAAGGCCCGCGAGTGGGCCGCCGGTGTGACCGTGCCGGTGGGCGCGTTCAGCATCGACGCCATGCTGGCCGAGGGCAAGATCAAGGGCGTGGCCCAGAAGACCAGTGGCTTCGGCCTGGTGCTGCGTTACGACCTTTCGAAGCGCACCGACCTCTACGCCGGCCACCGCAGCAACCGCGACGACAACAGCCCCACCACCGGCGCCACGGTGCGCACGGCGCGTGTGAAGGACACGCTCACCGGCGTGGGCATCCGCCACCGCTTCTGAGGCGATGCGGCAGGCGCGTCGCTGCGGCCGCTCGCACGGCTACGAGAACCAGGTCACACGGCCGGTGCCGACGTCGTGCATGGCCGACACGATGCGCAGATTGCCCTGGGCCACCAGGGTCCGCAGGATCTCGCTGCGCTCGGTCAGCAGGCCGGCCGCGTCGCGTGCGTTCTGGTCGGCGACGGCCTGCACCAGCGTCTTGTTCTTCGAGCTGCGTGGGCCCTCGATGCCCTGCACCTTGATGACCGAGGGGCGGATGTTGGCCAGCGTGGCAGTGAGGTTGCCGAGCTTGGCGTCGTCGACCGCGCCCTTGATCGCGCCGCACTCGGTGTGCCCCAGCACCACGATCAGCCGGGCGCCGGCGAGTTGGGTCGCGAACTCCAGGCTGCCGATGATGTCGATGTTGACGAAGTTGCCGGCGATGCGGGCCGCAAACACGTCGCCGATGTGCTGGTCGAAGATCAGCTCCGGCGGCACGCGGCTGTCGATGCAGCCCACCACCGCGGCGAATGGCGCCTGGCCCGCGGCGGTGGCCTTGACCTGCGCCATCAGGTCGCAGTGGATCGAGGTGCCGCTGACGAAGCGCTGATTGCCTTCCTTCAGCATGGCGAGCGCGCGGTCGGGCGTGACGGCCTCCTGCCGCGCCTTGTCGTAGGCCAGGCAGGCCGGGCCCGCCAGACTTCACACAGAGGCTGCCGTGGCGAGGGAGATACGGCGGTCACGCGGCGCGCCGTGGTCGGCGGCTCAGCGAATCAAGGCGTCGGCACGCCGCCGCGCGAGTTCTTCGTTCGCCAGCTGCGCGGCATGAAGGCCAGCTACAAGCCCAAGCAGTTCGACGCCACCGACCTCGTCGAATACGCCGAGGCCTGCGGCTACGGCCTGGCCCGCGCCCATGCCAAAGCCGGCGATGCCGCGCTGATCGCCGGCTGGATGGGCAAGAGCGACAAGCTCAACCGCGCGCTGGTGGACTTTGCGCGCG
>JAJTGU010000087.1 GCA_021297985.1 Rubrivivax sp.
TCCCGATGACGTATTCCGGCCCTGCCGTGCCGAGCCCGAGCAAGCGCGTGCCCTGTGCCACGAAGCGCCGGGTGGATGGCACCAGCGGGCCGTAGGCCACTCCAAGGGCACCGCTCGCACCCACCGGGTACAGCCGGCCGCCGATCTGCACGACCGTGTTGCCGCCGGCGACGCCGAACACGGCCCCACCCCCGAGCCCGCCGCCACGCCCGTTCGGAAACGCACTGAAGGCCGGGTCGAGCTGGCCGCTGGCGCTCAGTCGCACGGCAAACGGGCGCGGCACGCCATCGGTAATGTCGTCGGCCGCGATGAACACCTCGCCGAAACCGCCCACGATCACCGAGCCATCGGGCTGCGGGGCCAGCGTGTTGGCGTTGATGGTCTGGGCGTCACCGGGCGCCGAGCCGGGCGGTGGTGCGAAGCCGACCAGGCGCACGCCAGCGACGCCGAACTGCAGATCCTGCGCGCCCGTGACGGCATCGACCCGCGCGATGGCCAGGGCCTGTGTGCCCGGCATGCCCTGCAGCGGGGCCCCGCCGTAGGTGCCGGCGATCAGCAGCGAGGAGCCGACCACCGCTGCGTCGGCCGCGATGACCGACCGGAATGTGCCCACCGGTGCCCCGACGTCGACGAGCGCAGCGCCGCCGTTGCCAAACGCCGGGTCGACGGCGCCGCCGGACGTGAAGCCGAACACCGCAAGATCGACGGCCCAACGGCGCTGGATCTCGGCCTGCACGCTCCCGACAACCCGGATGTCGCCGGTTGGGAGCGCGTAGACGTGGATCGCTTGATCGCTGAAGCCGGCCGAGAAGTCGGCGAGCACGCGGCCGTTGATGCCGAAGGTCGGATCGACGGCGCCGTTGGGCAGCAGCCGCACGAGGCCCACGTCGTCGTAGCGGCCGGGGGCCGGCAGACCGTTGAAGAGCGGCCGCGTCAGCTCGCCCATGCTCGTTCCGGCGACGAGGATGCGCCCATCGGGCTTGACGAAGACGGCGCGTGCGATGTCGAAGCGGCCAGCGAAGTCCACCGTCGTCGCGCCGCCGCTGCCGAAGCTGGCATCGGGCGTGCCGTCGGCGAGGAAGCGCGCGACCAGAAAGTCCCGGCCGCGAGTCCCGACCACGACCACCGAGCCGTCGGGTTGGATGGCGGCGTGTTGCCACTGCCCGGTGGAGGCAAAACGTGCGCCGCCGATGCCGAACGTCGGATCGGCGCTCACCTGGGCGTTGACCGGTGCGGTCAACAGGGTCAGCGACGCAGCAGCAGCAGTGGCCAAGGGCCGGATGAGGGGCGGTTTGCAACGCGCATTGGGGCAAAACGAAGAAGACATGACGACCTCCAGCAAGAGAATCGAGCCGAACACAGGGATGCGCGGCGTCCCACCGGACTTGCGCAGACGTCTTTCGTCCGGCGTGAGTGCTGTTGCGACCGGGGTCTGGTCTTCCCCTCGAAAAACAGGGCCGCTCGACGAGCGTGCCCAGGACGGCGCTCGGAGCCCGGCGGCCGTCAGCGCACGAACAGCGTCACCAGCGCCTCGTCGCCGTGCTGGCGGCTCCAGTGACCGTGAACCGCGGGGTCGAAGGCGGCGCCGGGAGGCAGGACGTCGGCGCTGTAGAAGTGCTCGCCCGGGCCAAAGACCCGCGAGCTGCCGTCCTGCAGGCCGATCTCCATCCGGCCTTGCAGAATGAACACCCACTGCGGCACCTCGGTGCAATGGAACACGCTGCGAAATCCCGGCGGGCTTTCGCGCAATTGCATCTCGCGCAGCGGCAGTGGCGCGGACAGTGCCACCATGGGCTTGGCCGTTTGCAGCGGAATCGCCTCCTCGCGCCAGCGGGCGCGGCCATCCTCGGCGGTGTAGAGCACGGTCTGGGTGAACTGGGGCATGGCGCAAGTGTTCGTGTTGTCCGGGCCACGATGATGCTGCGTCGCGGGCCAGAATGCCGACCATGGACACCTCGACTTCAAGCCTGCCGCGTGTTGCCATCGTCACCGGTGCGGGCAGCGGCATCGGCCAGGCCTGCGCGACGGCACTCATGCAGGCCGGCTGGCAGGTGGCCTGGCTGGGACGCCGCGGCGCCGCACTCGACGCCGCCATCGCCGCTGCGGTGGCGACCATCGGCAACACCGCGGCACAGACCGCGCTCGCCCTGCCCTGCGACGTCAGCGAAGAAGCCCAGGTGTCGACGGCATTCGACGCCGTGCGTGCCCGTTTTGGCCGACTGGATCTGCTGTTCAACAACGCCGGGATCTTCAGTCCGGCAGCCAGCCCCGATGAGTTGCCGGCCGCCGTCTGGACGCAAGCCGTCAACGTGAACCTCAACGGCGCCTACTGGTGCCTGAAGCACGCCTTCCGGCTGATGCGGGCGCAGTCGCCGATGGGCGGCCGCATCGTGAACAACGGCTCGATCTCGGCCCATGCGCCGCGGCCGGGCTCGGTCGCCTACACGACGACCAAACACGCCATCACGGGGCTGACCAAGGCTGCGGCACTGGACGGCCGGCCATTCGACATCGCCGTCGGCCAGATCGACATCGGCAACGTCGAAACCTCGATGACCGACCGCATGGCCGCAGGCATGACGCAGGCCGACGGCAGCGTGCGCGCCGAGCCGCGCATGGCGATGCAGGCGGTGGTCGATACCTTCATGGCGATGGCGAACCTGCCGCTGTCGGCCAACGTGCTGGCGATGACGGTGATGGCCACCAAGATGCCTTTCGTGGGCCGAGGCTGAGTACAAGGGACACGACGATGAAACTGCTTCGCCACGGCCCGCCGGGCCACGAAAGACCGGGACTGCTCGACGCCGCAGGCCAGGTCCGCGACCTTTCGGCGCTGATGGGCGACATCGACGCCCGGGTGCTGCAGCCGGGCGGCCTCGCGGCGCTGCGCGGTCTCGATGTCGCCACCCTGCCGGTGATCGAAGCCGCGCGCCTGGGCGTGCCCTGGAGCGGCATGCGCAAGTTCATCGGCATCGGCCTGAACTACGCCGACCACGCCGCCGAAGGCGGCATGCCCATCCCGAAGGAACCCCTGATCTTCATGAAGGCCATGAGCTGCGCCGCCGGCCCGCACGACGACCTGATGCTGCCTGCCGGAGCGGCCAAGCTCGACTGGGAAGTGGAGCTCGGGGTCGTGATCGGCACCCGCGCCAAGAATGTGTCGCTGGCCGAAGCCCTGACCCACGTGGCGGGCTACTGCGTGGTCAACGACCTGTCGGAGCGCGCCTGGCAGCTCGAGCGCAGCGGCGGCCAGTGGGACAAGGGCAAGGGCCACGACGGCTTCGGTCCGATCGGGCCGTGGCTCGTCACCGCCGACGAGGTGGCCGACCCGCAGGCGCTCGATCTGTGGCTGGATCTGAACGGGGCGTCGCAGCAGCGCGGCAACACGCGGACCATGATCTTCAGCGTCGCCGAACTGGTCAGTGCCGTGAGCGAGTTCATCACGCTCGAACCGGGCGACCTGATCACCACCGGCACGCCACCCGGCGTCGGTCTGGGCGTCAAGCCGGTGCCGAGGTTCCTGCGCGATGGCGACGTGCTGACGCTGGGCATCGCCGGCTTGGGGGCCCAGCGTCAACGCGTGCGGTCGGGCTGAGCCGGAACGCGTCAGGCCTCGCGCCGCGGCTCAGCCGTCGCGAAGGCCGGCGCGGGCCTGACCTGCGCTCTCGTAGATGTGCGGCGCGACACCACGCGCAGCGAGCGCCGGGCCGAGCTTGGCGCGCAGGAAGCCCGACGTGGTGTAGCGCGTGACCTTGCGATAGAAGCGGTCGACCAGCTCGCGCACCATCGCCGCCCAGTCGTCCTCGAGTTCGGGCGCGAGCGTGAAGTGGTCGTAGTTGACGACCGCATCGATGCGCTCGCCGATCGGTGCGACGTGTCGCTCGACCTCGGCACGGACCGCCTCGATGTCGTCGACGCTGCGGATCGCGAGGCGCTCGAAGTTGATGAAGATCGTGCGCCCTGCGGCGTCAAGGGCGAAGCGGTCGGCTAACGGAACGAGCAGCAGTCGCGCACGCAGGCCCATCGGCGCGTCGGCGAACACCGCCGCGTCCATGGGTCGCGGTGGGCCGTCGATGACGGGCTCAAAGCCCATGCCGGCCAGGATGTCGCGTTCGAGGTCCAGCCCGGGCGCGATCTCAAGCAGTTGCAGTCCGCGCTCGTGAAGGCCGAAGACGCAGCGCTCGGTGACGTAGAGCACCGGCTGACCGCGCCGCCAGGCCTCGCGGCCCGAGAACGTGCGGTGCTCGACCTCGGGCACGAACTTGCGCTCGCCAGCCGCAGCAAAACTGCCGACGAAGACCAGTCGCTTGGCGTTCTGGCTGATGTTGATGAAGCCACCGGCACCGGCCAGGCGCGGGCCGAACTTGCTGACGTTGACGTTGCCCTGGGCGTCGGCCTGGGCCAGACCGAGAAAGGCAATGTCCAGACCACCGCCGTCGTAGAAGTCGAACTGATACGGCTGGTCGACGATGGCCTGGGCGTTGACCGCGGCGCCGAAGTTCAAGCCGCCCGCCGGGATGCCACCGATCGTGCCCGGCTCGGCGGTCAGGGTGATCAGATCGATCACCTTTTCCTCCGCTGCCACGGCAGCCACGCCCTCGGGCATGCCGATGCCCAGGTTGACCACGGCGTTGGGCCGAAGCTCGAGCGCGGCGCGCCGGGCGATGGTCTTGCGGTCACCGGCCGGCATCGACGGGACCGACGCCGCCGGAACACGCAACTCACCGGCAAACGCTGCGCTGTAGGGCTCGGCAAAAGTCTGCCAGTGGTACTCCGGGCGCTCGGCGAGCACCACACAGTCCACCAGCACGCCGGGGATCCTGACGTCGCGGCTGTTCAGAGAGTGGGCCGCGGCGAGGCGTTCGACCTGGGCGATGACGATGCCGCCGGAATTGCGCACCGCCATCGCGATGGCCAGCGACTCCAGCGTCAGGGCCTCACGTTCCATCGTCAGGTTGCCCTCGGGGTCGGCGGTGGTGGCGCGGATGAAGGCAACATCGATGGAAAAGGCCTTGTAGAACAGGTAGGTCTCGCCCTCGATCTCCGTCAGCGACACACGGTCCTCGGTCGTCCGCGCATTGAGCTTGCCGCCGCCCAGCCGCGGGTCGACAAAGGTGCCCAGGCCGACCCGCGACAGGTGGCCGGGCTTGCCCGCAGCGATGTCGCGGAACAGATGCGAGATCACGCCCTGCGGGAGGTTCCAGGCCTCGATGCGGTTGTCGACCGCCAGCTTTTGCAGGCCCGGGACAAGCCCCCAATGTCCGCCGATCACGCGATCCACCAAACCCTCGTGCGCGAGGTGGTTCAGGCCGCGCGTGCGGCCATCGCCTTGGCCGGCGGCATAGACCAGTCGCAAGCCCTTCGGCTGGCCGGAAATCAGGAAACGCTGCTCAAGCGCCACCGCGAGGTTCTCGGCGAAACCGATCCCGACAAATCCTCCGGTGGCCAGCGTGTCGCCGTCGCGCACCAGGGCCACTGCCTCGGCAGCCGTCACCCGCTTGCCGTGGCTGCCGGCACGCAGGCCGACCAGCCGCTCGTGTGCATTCATCGCGCGGATTGCCCTGGGTTCAACGCGACTCGAAGGTGTTGCATTGCGCGATGCTTCCACCCTGGAGGCCACGCTTGAACCAGGTCATTCGCTGCGCGCTGCTGCCGTGCGTGAACGAGTCCGGCACCTCGCTGCGCCCGGCACTGGCCTGCAGCACGTCGTCGCCGATCCGAGACGCGGCGTTCAACGCCTCTTCGATGTCGCCGCGCTCCAGCCAGCCCTTGCTGTTTTGCGAGTGATGGACCCAGACGCCGGCAAAGCAGTCGGCCTGCAACTCCACCCGAACCGACAGCGCGTTCATCTCGCGCTCGCCCAGGCGACGCCGCATGCCGTCGACCTTGGCCGTGATGCCCAGGATGTTCTGGACATGGTGGCCCACCTCGTGCGCAATCACATACGCCTGGGCAAAGTCGCCCGGCGCGCCCATCCGCCGGGCCAGCGTGTCGAAGAACCCGAGGTCGATGTAGACCTTGTCGTCGCCGGGGCAGTAACGGGCCCATCGCGCTCTGGCCGGTCCCGCAGGCGGTGGCGGTCGCACCACGAAACAGCACCAGCACCGGCTCGCGGTACTGGCCGCCGTTGGCAGCAAAGATCTGCTGCCAGACGAGTTCAGTGTCCCGCAGCACGGTGCTTGTGAACACCGCCATCGGGTCCTGCGGCTGCGCACCCGGACGGGTCGCCGGAGCCCGGCTCTCCAGCGGCGCCTCCGCCACGGGCCCGCCGCCACTGAGCAGGCCGAGCACCGTCATCGGGTTGATGCCGAAGATCCAGCCCGCCAGCAGCGCGATGACGATCGTGCCGACCCCGATGCCACGGCCGCCGATCCGGGGCCCGCCGCGCATCCCGCCCTGGCCGCCTCCTGCGTTGTCGCCACGCCGATCCTCGACGTTGCGGCTCTGTTCGTGGCCTTCCCACTTCATCTCACGGCTCCCGCGGCAGTTGCCGATCCATTCTGGGTTCCAAGAGGCCCAAGAACAACGGGCGCTGCCCTAGGACAGCGCCCGCCGTTGGCACGCAAGCGTCAATGCCAGCGTCAGCCGGTTGGGGCCGAGGATGGGTTAACCCTGGCCGATCTCAGGCGCGTGGCAAGGTCACGCCACGCTGGCCCTGGTACTTGCCACCCCGGTCCTTGTAGCTGGTCTCGCAGACCTCGTCGCTTTCGAAGAACAGCACCTGCGCGCAGCCCTCGCCCGCGTAGATCTTGGCCGGCAGTGGCGTGGTGTTGCTGAACTCCAGCGTCACGTAGCCCTCCCATTCGGGCTCGAACGGCGTGACGTTGACGATGATCCCGCAGCGGGCATAGGTGCTCTTGCCCAGGCAGATCGTCAGCACATTGCGCGGGATCCTGAAGTACTCCAGCGTTCGCGCCAGCGCAAAGCTGTTCGGCGGGATGATGCAGACGTCGGCATGGATGTCGACGAAGCTCTTCTCGTCGAAGTTCTTCGGGTCCACGACGGTGCTGTGGATGTTGGTGAAGACCTTGAACTCGCGCGCGCAGCGGATGTCGTACCCGTAGCTGCTGGTGCCGTAGCTCACGATCCGGTGGCCGTCGGGGTCCTGGCGAACCTGGCCGGGCTCGAACGGTTCGATCATGCCGTGCTGCTCGGCCATGCGCCGGATCCACTTGTCGCTCTTGATGCTCATGACACCATTCTAGGGAGCGGATACATTGCAGGCCTGTTCGTCGCCGTGCCAACGAAGCGCGGCGAGTCCTGCCGCCCGAGGATCGACATGGCCACTCCGTTTCGCACCGCTCAAGCGCTGATCAACCAGTACGCCGAGTACCACCGCGACCGCCGCAACATCGCGACCCACTTCGTCGGCGTGCCGATGATCGTCTTTGGGGTCGCAGTGCTTCTGGCAAGGCCGGAGTTCGTGCTGGCCGGCTGGCTGCTGACGCCGGGATGGATCGTGTTTGCCGCGGTCGCTGCCTGGTACCTCAGCCGCGGCGCACTCGGCATCGGGATCGCCACCACGCTGGGGGTTGGCGCGCTGATGCTGCTGGCTCACCGCGTCAACGACGGTCCGGTCTGGCAGTGGCTGGCCTGGGGCCTGGGCTTCTTCACCCTGGGCTGGATCATCCAGTTCGTCGGCCACTACTACGAAGGCCGCAAACCCGCCTTTTCCGATGACCTGGTCGGCCTGCTCGTGGGCCCGATGTTCGTGACGCTGGAACTGCTGGCGGCGCTGGGGCTGTTCAAGGCCACGATCGCTGCGGTCGAGCGCCATGCCGGGCCGACCCACCTGCGCGATCTGGCCCACCCGGCCACGCATTGACCCACCGACCCGGCGGACAGCTGGGGTTCAGGTGCCTGAACTGATCGTGATGCTGGGGAACTTGGCGCTGTAGTCGCGCGACTGGGCGGCGATCTTCAGCGCGACGGCACGGGCGACATCGCGATAGATCTGCGCTTCCGGGCTTTCAGGCGCTGCGACCACGGTCGGCCGACCGCTGTCGGCCTGTTCGCGGATCGCCATCGCCAGTGGCAGGGCGCCCAGGTAATCGACGCCGTACTGCGTCGCCATCGCCTGTCCGCCGCCTTGACCGAAGATCGCTTCCTGGTGCCCGCAGTTCGGGCAGCAGAACATGGCCATGTTCTCGACGATGCCCAGGATCGGCACGCCGACCTTCTCGAACATCTTCAAGCCCTTCTTCGCATCGATCAGGGCGATGTCCTGCGGCGTCGTGACGATCACCGCACCGGTCAACGGCACGCGCTGACTGAGCGTGAGCGCGATGTCGCCGGTTCCGGGCGGCATGTCGACCAGCAGATAGTCCAGATCGCGCCAGTTGGTCTGACGAAGCAGTTGCTCCAGCGCCTGGGTCGCCATCGGACCGCGCCAGATCATGGCCTGGTCCTGCTCGATCAGGAAGCCGATCGACATCACCTGCAGGCCGTAGTTCTCCATCGGGTCCATGGACTTGCCGTCGGCGCTTTCGGGCCTGCCCGACAGGCCCAGCATCATCGGCTGGCTGGGGCCGTAGATGTCGGCGTCCAGGACGCCGACCTTGGCGCCTTCGGCGGCCAGCGCCAGGGCCAGGTTGGCAGCCGTCGTGCTCTTGCCGACCCCGCCTTTGCCCGAGGCGATGGCGACGATGTTCTTGACGCCGGGCAGCAACTGCACGCCGCGCTGAACCGCATGGGCCACGATGCGGGTGGAAAAGTCGATGTCGACCTCGCCGACGCCGGGCACGGCACGCACTGCGGCCGTCAGCGCCTTGCGCAAACCGGCCTGGCGGCTGCGGGCCGGGTAACCGAACTCGATGTCGAAGGACACGTCGCCGTTCGACGCGATGCGCAGGTTCTTCAGCGCCTTGCTGCTGACGAAGTCCTGGCCGGTATCGGGGTTGACGACAGCCTGCAAGGCGGCGAGGACGGCGGTTTCTGAAGGAGCACTCATGGGGGTTGGAGGAATGGGTTGGCGACGAGTCTAGCGGCCACCCTCCCCGGGGGCGGTCATTAAACTCCCGGGCCATGATCCGAAAGCTCTTCGTCACGACCGCGCTGCCCTATGCCAACGGCCCGTTCCACATCGGCCACATCATGGAGTACATCCAGGCCGACACGTGGGTGAGGCTGCAGCGCATGCTTGGCCACGAGGTTCACTTCGTGTGCGCCGACGACACCCACGGCGCGCCGATCATGATTGCAGCCGAAAAGGCCGGGCTCAGTCCGCAGGACTTCGTCGCCGGCATCGCTGCGGGCCGCAAGCCCTATCTCGACGGCTTTCACATTGCCTTCGACCACTGGCATTCCACCGATGCGCCCGAGAACCACGCACTCGCCAAGTCGATCTACCTGGCCCTGAAGGCCGACGACCTGATCGAGTCGCGCTCGGTCGAGCAGTTCTTCGACCCCGACAAGGGCATGTTCCTGCCGGATCGCTTCGTCAAGGGCGAATGCCCCAACTGCGGCGCCAAGGACCAGTACGGCGACAACTGCGAGGTCTGCGGCGCGGTCTACCAGCCCACCGAGTTGAAGAACCCCTACAGCGCGCTGTCAGGCGCGACGCCGGTCCTGCGCACCAGCGAGCACTTCTTCTTCAAGCTCAGCGACCCGCGCTGCGTCGAATTCCTGGAGTCGTGGACGCAGGACGGCCGCCTGCAGCCCGAAGTGGCGAACAAGGTGAGCGAATGGTTCAAGCGCGACGAGGCGGGCAAGGTCGGCCTCGGCGACTGGGACATCAGCCGCGAAGCACCCTACTTCGGCATCGAGATCCCCGATGCACCGGGCAAGTACTTCTATGTCTGGCTCGATGCGCCTGTGGGCTACCTCGCTTCGCTGCAGGCCCGGCTGGCCGCGCTGGGCATCGATTTCGAAGCCTACCTGGCCCAGCCCGACCTGGAACAGGTTCACTTCATCGGCAAGGACATCGTCACCTTCCATACCCTGTTCTGGCCCGCGATGCTGAAGTTCAGCGGTCGCAAGGTGCCTGACCGTGTCTACGTGCACGGCTTCCTCACCGTCAACAACGGCGACAAGATGAGCAAGAGCCGCGGCACCGGCATCAGCCCGCTGCGCTACCTTGAACTCGGGTTCGACGCCGAGTGGCTGCGCTACTACATCGCGGCCAAGCTCAACGCCCGTGTCGAAGACCTGGATTTCAACCCCGAGGACTTCGTCGCCCGCGTCAACAGCGACCTGGTCGGGAAGTACGTCAACATTGCAAGCCGCGCGGCCGGCTTCCTGAACAAGCGTTTCAGCGGTCGATTGAGCGCCGACGTCGGCGTCGAGGGCCGGATGCTGCTGGACACGCTGCGCGGTGCGTCCGACACCGTGCGCGACCTGCTCGACAGCCGCGAGTTCGGCAAGGCGCTGCGCGAAACCATGCTGCTCGCCGACCGCGTCAACGAGTACGTCGACCGCCACAAGCCCTGGGATCTGGCCAAGCAGCCGGGCATGGACACCGCGCTGCATGACGTCTGCACGGTCTGCATCGAGGCCTTTCGCGTGCTGACCGTCTACCTCAAGCCGGTGCTGCCGGCGCTGGCCACCAAGGTCGAGGCCTTCCTGCGGATCGAACCCCTGCGATGGGCCGACGCCCAACGCTCGATCGGGGCCCACACCATCGGCGAGTACAAGCACCTGATGCAGCGTGTCGACCCGGCCCGGCTCCAGGCGCTGTTCGAGCCACCCGCCGAGTCGGCTGCCACCCCGCCGCCCGCCGCCCTGCCCGGCGGCGAAGGGGTGGCCCCGGAGATCGGCATCGACGACTTCAGCAAGGTGGACCTGCGCATTGCCCGCATCGTCGCCGCCGAAGCCGTCGAGGGCAGCAGCAAGCTGCTGCGACTGACGCTGGACGTCGGCGAAGGCCGCACGCGAAACGTCTTCTCCGGGATCGCGGCGAACTACAAACCCGAGCAACTGGCCGGCAAGCTGACCGTGATGGTGGCCAACCTGGCGCCCCGGAAGATGAAGTTCGGCCTCAGCGAGGGCATGGTGCTGGCCGCCAGCCATGCCGACGAAAAGGCCGAACCCGGGGTCTACGTGCTGGAGCCGTTTGCCGGCGCGAAGCCGGGCATGCGGGTGCGCTGAGCGCGCCGCCGCACCACCCCCGCCATCGCCAGCAGGCCGGCGGCCCACAGCGCCGTGGTACCCGGCTCGGGCACCACGGCCACCGTGTAGGCCCCGGAGAACGTCAGCTCGGTCGCCGGCGAGTTCAGCGCCGTGGCGGTGAAGTACCGCGACGACAGCGCCTTGCCGTCGTCGGACAGGCCGATGCGCAGCACGAAGGCCTCCTGCGGCTTCAACGAGGCCAGGTTCCACTGCATCGCGACGATCGCGTCGCACCCCCCGCCTCCGGCGCAGCCTGCAGGCGGGCTGCCGTCGGTCAGGTTGTTGTTCAGCCGAAAGCCCGAGATGATGTTGTCCAGCGTCGGCAAGGCCATGGTCTCTCGACGCGCCGCCTCGCCAGCGACCGACCCGCCCCAGGACTCGCCAATTCGGTCGGCAAACAGGGCTGTGTCGCCGTCCGGGTTGGCGAAGACCATGAAGCGGATCTGATCGAAGCTCTCGACCAGGCTGTTGTTGGCGATCCGGTACTCCACCTCCAGCAACCCCGGGCCAAGGTTGCGGTGGCTGAACGTGAAATCCAGGTTCGAGTTGCGCTGCACCACGGTCTTTGCGGCGTCTCCGCCGCCCAGTCCGTTGATGAAGACGTAGGGCTGGAGCTCAAACACCTCGCCGCCATTGCCGTAGGTGATGCCCGCAAAGTCGCCAAACGCATTGGGCGCGTTGACGACCGTCACCGCAGCCTGCGCCGCCGAGGCCCCAAACATCAGGGCTACGACAGCGGCGGCCAGTCGGCGTGAGACGAGAAAGCAGTTCGTTTTCATGGTCAGGGTCCTCCGGAAATGAGGTTCAACGCGCGGGCCGCTCGGCTTCGGTCGCATCCACGAGGTCGTACTCGCGCACGAGCCCCGGGGCGACGAAGTTCTGCTGCGACGTGATGACACGCTCGGGGCCGACCTGCGACACCAGCACCTTCAGCGATGGCCGCAGCACGCCGCAGACCGGGCACAGCGGCGGGTTCGGGTCGTCCGGATGCGGATAGGCCTGGCGAAGTCCGATCAGGATGGTCAGCCGGCCGGCCTTGCGCACGCCCTCGTTCCAGAGGTCATCGGTGATCTCGTCGGTCAGCGTCTTCAGGCTCTTGGACAGCGCCGGGTTCAGCTTCGGGTCCATCTGCGCATCGGCCCAGCCGTCGATGCGTGCGACCTGCACGCCGGCGTCGTCGATCGCAAAGGTGGCACTGCCCGGTGCGATCACGTGCGTGAGCGGTTGCCCGTTGAGCGGGTTGCGCATCAGACCTGCCGGCAGCACGAACGCTCGTGGCAACTGCACCACCTTCTGGATCGGGATCCGCACGCCCGTGCGGCGCTCGGCCTCGCTCGCCACCGCCAGGGTCCGCACCGGGTACGGGTTCTTGGCCCCAGGGGGCGGCTGCGGGATCTCCGAGCGCGGCACCCCCAGCAACTCGGCAAAGTCCAACGCCCTCTTGTAGGCCTCCTCGTCGGTCATGCGCACGGGCTTCGGGTCGCTCGTCCCACCGGGCACGAAGGCTGCGCGGCGGATGAACTTGACGTTGCCCTGGCCGATGTTCTTGCTGAACGAGAGCATCGTGTAGGCGCTGCCGCCGATGTCGTCGCGCTTGCCGGCTTCGAGGATGCACTGCCCTCGGTCGGGCTCGCCGGCGCTGGTGGTGTTGCTGCGGCAGTCGGGTGCGCTCACCGCACCGGCTCGGCCGAAGGTCGCCGGCACGATCTTCTGCAGGTTGAAGTTGCGCGAGATCGCGCCGTCGGGCTTGATCGTCATGACGCGGTTGACGATCTCGCGGCTGTTGTCGCCGATCACGGGCTGCAGCGCGGCGTTGACGGCGGCGCGCAATTCGTCCTTGGGCGGGCGGGGCTGGGCCTGCGCCAGCGTCGTGCCCAGCAGCAGGGCGGCGGCCACGGCGCTGGCCGCGACGCGAAGGGTGGAGGTGGTGGTCATGGTGCGGGCTCCGGGCATCAGGGGTTGAAGGCGTCCTGGGCGACCGGGTCGCAGCCGAGGTAGCCCATCCAGGCGTAGAAGTTGCGCGAGCTCGGCGGGCCGAAGGCAGCCGAGTTGTTGTAGCGCTCGTTCAGCAGGCGGTTCAGCGCATTGCCTCCCGAGGGACCGATGGTCATCGCCGTCGGACACTGGTCCTGGCAGGTGCCGAACCAGTTGAACGGGTCCCAGGCCTCGCATGAGAACTGGTTCGTCTTGTAGTGGTTGGTGACCCACGCATGCGCGACTCCGTGCACATGGCCGTCGATCGCGGTGTCGGCGTAGTCGCCGTTGAACGACGAGGTGATCCACATCACGCCGTGGAAGCCGGTCATGACGTGCAGGCCCTTGCTGCTGCCGGCGTTGACCTTCTTCATCGCCACGCGCATGTTGCCGAAGTAGTTGTCGTTCAGGCTCAGGCACGAACTGGCATGCAGGAACTTGAGGTTGCTGTCGCCGACGAAGGTGTTGCCGCTGGCCTTGCCCATGCGCAGGCCGCACTCGCCGTTCCAGGCGTTGCGCATCAACGCGCCCCAGCGGTCGCCGTCGTCCCACCCGTGGGCGGCGATGATGGCCGCGTCGGGCCAGTCGACCCAGCTGAAGTCGGCGCAGGCCGGGTTGACGCTCGGATCGCAGAAGCGGCGAACGGTCATGTTGCCGTCGACGAACTTGCCGGTCTTGGCATGGCCCATCAGGCCCATCCACTCGTACCACGCGTTGGCCATGCCGGGCCAGGATCCGCGGTTCGAATCGACATCGCCGGGTGCGCAGTCGCCGCCACTCCAGTTGCCGATCGCGTACATGTCCACCTTCAGCGCCAGCGCCGAAGACAAGGCGGTGCTGACCGCCACACCGACCAGCGTGCGCTGAAGCGCGCGCCGGGCTGGAATCCGAAATGCCATGGTGCTCTCTCCTGTCGGGTTCGGCCGCAACGGATTTGCGACCGCCCGGCGATGGTTCGCCGGCACCCGGCCTGCGGCCATCCCCCGAACCTCCCCTCCCGGGCCATGGATTGGGGATGCCCCGACGTGTCGACTAGGGGGGTCCAAATCCACCCCAGAGAGGGAAGCACTGCACGTTTGCGACACGGCCTGTCCTTGGCATCACGAGGCGACGCGCGCGAAGGCACTGCAAGCCTGGCGTCAGCCTGAATGCAAAAAGCCTGCGACATTTAGGGGGTATGAGCCCCCCTGCTCAGAACCCAGAGCCCCAACCCGTTGTCTCTCGCTGGCACCGCTTCAGGCCACGCCTGTTGGACACCCTGCCGGGCTACACGCGCCAGCGATTCGTCGCCGACTTCGGCGCCGGCCTGACGGTCGGAGTGGTCGCACTGCCCTTGGCCATGGCGTTTGCCATCGCCAGTGGCGTCAAGCCAGAGGCCGGGCTGGTAACGGCCATCGTCGCCGGCTTCCTGATCTCGGCGCTCGGCGGCTCGAACGTGCAGATCGGCGGGCCTGCCGGGGCCTTCATCGTCATCGTCTACGGCATCGTCGAGCGCTACGGTCTGGCCAACCTGTTGATCAGCACGATGCTCGCAGGTGTGTTGCTGATGGCGATGGGCCTGTTCAAGCTCGGGGCGCTGGTGCGCTACGTCCCGGTGAGCATCATCATCGGATTCACCAACGGCATCGCGGTGCTGATCGCGCTGTCGCAACTGCGTGACCTGTTCGGGCTCACGGTCGCTGGCGCGATGCCGTCGGACTTCTTCGCGCTGATTGGCACGCTGGTCCGCCACGCCGAAACCTGGAATCCGCACGCGCTGGCGCTGGGGTTGGTGTGCTTCGTCGGGCTGTTCGTCTGGCCGCGGCTCGTGGGCTCGGCGCCGGTACAGCGCTTCGGCCAGCACAGCTCGGTGCAGGCCGTGTCTCGCATCCCGGGGCCGGTCGTGGCACTGGTCACGGCGACGCTGTTTGCCGCGCTGGTGCCCTGGCCGGTGGAAACCATCGGCAGCCGCTTCGGCGGCATCCCGCAGTCGATGCCGGCCCTGGCATGGCCCGAGTTCACTTGGGCTGGCGTCAAGCAACTCGTGATTCCGACACTGACGATCGCGCTGCTCGGCGCCATCGAGTCGTTGCTGTGCGCCCGTGTCGCCGACAACATGACCGAGCTGCCACGCCACGACCCCAACCAGGAGCTCATGGCGCAAGGCGTGGCCAATGTCGTCGCTCCGCTGTTCGGCGGCATTCCGGCCACCGGCACCATCGCGCGCACCGTCACCAACGTCCGTGCCGGCGCGACCAGCCCGATCGCCGGCATCGTGCACGCGATGGCCTTGCTGACGATCCTGCTGCTTGCTGCACCGCTGGCCCTGCACGTGCCGCTGGCGGCGCTGGCCGGGATCCTGCTCTTCGTGGCCTGGAACATGGGCGAATGGCGCGAATTCACCCGGCTGCGCCAGTTCAACCTGCCCTACCGGACGATCCTGGTCGGCACCTTCGTGCTGACCATCGTCTTTGACCTGATGGTGGCGGTGGAGGTCGGGCTGGTGCTGGCGTGCGCATTCTTCATCTATCGCATGGGCAGCCAATTCAGCGCCCCGCCCATCAGGCGCGACGCCTTGCCCGCAGGCGTGCAGGCCTTCGAGCTCTACGGCTCGCTGTTCTTCGGCGCCGTCGGCAAGATCGAGGCCCTGGAAGCGCAGATCGACACCGGCACCCGCGCCTTGGTGCTGGAAATGCACCGACTGGTGTTGTTGGATACGTCGGGCCTGGATGCCTTGCAGCAGCTGCACCGGAGCTTGCAGCGACGGGGTGTGACTCTGGTGCTGGCCAACGTGAACGAGCAGCCGCTGTCGCTGATCCGACGTGCGGGTTTCGAGCTTCAGCTTGGCAGCGAGGGCATCGTGCCGCGGCTTGAGGATCTGTTGAAACCCGTCGAAGGCGACTCCGCCAGACCCTGACCGCGCAGCTTCAACGCCAGGGTCTCGGAGCCTTGCGGAAGGCCTTGAGCGCCTTCTCGCACTTCGGCAAGACCAGCTGTCGCTGCGCGGCCAGCCAGCCGATCGCAAACCAGGCCTGCGGCTCCTGGTCCACATGCCGCCGCGCGTGCTCCTGCGCCACGGCAATGTCATTCAACGACCCCAATGCATCGAGCACATCCCGCAGGCTCGCCCGCCAGCGTTTCGACGACTTGGCCGGATACAGCACCGCCACGGCCTCGTAGGCATAGCGCAGCCGCTTCAGGCGGCGTCGCAACCGGTGTTGGCGTTCGACCTCGGCTTGCGCAAAGCCCCGGCCATCCGCCACGGCGGACTTCCACGCCTTGTTCAGCACCGCAGCCGCCACATCGGTCAACGTCGCTGCCGGAGCGAACTCGATCCCATCGCCGGGCGGTTTCAGGCTCAGGGCCAGGCAACCCAGAAGCAGCGTGCTCAACGCCGGATCGCGCAACAGAGCCTCGGGTGTCGAGGGGGCTTCTGCCAGCCCAACATCTGTAGACGTCCGGTCGACGTCGCTGGCCGCCCAGGCGGGCGCACCGGCCTCGCGGATCTGCAACCACAGCCCGCCGGCGAGCACATCGTGGTCACGAGCCTGACCCAGCGAGGCAAACGGCGCCCTCAAGGCGGCCTCGAGCTGCTGCGCTTCGGCCGCCAGCGCTGCGCTGGCCGCCCAGGGACCGAACAGCCGGAGCACGGTTCTCAGCCGCCGCAGCGCCACCCGCAGCTGGTGCAGGTGCTCGGGAGCCCCGAGGCCCGACGCAATCTCGGCCAGATTCGGCAGGGCCTGCTGAAGCGCCGCCGTCAAGGCTGACCCCAGCGCTTCAGCCGGGCGCGCGTCATCGGCAATCGGCACGGTCGAGGCCGTTGTCGCGTCGACGCGTTCCTTCCCGGTGGCCAGACGAAAGCCCCGCTCGCTCTTGGTCCGGACGTCCCACCACAAGCGGTGCCGCAAGGCCCAGCGTGCGGCCAGCTCCAACAGTGCCCGAGGGGGGCCGCTCAACAGCTCGAACTCGAGTTCACACACCGGCAAGCGGAGCGCACCTTCGGCCGACTGCGCATCGCCCGCCGTCAACCAACCACGATCCAGTGCCAGCTCGACACGGGCACCGCCGTGGCGCACGACGCGCAGCGTGCGTTCGATCTCGCTTCGATACAACGGTCGCAGCGCCTCCAGGCCGCGACCCTTGAGGACCTCGTGCAGGCGCGCAGCCACGGTGCTGCCGTCATGACGCTGCAGGTCCAGCTCCGGCTCGCGATCCGAAGGCGGCAACAACACTTCATGTTCCAGCCGCTGGACGAGGCCGTCACCTCGACCCTTGAGCGTCTGCACCCAGACCGGTCCCTCACGGCGCAATCGCAACGCCAGGCCGGCGCTGGCGAGCGCGCGGTCGTCCGTGTCGAAGTAGATCGCAGCCAGCTCGACGCGCCGTGCGCTCGCGGTTTCGACAGCACGTGCAACCCCAGCCGCCGCCTCGGGCGGAATCTGGAACTTGAGTTCGATCTCGATCATGTCGGCAAGCACCATCGCTCGGTTTGGCCTAACGCCCGGTCTGCGCCTGCTCGCGCGGATCGTCGGCGATGGCCGTCGACACCACCCGACCGTCGCTGGCGAAGGTCGCACTGAACATCCTCGACTCGGTGCCAGGCTTGAAGCGCCACGACCAGACCTCCTCGTCGCCTTTCAGGGCGTAGGACTTGATCTCAGCAGGCCGGCCCAGCGCGGCGCGTACCTGGAGCTTGTCCTGCCCCGGCACGACGCGGCGGAAGTTGTCCTCGTTCAGCAACTGCCGCAGGGCACTCATCTTTCCGTCGGCGCCGATGCGGATCTCGTAATTGGTCCAGCCCTCGGGCTGCCGTGGGTACTCCAGGATCTTCGATCCGTCGCTCTGGTTGGTGACGGTCGCCGGCTCGCCGAACTGCTTGCGGACCTGGACTTCAGTCGACACGCCCTCTTCGAGCTTTTCGACGCGCTGGGGATCGCAACCCGCCACACCCAAGCCGAGACCGATCCCGATCCCGACCGCCGCGACCAGGGTCGCTGTCACCCGCCATCTCGACATGCCATGCCCCGGTAAACTCGCCTGCTCCGATTCTGAGCCCTCACGCCGCCATGCCGCTGTTCTGGAAGCCCTACACCTCCGACGTGACCCAGTTCATCCAGGCCCTGAAGTCCGAGCGGCCGGCGCTTGAATCCGAACAGCGTGCCGGACGTGCTCTGCTGTGGGACAAGGCCGTGGACCGCGCGGCCCAGTCCGACTGGCGCGAAGCCAAGGTGCCGCAGCAGGCGTACGTGTACCAGACCAAGACCTGAGGCCCGCGACAAGTTCACCCATGGCCGACGCTCCCGCCGATGCGGCCTTGACTCCGGCACCGAACCCGGCGAACGATCCGACCGCGGTGCTGCCGGTCGACCAGGTTGCAGTGGCCCGCCTGTACGGCGAGCCGCTGTTCGCGCTGCCGCAGGACCTGTACATCCCGCCCGACGCGCTGGAGGTCTTCCTCGAGGCCTTCGAAGGTCCGCTGGACCTGCTGCTGTACCTGATCCGTCGCCAGAACTTCAACATCCTCGACATCCCGCTGGCCGACGTGACGCGGCAGTACCTGGCCTACGTTGACCAGATCCGCGTCCACAACCTCGAACTCGCCAGCGAGTACCTGCTCATGGCGGCGATGCTGATCGAGATCAAGTCGCGCATGCTTCTGCCACCCAAGAAGTCGGCCGACGGTGGCGAGGCCGAAGACCCGCGTGCCGAGTTGGTGCGCCGGCTCGTCGAATACGAACAGATCAAGCTCGCTGCGGCGCAGCTCGACCGGCTGCCGCTGCTGGGTCGCGACTTCCTCCGCGCCCAGGTCGCCATCGAGCAGAGCCTGGTACCCCGCTGGCCCGAGGTGCACGCCGACGATCTTCGAGCCGCCTGGGCCGAGATCGTGCAGCGTGCACGCCTGACTCAGCACCACACGATCACGCGCGAACAGCTCTCGGTGCGCGAGCACATGAGCATCGTGCTCAAGCGCTTGCAAGGGCGGCGCTTCGTCGAGTTCCAGGAGCTCTTCGACCCTGGGCGCGGCAGCGCTGTTCTCGTGGTCACCTTCATCGCGATGCTTGAACTCTCCCGGGAGAGCCTGATCGAGGTCACCCAGGCCGAAGCCTTCGCGCCGATCTACGTGCGATTGGCGTACTCGCCTCAGTGATCGAGCGCCAGGCCGGTCCGGCCTGGGTGCACAACGCGCTTCGGAAGCAAGAACGCCCCACGAGGGGGCGTCTGGAAGGTCATGGAGGCGCGACCGGGAGTCGAACCCGGCTAGACGGATTTGCAATCCGTTGCATAACCGCTTTGCTATCGCGCCGTGGTCGGTCAGCACAGCCCAGGGCCGGCTGAAACAAACAAGGGAAGCGTTTGACGGCTTCCCTTGCGGTGTGTCTTGGAGCGGGAAACGAGGCTCGAACTCGCGACCTCAACCTTGGCAAGGTTGCGCTCTACCAACTGAGCTATTCCCGCTTGGTCACTCGACTTCGCTTCGCAACCGATAACCGATCACTTCAGCGCTGTCGAGCCTCGCAGTATACATCGATTTTTTTGGGCGTCTGCCCGACGTCGACTCCTGCGCGCCTGTCAGTGCGGCAATCCATCACTGACCGGAACAGAGGCCACCGCCGGAGCGGCCACGGGTTCGGCCTTGACCACCGCCGTCTCGGACTTGGACTCGTCTTCTTGAAGCGGCTCGGGCTTGCGTTCGAGCGCGACCTCGAGCACCTGATCGATCCAGCGCACCGGCACGATGTCCAGTCCACGCTTGGCGCTTTCCGGGATGTCCTGTAGATCCTTGACGTTTTCCTCAGGGATCAGCACGGTCTTGACGCCCCCTCGCAAGGCGGCCAGCAGCTTTTCCTTGAGTCCGCCGATTGCCGTGACCTCGCCCCGCAGGGTGATCTCGCCGGTCATCGCGACATCGGCGCGCACCGGGATTCCTGTCAGCGCAGAGACGAAGGCGGTGGTCATCGCAATGCCCGCACTCGGGCCATCCTTGGGCGTGGCGCCATCGGGCACGTGGATGTGGATGTCGCGCTTCTCGAACATCTCATCCTTGATACCCAGTCGCGTCGCGCGCGACCGCACCACGGTTCGCGCAGCCTCGACGGACTCCTTCATGACATCGCCAAGCGAACCGGTACGCGTGATGATGCCTTTGCCCGGCATCACCGCCGACTCGATGGTCAGAAGGTCACCGCCGACCTCGGTCCAGGCCAGGCCCACGACCTGGCCAACTTGGTTCTTCTTCTCGGTCCGGCCGAAGTCGTACTTGCGCACGCCCAGGAAGTCGTTGAGGTTCTCGGCCGTGACCTGAACTGGCGCCTCGTGCTTCTTGAGCTGAATGCCCTTGACGACCTTGCGGCAGATCTTGCTGATCTCGCGTTCCAGCGAGCGTACGCCGGCCTCCCGTGTGTAGTAGCGAAGGATGGCCCGGATCGCGTCCTCGGCGAGTTCCATCTCGCCGTCCTTGACGCCATTGTTCTTCTGCTGCTTGGGCAACAGGTAGCGTTGGGCGATGCTCAGCTTCTCGTCCTCGGTGTAGCCGGCCAGCCGGATCACCTCCATCCGGTCCAGCAAGGCCGGCGGTATGTTCATGGAATTGCTGGTGGCGACGAACATCACGTCGGACAGGTCGAAGTCGACCTCGACATAGTGGTCGCTGAAGGTGTGGTTCTGCTCTGGATCCAGCACCTCCAACAGGGCAGACGAGGGGTCGCCACGGAAGTCCATTCCGAGCTTGTCGATCTCGTCGAGCAGGAACAACGGATTGCGCGTGCCGACCTTGGTCAGCGACTGCAGGACCTTGCCCGGCATGGAGCCGATGTAGGTGCGGCGATGGCCACGGATCTCAGCCTCGTCGCGCATGCCGCCCAGCGCCATGCGAACGAACTTGCGCCCGGTGGCACGGGCCACGCTCTGTCCAAGGGAAGTCTTGCCAACGCCCGGCGGTCCGACCAGGCACAGGATCGGCGCCTTGACCTTGTCGACCCGCTGCTGCACCGCAAGGTACTCCAGGATGCGGTCCTTGACCTTTTCCAGGCCATGGTGGTCCTCGTTCAGCACCGTCTCTGCATTGCCGAGATCGTGCTTGATCTTGGTCTTCTTGGCCCAGGGCAGGTTGACCAGGGTATCGATGTAGTTGCGAACCACTGTCGCTTCGGCCGACATCGGCGACATCAGCTTGAGCTTCTTGAGTTCGTTTTCCGCCTTCTTGCGAGCTTCCTTGCTCATGCGCGCGGCAGCGATCTTCTTGTCGAGTTCGTCGAGATCGGCACCTTCTTCGCCGTCGCCGAGTTCCTTCTGAATTGCCTTGACCTGCTCGTTGAGGTAGTACTCGCGCTGGCTCTTTTCCATCTGCCGCTTGACGCGGCCGCGGATACGCTTCTCGACCTGCAGGATGTCGACCTCGTGCTCGAGCAGTTCAAGCAGCTTTTCCAGGCGCGGCACCACGGGGAAGAGGCCGAGCACGACCTGCTTGGCGTCGGGCTTGAGCGGCAGGTGCGCCGCAATGGTGTCGGCCAGGCGGCCGGCGTCGTCGATTCCGGAGATCGACGTCAGGATCTCTGGCGGGATCTTCTTGTTGAGCTTGACGTACTGATCGAAGTGCTGAGTGACGGCGCGACGCAGGGCCTCGGCCTCCGGGCTGGCCTTGGCATCCGGCGCGATCGGCGAGACCTCGCCGACGAAGTGCTCGCCGCTGTCGTCGATCGACAAGGTGCGAGCCCGCTGCAGGCCCTCGACCAGCACCTTGACGGTGCCATCCGGCAGTTTCAGCAACTGAAGAATCGAGCTGACGCAGCCAACCTCGAACATGTCTTCAGGCTTGGGTTCATCCTTGCCGGCAGCCTTCTGAGCCACAAGCATGATCTGGCGACCCGACTCCATGGCCGCTTCAAGAGCCTTGATCGACTTGGGCCGCCCGACGAAGAGCGGGATGACCATGTGAGGGAACACAACCACGTCGCGCAGCGGCAACAGCGGCAGCACGATGGGGTCACTGGGGAGGATGGGATGTCCGGACATTCTTCAGGCCTCGCTTTCTCGCGACCACATGGGGCTCGAGCGGTGAGTTGCAAGCCTCGTGCGCCAGGCCGCGCGTACAAGGGGAAGGCGTGGCGTCAGGCCTTGGCCTTTTGTTCGCGGTAAACGAGCAGGGGCTTTGCGCCCTCTTCGACGATGTGCTCGTCGATCACGACCTTGGCCACGCCGTCGAGATTGGGCAGGTCGAACATGGTGTCGATCAGGGAATGCTCGAGGATCGAGCGCAGGCCACGCGCCCCTGTCTTGCGGGCGAGCGCCTTCTTGGCGATCGCCGACAGCGCCGAAGGGCGGACCTCAAGCTCCACTCCGTCCATGGTGAACAGACGCTGGTACTGCTTGACGAGTGCGTTGCGAGGCTCGGTCAGGATCTGCACCATCGCCTCGACCGTGAGTTCGCCCAGCGTCGCCACCACCGGAAGGCGGCCGACAAGCTCGGGGATCAGCCCGAACTTGATCAGGTCTTCAGGCTCGACATTGCGGAACAGGTCCGCGGCGCGCTTCTCGGTCTTGCTGTGGACGCTGGCGGAAAACCCGATGCCGCTCTTTTCGGTGCGGTTCTGGATCACCTTTTCCAGGCCGTCGAACGCGCCGCCGCAAATGAACAGGATGTTGGTCGTGTCGATCTGCAGAAAGTCCTGGTTCGGATGCTTGCGGCCACCTTGCGGCGGCACGCTCGCCATCGTGCCCTCGACCAGCTTCAGAAGTGCCTGCTGAACACCCTCTCCGGATACGTCACGGGTGATGCTCGGGTTGTCCGCCTTGCGAGAGATCTTGTCGATCTCGTCGATGTAGACGATGCCGCGCTGCGCACGATCCACGTCGTAGTTGCAGTTCTGCAGCAGCTTCTGGATGATGTTCTCGACATCCTCGCCGACGTAGCCGGCTTCGGTCAGCGTCGTCGCGTCGGCGATCACGAACGGCACGTTCAACAGCCGGGCCAGCGTTTGCGCCAACAAGGTCTTGCCGCTGCCGGTCGGGCCGATCAGGAGGATGTTGCTCTTGTTGAGCTCGACCTCGTCACCGTCACCCTTGCCCCCTTTGCCGTCCTTGCCATGGACGCCGATGTGCTTGAGGCGCTTGTAATGGTTGTAGACGGCTACGCTGAGGGTTCGCTTGGCGATGTCCTGGCCGATCACGTACTGGTCCAGGCTGGCCTTGATCTCGCTCGGGATGGGCAGGTCACCGCGCGCGGCCTTGCCGCTCGGCGCCTCTGCAGGGACCTCATCGCGGATGATGTCGTTGCAGAGTTCAATGCACTCGTCGCAGATGAAGACCGAAGGCCCGGCAATCAGCTTCTTGACCTCGTGCTGGCTCTTGCCGCAAAACGAGCAGTACAGAACCTTTTCGCTGGAAGCGCCTTTTTTCTCGGCCATGGTGCGGTGTGTGCGAAGGCTCTGTTGTGGAGGATGAGGCGCCGGAGTCGAAGCCGGGGACATCATAGCCTCGGGCCGGAGCTGGGTCGGCGCACAGATGAGGGGCGGGCTTCCCCCTGTTCTGCCGACCGTCCCGGGCCCGAGGGACTCAGGCGCGCTTGTCGAGCACCTGATCGATCAGCCCGTAGTCCAGCGCCTCGCCAGGGGACATCCAGCGGTCGCGCTCCATGTCGGCCGAGATGCGCTCCAGGGGCTGACCTGTGCGATCGGAATAGATCCTGTTCAGCTGCTCTCGCGTCTTGATGATTTCGCGGGCCTGGATCTCGATGTCGGTCGCCTGCCCTTGGGCTCCGCCCGAAGGCTGATGGATCATCACCCGCGAGTTCGGCAACGCCGAGCGCTTGCCCTTGGCCCCGGCCATCAACAAGAAGCTGCCCATGCTCGCCGCCATCCCCATGCAGAGCGTTGCGACGTCGGGCTTGATGAACTGCATCGTGTCGAAGATCGACAGGCCTGCGCTGACGCTTCCTCCAGGCGAGTTGATGTACAGGAAGATGTCCTTGTCCGGGTTCTCGCTCTCCAGGAACAGCAACTGGGCCACGACGAGGTTCGCGGTCGCATCGTTCACGGGTCCGACCAGGAACACGATGCGCTCGCGCAGCAGTCGGCTGTAGATGTCGTAAGCACGCTCTCCGCGACCAGACTGTTCGATGACGATGGGCACCATGCCCAATCCGACGGTGTCATGCACGCTCAAGGGATTCTCCAGCTCGAAAACGGTAGGGGATGACCGCGAATGTACGACCGTCTTGGCCGGACTCAAGCCTGGGCCATGAGCTCGTCGAAGGCGACAAGCCTGTCATTGACCTTCGCCAGACCGAGCACATGGGCAGCGACGTTGTTCTCGATCACGATGGCTTCGACTTCAGACATGCGCTGGCGGTCGCTGAGGTACCAGCGGACGACTTCGGCTGGCTTCTCGTAGCTCTGGCTCAGTTCTTCGATGTGGGCCTGCAACTGGTCTGGCTTGGCTTGGAGCCCCTGTGTGCGCACCAGTTCGCCAACGACGAGGCCCAGCCGGACCCGGCGTTCGGCCTGGGGACGGAACTCTTCCGCGGGCACCGGCACCTTGTCGGCGTCCTTGATGCCCTGGGCCTTGAGCCGCTCGCGGAACTGCTCGACCAGGCGGTCGGCCTCGGAATCGACCAGGGCCTTCGGCAGATCAAGCTCCGCAGCCTTCGACAACGCGTCCATCACGGCCGCCTTGTTGCGCTGCTGGACACGGAAACGGACCTCACGCTCAAGGTTCTTCTTGACGTCGGCACGCAGGCCCTCGACGGTCGGATCCGCGATGCCCAGGGTCTTGGCAAATCCTTCGTCGACGGCAGGCAGGTGCTGAGCCTCGATCTTCTTGACGGTGACGAGGAAGTCGGCTTCCTTGCCGGCGACGTCCTTGCCTTGGTAATCAGCCGGGAACTGCAGCGGGAAGGTCTTGCTGTCGCCCACCTTCATGCCGCGCACGGCCTGGTCGAACTGCTCCAGCATCTGGCCTTCGCCCACGATGAACTGGAAGGCCTCGGCCTTGCCGCCATCAAAGGGCTCGCCGTCGATCTTGCCTTCGAAGTCGATGGTCACGCGATCACTGGCCTGGGCACCTTCCGCGGCCGGGCGCTGCGCAAAAGTGCGGCGTTGCTTGCGCAGGATCTCGACCGTGCGGTCGATTGCAGCCTCGGTGACCTCGGTGGACACGCGCTCGATCTCGGCCGTGCTCAGGTCGCCGAGCTTGATCTCGGGATAGACCTCGAACGTGGCGTCGAAAGCCAGCGTGCCTTCGGCGGCTTCCTGCTTCTGAGTGATGCGAGGCGGACCGGCAACGCGCAGCTTCGCTTCGCCGGCGGCATCTGCAAAGGCCTTGCCGATGTGGTCGTTGACGACTTCGTACTGCACCGAATAGCCGTAGCGCTGCGCGACGACGCTCATCGGCACCTTGCCGGGGCGGAAGCCATCGGCCTTGACGGTGCGCGACAAGCGCTTCAGGCGCGACTCGACCTCGCCATTGATATCCGAGGCGGGCACGGTCAGCGTGATGCGACGCTCGAGCTTTTCCAGGGTTTCGACTTGCACGGCCATGATTGCAATGTGAGGCGTTGAAGCGTTGGGGAAAGACGGGGCAGTGGGCTTGGTGCGCGGGGCCGGACTCGAACCGGCACGCCCGTGAAGGCGTCAGGACCTAAACCTGGTGCGTCTACCAATTTCGCCACCCGCGCGGTGGATGGTGCGACGGCCTTGTGCATTCGCACCACGACCGTCGCCCAAGCGAACCGACGATTCTAGCGGCCCGACCCACCCCTTCGAGCCGTCCACCGCGGGCCACTCAAGTCGGCTGTGGCGTGTCGCGCTTCACGCGAAACCATGCGGCGTACATCGCCGGCAAGGCCAGAAGCGTCAGCGCGGTGGCGACGATCAGGCCGCCCATGATCGCGACCGCCATCGGGCCCCAGAACACGCTGCGCGACAAAGGGATCATCGCGAGCACCGCTGCGGCGGCGGTCAGGACGATGGGGCGGAAGCGTCGCACGGCGGCTTCGACCACGGCGTCGAAGTCCGGCACGCCCCGGGCCCGGTCCTGTTCGATCTGGTCGATCAGGATCACCGAATTGCGCATGATCATGCCGCTCAGCGCAATCACGCCAAGCAGCGCCACGAAGCCGAACGGCCGGTCCAGGATCAACAGCGCCCCTGCAACCCCCGCAATGCCCAGCGGCCCGGTCAGGAACACCAGCATCGCGCGACTGAAGCTCTGCAACTGGAGCATCAGCAGCGTCAGGATGATGAACAGCATCAGCGGCACGCCGACGAGGATCGAGCCCTGCCCCTTGCTGCTTTCTTCGACGGCCCCGGCAATCTCGATGGCATAGCCGGGCGGCATCGTGGCGGCCAGCGCCTGCAGCTTGGGCCAGGCCTTGGCCGTGACGGTCGGACCTTGAACACCTTCGACCACGTCGCCCTGGACCGTCACCGCGTATTGACGCCCCTCGCGCCACAGCACGCCGGGCTCCCAGGCCAGCGAGGCCTTGGCCACCTGGGACAGCGGGATCGACCGGCCGCTGGCCGTTGGCACATAGGCGTTGGCCAGGTCGGTGATGTATCGACGTTCGTCAGCCGGCTGGCGCAGCACGATGTCAATCAGCCGATCACCATCGCGGTACTGGCCGATGGTGCTGCCCGAAAGGATCGTGCGCGCCGCCACGGCGATGCCCTGGCTGGTGACGCCGAGCGCGCGGGCCTTGTCCTGGTCGACTTCAAGGCGCAGCACCTTGACCGACTCGTTCCAGTTGTCATTGACGCCGCGCATCTCGGGCTCGGCACGCAAGATGTCCTTCGCCTTGTCTGCCCATTGCCGGACTTCGCCGACGTCCACACCGACCACCCGGAACTGCACGGGGTACGGCACGGGCGGCCCGTTGGGCAGCAGCTTGACGCGACCGCGCACCTCGGGGAACTCGGTTGCCAGCAACTGCGGCAGCTTGACACGCAGAGCCTCGCGGACCGCCAGGTCCCGGGGCAGCACGATGAACTGGCTGACATTGGCCTGCGGGAACACCTGGTCCAGCGGCAGATAGAAGCGCGGCACGCCCGACCCGATCCAGCTCGTCACCGACTCGACCCCGGCTTCCTGGCGCATGCGGGTCTCGAAGCGCAGTGCCACCATCTCGGTCTCGCGGATCGTCGAGCCTTCGGGCAACCAGAGATCCACCAGCAGTTCGGGACGACTCGAATCCGGAAAGAACTGCTGTTGGACCTTGCCCATGCCGACGATGCCGAGGCCGAAGATGCCGACGGTCAGCGCGATCGTGATCCAGCGATGACGCACGCACCAGCCGACGAGAGCGCGGAAACGGCTGTAGAACGGCGTGTCGAACAGCTCGTGCGGCCCTTCGCCGACCGGCTCGTGGGCGGGCTCGCCAACGGGACTCCCCTGGCGGCGAACCTTCAGCAGCAAGGCCCCCAGGTACGGCACGAAGTAGACCGACACGACCCAACTGACGATGAGGGCCACCGAGGTGACCGCAAAGATCGCGAAGGTGTACTCGCCGGTCACGCTCTGGGCCAGACCGATGGGCAGAAAGCCGGCGGCCGTGATCAGCGTGCCGGTCAGCATCGGCATCGCCGTCACCTCGTACGCATAGGTTGCGGCGCGCATCTTGTCGTAGCCCTCTTCGAGCTTGCGCACCATCATCTCGACGGCAATGATCGCGTCGTCGACCAGCAGGCCGAGCGCGATGATCAGACTCCCGAGCGAGATCTTGTGCAGGCCCACGCCCCAGTAGTACATCGCCACGAAGGTGATCGCCAGCACCAGCGGGATCGTGATGGCGACGACGAGACCGGGACGGATGTCGATGCGCAGCGGACGGGTGTGCAGGCCCAGGGCAATGAAGCTCACCGCGAGCACGATGACGATGGCCTCGACCAGCACCTTCACGAACTCGCCGACGCTTCGGCTGACGGCCTTGGGTTGGTCTTGAACCTGCTCAAGCGTCAGGCCCAGCGGCAGGTCGGCCTGGAGCTGGGACTTTGCGGTCTGCAAGGCCTTGCCCAGGGCGATGATGTCGCCGCCACGAGCCATCGACACGCCAATGGCCACCACACTCCGGCCCTGATGGCGCACGCTAACGCCTGGCGGATCGGCATAGTCGCGCCGGACCTCCGCGATGTCGGACAGGCGGATCGTGCTACCCGCTCCAGTGGCCGGATTCAAGCCGCGGATCGGGAAGTCCCGCAGTGCCTGAACCGAGTCGAACTGGCCGCCAATTCGCACTTGCAGGTTCTGGGCGCCGGCGTTCAACAGGCCGGGGTTCTCGACTGCGTTCTGGGCCCCGATCTGGGCAATGACCTGGGTCATGTCCAGGCCGAGCTGGGCCAGACGCTTCTGTGAGATCTCGACAAACAGCTTCTCGGCCTGGACGCCAAAAAGCTCGACCTTGGCGACGTCGGGAACCCGCAGAAGTCGCTGGCGGATGCGCTCGGCCGCGGCACGGGTCTCCTCCCTGCTGAAACCATCGGCACTGAGCGCGAAGATGCTGCCGTAGACGTCGCCGAAGTCGTCGTTGAAGACCGGACCCACGGTGCCTTGCGGCAGCGTGTGGCGAATGTCGCCGACCCGTTTGCGGGCCTGGTACCAGCTTTGGGCGACCTCCTTGGGTGGCGCCGAACCCTTCAGTTGAAGGATCGTCAGAGACTCGCCGGGCTTCGTGAAGCTGCGCAGCACTTCGGCATGCGGAACCTCCTGAAGCGTGCGTTCAATCTTGTCAGTGACCTGATCGGCCATCTGTTGCGCCGTCGCGCCCGGCCAGAAGGCCTGCACGACCATCGCGCGAAACGTGAACGGCGGATCCTCGTCCTGACCCAGCTGGAAATAGGCGGCGAAGCCCAGAACCATCAGAACGATCATCAGGTACCGGGTCAGCGCCGGGTGCTCGAGCGCCCAGCGGGAGATGTTGAAGCGCGACGTGTTCACGACCGGACCTGCGACGCAGCGACCGGAGCAACAGGGGCCGTGCCAGACGACGATCCGGGAGGCCCACCCGGCGAGGCAGACGATCCTGGCTCCAGGTAGCGCTTGACCTTCAAACCGGGCGTCAGCACATGCACCCCTGCGGTGACCACCTGCTGCCCAGCGCTCAGCCCCTGGGCGACGATGATCTCATTGCCGTCGGCGCCGGCGACCACCACGGTCTGCGCCTTCACGGTCATCGTTGCGGGATCCAGCACCCAGACCGCTGACTGCCCCTGCTGTTGCCACAAGGCCGCCAGCGGCAGGCGCGCAACACCGGCCTGCACCGGTCTGGAGACCAGTGCCGTGAGCGTCTGACCCAGTTGCAGCCTCGCATCGCCAAGGTCGGCCTTGACGGTGAAGGTCCGCGTGACCGGGTCCGCCGCAGCAGCGACCTCGCGCACGGTGGCCGGGAACTGCTGCGTCGTGCCCCAGGGCCGCACCGTGATCGCCTGCCGTTTGCCGATCAGCACCCGCATGCCCAGGGCGGCGTCTTCCGACACCTGGAAGACCGCGTCCCGTGGCCCATCGTGCGCCAGGCGAAGCACCGGCGTCCCCGCGCTCAGCACCGTGCCGGGCTCGGCCTCCACGGCAGTCACGATCCCGTCGGCGTTGGCAGTCAACACCGCGTAAGCGGCCTGGTTGCCCTGGACGTCGGCCTGCGCACGGGCCTGGTCAAGCTGGGCACGTGCAGCCTCGAGAGCGTTCTTTCGCCGCTCAAGCTCCCAGGCGCTGATGAAGCCCTGCTCGCGCAGTTCAGTGAAGCGCTTGAACTCGGCGCCCTGTTGTTCGAAGCTGGACGTTGCCGACCTCAAGCCGGCCTGCGCGGCGTCCTGGGACAGCCGCAGGTCGGTCGCATCGATCCGGGCCAGCACCTGACCGGACCGGACGCGCTGCCCGACCTCGGCCGGGCGCGCCATCAGCTTGCCTGGGACACGGAACCCGAGCCTCGTCTCGGTCCGCGCCCGCACTTCAGCCGCAAACTCGCTCTGGCCGCCGGTGGTGGCGGCACTGATCGTCATCGTCCGCACCGACCGCACCGGCTCGGGCGCCGGAGCCGGGCGGCCGCAGGCGGAGAGCAAGAGTGCAATGGCGGCGACAGCGACTGATGCGCAAACGGTGCGGCTGCGGTTGGTATTCATCACCCAGGATTCACTAATGACTGACCGGTCAGTTATAAACGCAAACCCCGGGGCCCTGTCAACCGTCCTGCGATGACCTGCAAGGTCACGGCGCCAAGTGACGGCAAACGCAGGTGACAAACCGTGAGAATCGCGGCCCATGCCTCAGGGCCACTACGAAAACTTCCCCGTCGCGTCTGTCCTGTGTCCACCGCGGATCCGACCCGCGGTGGTGGCGATCTATCACTTCGCCCGCACCGCCGACGACCTTGCGGACGAAGGCGATGCCTCGCCGGAGGATCGGCTCGCGTTGCTGGCCGAGTACCGCGGAGATCTGATTGACGCGCTCGCGAACCGCAGCGCCAGCCAGCGGTGGCCTCAGGTGTTTGCGGGCCTCCAAAGGCAGGCCGACGCCCATGCGTTGCCAGGTCAGCCGCTGCACGCCTTGCTTGACGCCTTCGAGCAGGATGTGCACAACCCGCCTTACCCCGATCGGGCCAGTCTGCTGCACTACTGCGAGCGTTCGGCCAACCCCGTCGGGCGGCTCCTGCTCCATCTTTACGGCGTGCACGACCCGCTCGCCTTGCGGCGCTCGGATGACATCTGCACGGCACTTCAGCTCATCAACTTCTGGCAAGACCTCAGCCGGGACGGTCCACGCGGCCGCTGTTACGTCCCGGAGTGCGACCGTCTTTCACATGGCGTGGATGCACAGGACCTGGCGACAGCGACGGACAGCCCCGCCGCTCGGCGCTTGGTCCAGACCTTGACCACCTGGGCGGTGGCGACCATGAATCAGGGTGCCCCGCTGGCCACAAACCTGCCGGGGCGCATCGGCTGGGAACTGCGCCTGGTGGTTCAAGGCGGGTTGACCATCGCCTCCAAGCTGCGTCAGCGTGGGTTCGACAGTCTCGTGCACCGTCCGAAGCTGACCGTCTGGGACACGCCTGGGCTGCTCTGGCGTGCGGCCACGATGCGCCACTCGCCACACGCCGCCACGGCCCTGGACACACCCACCCGATGACGCCCGAGCAATATGTCCAGGACAAGGCCGCCAAGAGCGGCTCGTCGTTCTACTACGCGTTCCTGTTTCTGCCGCCGCAACGACGTCTGGCCATCACCGCGTTCTACGCCTTCTGTCGCGAGGTTGACGACGTGGTGGACGAGGTCAGCGATCCGTCGGTCGCGGCAGCCAAGCTCGCTTGGTGGAAGCGCGAAGTCCAGGCCGCGTTTTCCCCTGGGGCCGCGCCTGGCCATCCGGTGCTGAAGGCTCTCCTTCCGCTGGCTCCGTCGTTCGACATCCGGGCCGAGCACCTGCTGGCCGTGATCGAAGGTTGCGAAACCGATCTGACCCAGACCCGGTTCCTCGACTACGCATCGCTGCAGCGCTACTGTCACCTCGTGGCAGGCATCGTGGGCGAAGTCGCGGCCAACATCTTCGGACGCAGCCAGGACGCGACCGTCGCGTACGCACACCGGCTGGGTCTTGCGATGCAGTTGACGAACATCGTGCGCGATGTCGGTGAGGACGCCCGCCGCGGGCGGATCTACCTGCCGGTGGCCGAACTCCAGCGTTTCGACGTCAAGGCCCACGAGCTGCTCAAGCGAGATCCTCCGTGGGGCTACAGCGACCGGTTCCAGGCCCTCATGCGCTTCCAGGCCGAGCGCGCCCAGGCCACCTACGACGAAGCCTTCGCGCTGCTGCCGGCCGCTGACCGCCAGGCCCAGAAACCGGGACTGATGATGGCCAACATCTATCGCAGCCTCTTGGGCGAGATCCAATCCCAGGACTTTCAGGTGCTGCACCAGCGGACCTCGCTGACGCCGCTTCGCAAGCTCTGGATCGCGGCCCGCACGCACCTGCGCGGCCGATGACAACACCGACCACGCGCGCGCGCCGCATTGCGATCGTCGGCGCGGGCTGGGCGGGCCTGGCCTGCGCCGTGCGCTCGGTCCAGGCGGGCCACGCGGTGACGGTCTACGAAACCGCCGAGCCCGGTGGCCGGGCACGAAGCGTTGCGCTGGCCGACGGGGCGGTATTCGACAACGGCCAGCACATCCTGATCGGCGCCTACCGTCGAACGCTGGGCCTGATGCGCGATGTCGGCATCGACCCGGCTGCTGTGCTCGAACGGCGTCCGCTGGCCTTGGTCGACGCGCGAGGCCACGGCCTGGTGCTGCCTTCGGGCGCTGCGATCCCTGCCTTCGTCCGCGGCGTCCTGGGCCACCGCGGCTGGCCGCTGTCGACCCGAATGGCCCTGCTCGCCCGCTGTGGTCGTTGGGCCGCGATGCGCTTCGCCTGCCCGGCCGACTGGACGGCGGCCCGACTGGCGGCGGGCCTGCCCCAGGCCGTGATTCGGGAATTGATCGAGCCGCTGTGCGTCGCCGCCTTGAACACGCCCGCCGCCGAAGCGAGCGCCAAAGTGCTGCTGCGCGTGCTGCGGGACGCACTGTTCAGCGGCCCGGGTTCGGCCGACCTGCTCCTGCCCCGCTGCGGCCTTTCCGACCTGCTCCCGGTGCCGACCTGGCGCTGGCTGGGAGGTCGCGGTGCAGATCTGCGCCCAGGGGTACGGGTACTCGCCATCGAGCGCGTCTCCGGCGAATTCCGGGTGCAACACGCCGCGGGCGGCGAGCCGTTTGACGCGGTCGTGCTAGCCACCCCGCCCTTGGAGGCCGCACGCCTGGCCGACAAGCACGCGCCGCATTGGGCCGCCATGGCCCGGGGGTTGCGCTACGAGCCCATCGTCACGGTGTTTGCCCACCGTCAGCGGCGGCTGCCGGCGCCGATGCTGGCGCTTGTCGAAGGCCCGCAGGCGCCTGCACAGTTTGCATTCGACCTTGAACTGCTGGGGGTCGCGCCGGGCCGCATCGCCCTGGTTGTCAGCGGCGCCGCCCCTTGGGTCGAACGGGGGCTCGAGGCCACCGGACGGGCCGCCGTCGCGCAGTTGCAAGGCGCGCTGGGTGACGACAGCCGCGACATCGCGAGCGTGGTCAAGGTGATGGCCGAGAAGCGCGCGACGTTCCGCTGTACGCCCAGCCTGGTCCGTCCCAAAGCCAGCATCGCCAACGGACTCTGGGCCGCCGGAGATCATGTGGATGGCCCCTACCCCGCCACGCTGGAAGGCGCAGTGCGCAGCGGCGAGGCCGTTGCCGCTGCGCTGGGCTGATCAACGCCCGGCGTCTGTCGCCACTGGCGGCCTGATGCGCGGCGCAAAGGGTGCGGCCAGTGGCTCGCCGACAAACAGACTCTGCTGCGGCCAAGCCACGCTGCGCCAGTAGGCCTCGATCGCGGTCGCGCCCTGCAGGTAGTGCAACAGCAACAACTGGGGGTGAGGAAACTTCTGCAGGTGGTTGCAAGGCTCGCTGACGGTGCCGTGGCTGGCCGTGGCGCCGCTGGCAATCCAGTCCAGCACCGTCGACTGCCCGGTCACCGTGTTGGCGCCCGGGGTTCCGCCGAAAGAGGTCAGATGATCGGCCATTGCTCCGGGCAGCCAAGCCGCAGGAGTGGCCGGCATCGCCGGTCGCATGCTGCCGGCCATCGCGATGAGCACCCGCTCGGCACCGACCAACGCGGATTCGTTTTCGACGCGGATCCGGACCGCCGGCGGACCCAGAGTCTGAGCCGGCGGATAGAGCACGCTGCGCACCGCGCGGGCCCGGTCGGACGAGGTCGTGAGCCAGATCTCGGCAAGGCCGCGCCCGCGTTGGCGCAACGAGCCGTCGGCAGCCACTCCGCGGTCGATCAGGTCCCGGGCCTCGTCGATGGAGTTCGCGGCCAGCAGCATCGAAGGCCGCACGCCCAGGTCAGAAAACGGCCGGTGTGTCGCGGCGTTGAAGTACGGCGATGGACGTGTGGGCTCGCAACTGCGACTGCACAAGCCTTCGTCCAGACCCAAGGTCAGTGCCGCAGTCAGACTGTTGCAGGCCACCGAATAGGGCTGGACCCAGGCCAGGGCCAGGGCTTGGATGTTTGACCCGAATCGGCGGTTGATCGCGGTCTTCAGGGCCAGGAACTCTGCTGGATCCAGGCCATTGCGGATCGGGAGTTCGACCCGCAAGACCTGGTCGTCTGCAAGGCCGCGGGCCCGCCGGTAGTGATCCCCTACCGCCACCGAGTAGGGATCCGCGGTGTTGATGACCAGTCCGATCTGGCTGGCGGTCAGCCGGCCCCGCAAAGCCGGAACGGGCGACGCACTGCTGGAAAGCCGCTCGGCAACAGGCGCCGTTGCACTCTGCGCGATTGCCGGCGAAATGGCTCCCAAACCCATCACGGCCACGCCCAGGCGCAACAACCAGCCGCAGACCGGGTTTCGCTGGGCAGTCATACGTTTTGCGATGCAAAATGGAGCATCACCACATTCTGAACCCATGGCCACCCGGGACCCTTCCGCGCCAACGATCCAGGTGCTCGAACGCGTGTTCAAGCTGCTGGACCTGCTCGCCAGCCAGGCCGAGCCGATGGCATTGAAGGAGATCAGCGAGCGCAGCGGACTGCATCCGTCGACGGCCCATCGCATCCTCAACGATCTGGCCAGCGGGCGTCTGGTCGATCGGCCTCAGGCGGGCAGCTATCGCCTCGGCATGCGGCTGCTGGAACTGGGAAACCTGGTCAAGGCCAGGCTTGATGTGCGCGACGCCGCCCTGACCCCGATGCGCGAGCTTCACCGACTGACCCACCAACCGGTCAACCTCTCGGTTCGACAAGGTGACGAGATCGTCTACATCGAACGCAGCTACAGCGAGCGGTCGGGCATGCAGGTCGTTCGCGCGATCGGGGGCCGAGCGCCGCTGCACCTCACCTCGGTCGGCAAGCTGTTCCTGGCCCAGGACGACAACCTGCGGGTCCGCGCCTACGCCGCGCGGACCGGGCTTGTCGGTCACACGCGCAACAGCATTACCGATCTGGCAAGACTGGAGCGAGAACTGGCTCTTGTTCGCCAGCGCGGCATGGCCAGGGACGACGAAGAACTCGAGCTGGGTGTCCGCTGCATGGCCGCCAGCATCTTCGACGACCAGGGCCGACTCGTGGCGGGCTTGTCGGTGTCCGCACCGGCCGACCGCCTGGAGGAATCCTGGCTCGAACGCGTGCAGTCGACCGCCGCCCAGATCTCGGCCGCCTTGGGTTACCGAGGCAACGACTGAATCATCGGTGCGGTGAGGGCACCGGATGGATCGATTCCAGCGGCGTCGGTCGGATGCGCTTCCCTCGCAGGCTGCGGCGACACCATCGGCGATGCGCCAGCTCCAAGCCAGCTGCGAATCCGTTCGGCGTCCCCGATGCGCGAGTAGCGCCCAGCCGAATCCAGCAGCACCATGATCAACTGGCGACCCGCAAGTTCGGCCTGCATCACCACACAACGACCGGCGGCCGCGATGTAGCCGGTCTTCTGAAGGCCAATGTCCCATTGCGGGTTGCGTACGAGCCCATTCGTCGTGCGGAACTGGACGTTGCGCCGACCGACTGGCATTGCGGCTTCGACCGAAGTGCTCAGTTCCCGCAGGATCGGGAAGCTGAAGGCCGCTTTGGCCAACCGCACCAGATCCTGCGCGCTCGAGCGGTTGTCGCTCGACAAGCCGGTCGGCTCGACATAGTGCGTGTCGCGCATGCCGAGCTCACGTGCCTTGGCGTTCATCAGGCCGACGAAATTGACCATGCCGCCGGGGAAGGTTCGGCCCAGGGCATGTGCGGCACGGTTCTCCGAGGACATCAGGGCCAGGTGAAGCAACTCGCCGCGCGTCAACGACGTGCCGGCCGTCAGACGCGACTGCCTCCCCGGGAAGATCGCGACATCCTCGCGTGAGACCACAAGCGGTTCATCGAGAGAAAGCTGTGCGTCTGCCACCACCAGGGCCGTCATCAGCTTGGTGATCGAGGCGATGGGCAACACCGCCTGGTCGTTCTTGGCCAACAGGACCTCGTTGGTGTTCTGGTCGACCACCAAGGCCACGCTCGATCGCAAGTCGAGCGGGTCTTCCGTGCGGTGCAGACCTGCCAACTGGCCTTCCGAGGGCCGCGCCGGGACAACCCGCCGCGCAGTCTTGCGCGGAGCCGCCTTGCCGCTGCGCTGCGCACGGGCCTTGACCGCCTTGCGCCCCGCCTGGGCTGGCTGTGCCTTCTTCACTGGCCCAGCCTTGCTCGCCTTGCTCGCCTTGGTCGACGCAGAACCCGACTTCTGAGCCCATGCCGCATCAGGCACCGACAGGCTCAACAACACAGCGACGAGGATCGACAGCCAGCCTTGTTTCATCGTTGCGTTCACCCGGGTCTTGCAAGTGGAGACTACGGCCCTCGCGGGCCGTACCAAGCCGGGAAGTGTAAGCCGGCCAAAAAACGCGCGCAATATCAATTACTTGCGACTACTTCTTCAAGTAAACCCTGGGTTAACCCGGGCCTCGCAGCCGATCACCCCTGAGCGGCAACCCGCTCGGCCTTGCTGTGCAGCTTGTTCAGGGCGGCCAGGTAGGCCTTGGCGGACGCCACCACGATGTCGGGGTCAGAACCAACCCCGTTGACGACACGTCCCCCATGTTGAAGGCGCACCGTCACTTCGCCTTGCGATTCTGTGCTGCCCGAAGTGATCGCATTGACTGAATAGAGGAGCATTTCGGCACCACTCTGGACCCTGGACTCGATCGCCTTTAGGCTGGCATCGACGGGGCCATTGCCGTCACTTTCGGCATGGTGCTCGGTCGACCCGGCTGCAAAGGCCACCCTGGCATGTGGCCTCTCGCCCATCGCGCTGCCTTGCGACAGGTCGAGCAAGCGGTAGTGCTCCTGCTCGGCGGTGACGCTCTCGTCGCTGACGAGGGCCAGGATGTCCTCGTCGAAGATCTCGGCCTTGCGGTCGGCCAAGTCCTTGAAGCGGGTGAACGCCGCATTGACTTCCGCTTCGCTGTCCAAGGCGATCCCCAGTTCCTGCAGGCGCTGCTTGAACGCGTTGCGACCCGAAAGCTTGCCCAGCACGATCTTGTTGGCTGCCCAGCCCACGTCCTCGGCACGCATGATCTCGTAGGTGTCTCGAGCCTTCAGCACGCCATCCTGATGGATGCCGCTGGCATGCGCAAAGGCGTTGGCGCCGACCACCGCCTTGTTCGGCTGGACGACAAAGCCGGTCGTCTGGCTGACCATGCGCGAGGCCGCAACGATCTGCGTCGTGTCGATGCCCAGGGACAGCCCGAAGTAGTCGCGCCGGGTGCGGACCGCCATCACCACCTCTTCGAGCGAGCAGTTGCCGGCACGCTCGCCCAGGCCGTTGATCGTGCACTCGACCTGGCGTGCGCCGCCGATCTTCACACCGGCCAGTGAGTTGGCAACCGCCATGCCGAGGTCGTTGTGGCAGTGCACGCTCCACACGGCAAGGTCGCTGTTGGGGATGCGCTCGCGCAGCATGCGGATGAATTCACCATAGAGCTCGGGCACCGCATAGCCGACCGTATCCGGGATGTTGATGGTCGTCGCACCCTCGGCGATTGCCGCTTCAAGCACCCGACAGAGGAAGTCGGGCTCCGAGCGGTAGCCGTCCTCAGGCGAGAACTCCACATCGCCGCAGCGGCTGCGGGCGTAGCGCACCGCCAGACGGGCCTGCTCGAACACCTGGTCAGGCGTCATGCGCAGCTTCTTTTCCATGTGCAGCGGCGACGTGGCGATGAAGGTGTGGATGCGCGCCTGTGCCGCACCGGCCAGGGCATCCGCCGCGCGACCGATGTCGCGGTCGTTGGCGCGTGCCAGTGAGCAGACGGTCGAGTCCTTGATCGCATTGGCGATCGCCTTCACGGCCTCGAAGTCGCCATTGCTCGAAGCCGCGAAACCGGCCTCGATCACGTCCACGCGCAGCCGCTCGAGTTGCCTCGCGATGCGCAGCTTCTCGTCGCGGGTCATCGAGGCGCCCGGGGACTGTTCGCCGTCGCGCAAGGTGGTGTCGAAAATGATGAGCTTGTCGGTCATGGTGCGGTCGGTTCAGGTGGGGGTTCCAAGCAGCCACTGAGGGACAAAATGACCAACGGCCCGCTGCTTGCGCTGGCGGGCCGTTGATCTCAAGGTTCGGTCTGGCGTCGGACGATTGGACAGCAGATGAGGTCGATCAGCGCTCCCGCGAAGGCGGAAGTAGTAGAAGCGCACGGGTCGACGACATGGCGCGGAATGTAGCACGCGGAATCAGCGATCCGGACCCGGTTCAGGTTGCTCAGGGTGCAGGCCCTTCTCATCGGGCTCATCGGTCGAGGTGGCGATCACGCTGGCCGGCTGGCCCTTGGCCTTGCGCCAGGCGTAGATGACGTAGCCGGAGAGGCCATAGATGCAGAACAGCCCGAACAATGCCAGTGCCGGATCCAGGCTGATGACCGCAATGCCCAGTGCAATGCCGACGATGACGACAAACGGTACGGTGCGCCGGCCACCCCAGACCTTGAAGCTGTAGAACGGCGCATTGGTCACCATCGTCAGCCCGGCGTACAGGGTGACGCCAAACGCCACCCAGGCCAGCCAGGGGTTGTCGGCCCCCGGCTTCAAGCCCTCCTGCTCCAGGACCCAGATGGTTCCGACCACCAGCGCCGCGGCAGCAGGGCTGGGCAGGCCCTGAAAGAAGCGCTTGTCGACGACGGCGTTGTTGGTGTTGAAGCGCGCGAGGCGAAGGGCCGCGCCGGCACAGTACACAAAGGCGGCGATCCAGCCCGGCTTCCCGAGGCCCTGCAAAGCCCAGGTGTAGACGATCAAGGCCGGTGCTGCACCGAAGCTGACCATGTCGCACAGGCTGTCCATCTGCTCGCCAAACGCGCTCTGAGTGTGCGTCATGCGGGCGACCCGTCCGTCCAGGCTGTCTAGAACGGCCGCACAGAAGATGCCGATGCAGGCCGTCTCGAAACGGCCGTTCATGGCCATCACGACCGAGTAGAAACCGGCAAACAAGGCCGCCAACGTGATCGCGTTGGGCAGCACGTAGATGCCTCGGCGCCGTGGCCGGGGCACGTCATGTGCCTCCGTCACGTCAGTGCTTTCTGGCAGCGGGCGCAGGTCGTCCTTCATTGGGGGGGATGGTACGCCTCGCGCAGCTGCCAGCCCTCAGTTGCGGCTCTTGTCGACCAGCTTGTTGGCCTTGATCCAGGGCATCATCGCCCGGAGCTTCTCGCCCACGACCTCGATGCTGTGCTCGCTGGTGAGGCGTCGACGGCTGATCAGCGTGGGTGCGCCAGCCCGGTTTTCAAGGATGAAGCTCTTGGCGTACTCGCCGGTCTGGATGTCGCGCAACGCCTGGCGCATGGCCTTCTTGGTTTCTTCGGTGACGATCTTGGGACCGGTCACGTACTCGCCGTATTCAGCGTTGTTGCTGATCGAGTAGTTCATGTTGGCGATGCCGCCTTCATAGATCATGTCGACGATCAGCTTCAACTCGTGCAGGCATTCGAAGTACGCCATTTCAGGCGCGTAACCGGCTTCGACCAGCGTCTCATAGCCCGCCTTGATCAGCTCGACCGTTCCACCGCAGAGCACCGCCTGCTCGCCGAACAGGTCGGTCTCGGTCTCTTCACGGAAGTTGGTCTCGATGATGCCGGCCTTGCCACCGCCATTGGCGGCGGCATAGCTCAGCGCAAGGTCCAGCGCCTTGCCGCTCTGGTTGGCATGTACGGCAATCAGGTGAGGGACGCCGCCGCCCTGCGTGTAGGTGCCGCGCACCGTATGGCCGGGAGCCTTGGGCGCAACCATCCAGACGTCGAGGTCGGCACGCGGCGCAACAAAGCCGTAGTGCACATTGAAGCCATGAGCGAAGGCCAGCGACGCGCCTTCACGGATGTTCGGCTCGACGTCCTTGCTGTACACCGCCGCGATCTGCTCGTCGGGCAGCAGCAGCATCACGACGTCGGCCTCCTTCACAGCGTCGGCGACCTCGGCGACCTTGATGCCCGCCTTCTCGACTTTGGCCCAGCTGGAGCCGCCGCGGCGCAGGCCGACGGTGACCTTGCAACCGCTGTCGCTGAGGTTTTGCGCGTGGGCGTGGCCCTGCGAGCCATAGCCGATGATGGTGACGTTCTTGCCCTTGATCAGGCTCAGGTCGGCGTCCTTGTCGTAATAGACCTTCATGATGCTTCCTTCTTTGCTCTTCGAAGATGAACCCGGGGGTTCTGAGAATGGGGGATGGGGGACGGTTCAGACGCGCAGGATGCGTTCGCCGCGGCCGATGCCGCTGGCACCGGTGCGGACAGTCTCAAGGATCGCGGCGCGATCGATGGCGACCAGGAAAGCGTCGAGCTTGGCCGAATCGCCGGTCAGCTCGATCGTGTAGCTCTTCTCGGTGACGTCGATGATGCGGCCCCGGAAGATCTCGGCCATCCGCATCATTTCCTCGCGCTCCTTGCCAACCGCGCGCACCTTCACCAGCATCAACTCGCGCTCGGTGAAGGCGGCTTCGGTCAGGTCGACCACCTTGACGACCTCGATCAGTCGGTTCAGGTGCTTGGTGATCTGCTCGATGACCTCGTCGCTGCCGGTGGTCACGATGGTCATGCGCGACAGGCTGGAGTCCTCGGTCGGCGCGACGGTCAGGCTTTCGATGTTGTAGCCACGGGCCGAAAACAAGGCGACGACACGCGACAAGGCACCGGGCTCGTTCTCGAGCAGCACGGCGATGATGTGTTTCATGTTGGATGTCCTGGCCACGCGCTCTTCAGACGTCGGGGCGGTAACCCACGCTGACACCCGCCACCGGCAGACCCGGCTCAGAGGTCTTCCGAACCCAGCAGCATCTCTGAGATGCCCTTGCCCGCTTGGACCATCGGCCAGACGTTCTCGGTTGGGTCGGTGCGGATGTCCAGGAAGACGGTGCGGTCCTTCAGGTGAATCGCCTCGCGCAACGCGGGCTCGACGTCTTCCGGGCGTTCGATCAGCATGCCGACATGGCCGTAAGCCTCGGCCAACTTGACGAAGTCCGGCAGTGCATCCATGTAGCTGTGCGAATAGCGGCCGCCGTAGTCCAGCTGTTGCCACTGCCGCACCATGCCCAGGTAGCGGTTGTTCAGGCTCACCACCTTGACCGGGGTGTTGTACTGCTTGCAGGTGGACAGCTCCTGCAGACACATCTGGATGCTGCCTTCTCCGGTAATGCAGAACACGTCGGCATCCGGCTTCGCCAGCTTGATGCCCATCGCATACGGAAGGCCCACGCCCATGGTGCCGAGGCCGCCAGAGTTGATCCAGCGACGTGGATCCTCGAAGCGATAGAACTGCGCCGCCCACATCTGGTGCTGGCCGACGTCACTGGTCACATAGGCATCGGTGCCGCGGGTCAGCTCCCAGAGCTTCTCGACGACCATCTGCGGCTTGATGACTTCACTGCTGTTGCGGTAGGCCAGGCAATCGCGCCGGCGCCACTCGTTGATCTGGGCCCACCAAGGCGCAAGGGTCGCAGCGTCGGGGCGCGGAACCTCGCGCAACTGGGCGAGCAGCTCAGGAAGGACCTCCTTCACGTCCCCGACGATCGGGATGTCGACCTTGACCCGCTTGCTGATGCTGGACGGGTCGATGTCGATGTGGATGATCTTGCGCTCGTTCTGTGCGAAGTGCTTGGGATTGCCGATCACACGGTCGTCAAAGCGCGCACCGACGGCAAGCAGCACATCGCAGTGCTGCATCGTCATGTTCGCCTCGTAAGTCCCGTGCATGCCGAGCATGCCGAGGAACTTCGGGTCGCTCGCGGGGATGGCACCCAGACCCATCAAGGTGTTCGTGCACGGGAAGCCGAGCAGTTCGGTGAGCTGGCGCAACTCGGCAGACGCGTTGCCCAGGATCACGCCGCCGCCGGTGTAGATGTAGGGGCGCTTGGCGTGCTGCAGCAGTTGCACCGCCTTGCGAATCTGTCCCCCGTGGCCCTTCTTGACCGGGTTGTAGCTTCGCATCTCGACCTTGTCCGGGTAAGAGAAGGGAGCCATCTTCAGCGAGACGTCCTTGGGCACATCCACCACCACCGGACCGGGTCGGCCCGTGCGGGCGATGTGAAACGCCTTCTTCATCGTCATCGCCAGGTCGCGGACATCCTTGACCAGGAAGTTGTGCTTCACGATCGGGCGCGTGATTCCGACCGTATCGCACTCCTGGAAGGCATCGAGCCCGATCGCAGGCGTGGGAACCTGCCCGGTGACGATCACCATCGGGATCGAGTCCATGTAGGCCGTCGCGATGCCGGTCACCGCGTTCGTGACACCAGGACCTGAGGTCACCAATGCGACGCCGACCTCGCCCGTGGCACGCGCATAGCCATCGGCAGCGTGGATCGCAGCCTGCTCGTGTCGCACGAGTACGTGCTCAATGGTCTGCTGCTTGTAGAGCGCGTCGTAGATGTAGAGCACGGCACCCCCGGGGTAACCCCAAAGGTACTTGACGCCCTCGGCCTGCAGGCAACGCACGAGGATCTCGGAGCCGTTGATCTCGGCGCCGGGCGGCAGCGGGTGGGAGAGAGAGGAAGAGCCTTGTGCCGATGCGGCACGCTTGACTTCCGCGGCAGACATGTCCATGTCGACAACCTTTGTGAATTTCTCTGACGAAAAACCATCGGTGCACCTCCTTGCGCCCTCGTGAGGCGGATTCGGTGCGTGCGCGGCCAAAAAACCGCCGTCCGGGTCGAACGGCCGGGCTTGGGCCCAGAAAACGTTGTGCGAAGCAGCATTATGGCATTGGCGCCGGTCCGCCCTTGGTAGGCGTGGAGCGCTGCCGATGCGGCGGCCGCCGCCTGTTGATGCAGCGATGACCCCAAAAGGGGCAATGACATAATCCTTTCGCGCCAAATCCGGGCGTACCTGTTGCGCGCCGACGCCGGCCGCGAGTCGCCCCTTTGGCCACCGACAAAGAACTTGCGGACTTCCTGAAGGGCGTCGAGAAGCGGGCCTTCAAGCGCGCGGTTTACAGCGTACGGAACGACGACGCAGCACTTGACATTGTCCAGGAGGCCATGATCAAGCTGTCGGAGAACTACGCGGACCGCCCGGCGACCGAGTTGCCGCTGCTGTTCCAGCGCATCCTGTCGAACGCGACGATGGACTGGTTTCGTCGCGAGAAGGTGCGCGGTGCGCTGATCCAGAACTTCTCCGACTTCGAAGGGCAGGACGACGAGGGTGACTTCGATCTGCTGGAGACCCTCCACGTCTTGGGCGGCCAGCCGGGCACGGAAAGTGCTGAGGATGGCATGGGTCGAGCTCA
>JAJTGU010000178.1 GCA_021297985.1 Rubrivivax sp.
AATCGGATCGTCGAGTCCAGGCCTCGTTAGCTCAGCGGACAAGAGCGGCCGGCTTCTACCCGGCGGGTCGGCCGTTCGAATCGGTCACGAGGCGCCAGTTCAATTCCCCGATAGCGCAGACGGTAGAGCGCCTGGCTGTTAACCAGGAGGTCCGTGGTTCGAAGCCACGTCGGGGAGCCAGTTTCATCTCGGTGTGGCGCAGATGGCAGCGCGCGTGATTTGGGATCACGAGGCCGCAGGTTCGAGACCTGCCACCGAGACCAGCACCAAGCGTGTGCTTGGGTGTGGCCGTAGCTCAATGGCAGAGCCGTGGGCTGTGAACCCGCGGGTGCCGGTTCGACTCCGGCCGGTCACCCCCAAGCGCATTCGAATTCCATGCGTCGCGGACTCGGGCGGCAGAGTACCTGCCCTCTGGCGGCGCACCCGCATCACCCCCTCGTGGCGGAATAGGCAGACGCACCGGTCTCAGAAACCGGAGCCCGCAGGGCATGTCCGTTCGACTCGGACCGAGGGGACCAAGCAGCAGTCCGGTAGCTCAGCGGTAGAGCAGCGCCCTCATAAGGCGAAGGCCGGTGGATCGTGTCCACCCCGGACGACCAGTTCCATCCACAGCACAGGAGGTGCGCCATGAAACCGATCGACGAAGATGACGTGTGCTTTCAAGATCACGAGCAAGCGACGCAAGGGCTTCCCGTCTGAGACGGGGGTCAAGCGCGGTGATCGCATCGTGCGCGGCAGCAAGGAGTTGGCCGAGAAACTCGGCCGTAACGATCCATGCCCGTGTGGCGCTGCGAGATTGTTTCAAGCAGTGCTGCATGCGCAGAGGTGGCTTTTGACGGCGTGAATCGCCATCACTACCGGCGCTGATGCGGCGGCGATCCGTCGCTGCCATCTCTTGTCCACTCGTCCGTAGCTCAGCGGCAAGAGCACGGCCCTCCGAAGGCCGAGGCCGGTGGTTCGATCCCACCCGGACGTTCCATCCATCCGTTCCCCACGTCAGGCCACGAAAGGAGGCCGCCCATGCAACCGCAATCTCACAGCCACGTGCTGCAACTCGACATCCAGGGCACGCCCCAGGCGTGGATCTCGCTCGAGCAGGCGGCCACGCACATGGCCTCGGGCTCGGTGGCGTGGGTCGACGGCGATAGCCCGCTGGCCACGCTGCGCGGCGGCTTCAATGTCGCGCGCGGCTGCCAGTCGCTGATCGAGGTGTTTCCCATCGTCGCACTGAGCGGCGCGCCCAGGGTCAATCTGTTCGACGTGGTGCCCTCGTTCAGCAAGGAGAAGCTGTTCCGGCGTGATCGCATGACCTGCGCCTACTGCGGGCAGCGTTTTGCTGAACGCGACCTGCAGTGCGAACACATCGTGCCCGAAGCGCGCGGTGGCGGCTGGACCTGGATGAACCTGGTGACGGCCTGTGGCGCCTGCAACAGCCGCAAGGCCTGCCGCACGCCGGAAGAAGCGGGCATGCGGCTGCTGTACCTGCCCTACGTGCCCAGCCGCTTCGAAGACTTCCTGCTGGCGGGCCGGCACATCCGTGCCGACGTTCATGAGTGGCTGGCTGCGCGCCTGCCGAAAGGATCACGGCTGAACTGAAGACCGGCCGTGGAAGTTCTCGACGCACACATGAAGCTGCGTCGAGCGTTGGGGAAGGCTGCATCGGCAGCCTCCCCAGGGCCCGGGATCACCGGGCAAGGAGAATGAACCATGGATACCCACTACATCCACGAAGACGTGGGCGGCGGTGTGCCGCTGAAGATGTGGACCCGGGGCGTGCCGGTCGAGGATGCGGCCAAGCGCCAGCTGACCAACGCCGCGCGCCTGCCCATCGTGCACCACCACATCGCGGCCATGCCCGATGTGCACTACGGCATCGGCGCCACCGTGGGCTCGGTGATTCCGACCCTCAGGGCCATCATCCCGGCCGCGGTGGGCGTGGACATCGGCTGCGGCATGATGGCCTGCAAGACCACGCTGAAGGCGGAAGACCTGCCCGACAACCTGGCGCCGCTGCGCTCGGCCATCGAACGCGCCGTGCCGCATGGCCGTCAACCGGGTGCGCGTGACCCGGGGGCCTGGCAGAAGGCGCCGGGCTCGGTGAACACGGCCTGGGCGCAACTGGAGCCCGAGTTCACCGAGCTGTGCCGCGACTACCCGAAGCTGGAGAAGACCAACCACATCCAGCACCTGGGCACGCTGGGCACCGGCAACCACTTCATCGAGGTGTGCCTGGACGAAGCGGGCTTCGTGTGGTTCATGCTGCACTCGGGCTCGCGCGGCGTGGGCAACTTCATCGGCACGATGTTCATCGAGCTGGCGAAGCAGGACGCAATCCGCAACAACGCCAACCTGCCGGATCGCGACCTGGCCTACTTCGAAGAGGGCTCGCGCTACTTCGGCGACTACGTGCGCGCCGTGGGCTGGGCGCAGAAGTTCGCGGCCACCAACCGCGAGGTGATGATGAAGCGCGTGATCGAGGCCGCCAAGGCGGTGATCCACAAGAGCTTCCAGAGCCACATCGAGGCGGTGAACTGCCACCACAACTACGTCAGCCGCGAGCACCACTTCGGTGAAGACGTCTTCGTCACGCGCAAGGGCGCGGTGAGCGCGAAGGCCGGGCAGCTGGGCATCATCCCCGGCAGCATGGGCGCGCGCAGCTACATCGTGCGTGGCAAGGGCCACCCTGACAGCTTCGAGAGCTGCAGCCATGGTGCCGGTCGCGTGATGAGCCGCACCGAGGCCAAGCGCCGCTTCACGCTGGCCGACCACCGCGCTGCCACCGAAGGCGTCGAGTGCCGAAAGGACAAGGACGTCATCGACGAGACGCCCGCGGCCTACAAGGACATCGACGCCGTCATGGAAGCCCAGCGTGACCTGGTGGAGGTGGTGCACACGCTGAAGCAGGTGGTGTGCGTGAAGGGCTGAGTGCCAGTTGACCTTTTGCGGGGCGCTTGACGAGAGTCGGGCGCCCCGTTTTCGTTGACGCCGTCAGCGGCACAGGCCCGAGTGGATTCGACCTCTCTTCAATCGACAAAGTGTGACTCGGGGCTCACTGCGCGGCGCGCTTCGGCGAACGTCCCGAGCGCGGCTCAGGCGGCGAGACCGCAAGGATCTCCACGACCGATACGCTGCCCGTCGCCCGTTCGAAACTGATCTTGACCTTGAGACGCGCCCTGGCGAACGCGTCCGTGCAGGACAGAGCTGGCCCCGGTAGGACTGGACGAGCTGATCACGACATGGCAACGCTTGATGCATGAACTGCCGCGCGCCTTGCAGCCTCGGAACTGTCGCCGCGGGGCAACTCGGTTTCGGCCTGCTGCTCCACGCGCTGTCAATTCTCAGTCGACGCCTGGATTGCAGCAGCTACGCCAGTCCCTGCAGCCCTGCCTCCCAAGTCCGACTCTGCTGGCGCAGGCCGTCGAAGATGGTCTGCGCCGTGCGCTCCGGAAACCCCGCGGGCAACAGCATCTGTACCTTGGCAATGGCCGGCTCCACCCTGGCGACCAGCGCCTGCATCGCCTCCCAGGTGCCTTCTGCCCCGCTGCGTTGTGCCAGCCCTTGCCAATGCCGGGTTTGGATGCGAGCGAGCTCGTAGTGCACGTTCTTCGAGCGCACCGCCATCGCGAGCTTGGCCTCCTGCCAGGTCACCAGATTCGGCCCGTTGCCGATGACTGGCCAGACTGAGATGACGTCGTACAGAGGCGTCATCCGGTAGCCGCCACCGGGCAGCAGGAAGATGGAGAAGTTCTTGGCATGGCCATCGGTGGCTGCCAGCAGCCAGAACGCCAGTTGGGCACACAGGAAGTGACGGATGTCGGCGGTGGCATTGCGACCGCTTCGAAGCACTTGAAGGCATTGGGCCAGGCGCGGTCCGCCTTGGGCCTCGTACTTGTCGTGGGAGGACACCCCCAACACCTGGCAGAAGTCCTCCTGCGGGATGCGGGCTATCCAGCGGTTCTCGGCATTGGGTCCCCCCACCCACTGCCGGTCGAAGCGTTGCACCGCGAGCACCGTCTCGTCGCCGAAGGTGGCGATGTCTGTGACCGCACCGGGCAGGCCCATCTCGCGCAGCAGCTGCGCGCACAGCCACTCGTTGTAGACCGAGTGCGTGAGGTCCAGGCGGCGTCCGCCGACCAGGCCAAGAGGCAGTTTGAGGATGTGCGTGGTCGGAGTGGCACCGCGCGGGCGACACCACTGGCCATCGACTCGCAACAGCGCGGTCTTTTCCTGCGCTCCCGCAATCGAGATACGCAGGTCGTCGGGGTTCTGGTCGGCCCCCAGGCCAGGTTCAGCTGCAACTCCACGCAAGTGCCGGGCGACGGTCTGATCGTCCATGGTCTCGTACTCGACCCGGTCGAAGCCGGTCGGCGGTTGATCGGGGGGCATCAGCTGGACGGCGCCGACGCAATCACGGCCGATGGCCCGCAGCAACTCGAAAGCGTCGGTTGAGCCGACCCTGAAGCGGCCGCTGACACGGCGCCGGATGCGCTCGTCGTCAGGCAAGAGGTTGTCGAAGAAGTGGGCCACCACCGGCCCCGCCACCGTCCGGTCAGGCGTGATGGGCAGCGACAACGACAAGGGCCGCACCCGATCGGACGCCAGCCAGGACTCTTCGTAGATGAAGCGATGGCCGCCGGTGGGCGTGCGCTGCCATGTGCCCACGCGCACACCGTTCATCCAGACCCAGAGCTCGCGTGGATCAGCCACGACTGACCCCGGTGTGTCTTTCGGGCCGGTCCATGACCTCACCCAATGCGATGGTCATCGGGGTCCTGCTCCTCACCATTGGCCCTTCGGCTCGTCATCGGGCGGGCAGTCCTGTTGTGCGCCGGGCATCTGCACTGCCGGCTTGGGCACTGAGCCCCTGGTGGCGGTTTCGCGGACCACGATCTGCGCACCGAGTATGGCCAGAACCTTCAGCAGCTGCTCCACGCTGACCGCGCCGGGGTCGCGCTCGATGTCGGCAATGCGCGACTGCACGACATCCAGACGCCCGGCGAGTTCAGCCTGCGTCATCTGCCGCGACTTGCGCAAGGACTTCAGCAACTGCCGCAGCTGGCTTGCGAGCTGGACGGGATAGTCCACGAAAGTTATCGGTTAGAAGTGATTTCCCAAGCCTATCGCTTTTAACCGATTAAGTCAATAAATCGTCTTTAAGCAATTTGTATAGCAAATCGTCTATGGGCGATATCTGGCGAGAGAAACCTCTCGTGGCGTTCCCGCTGAACAGGTGTCACCCCACAGGCTCGGACTTGCCGCACCAACACAGATGCGCATCGATCTTTCTGGGCTCAAAAACCAGTCCGCAACGCGATCAGCGCGGCCTCAGCGCAGCACTACCGCGACAATCACGCCCTCGCGGCACGCCGCCGCGCCGCCAGCGAAACCAGCACCATGAAGCGCGACGACTTCCCCGCCTCTCCGGCAGACGAGGCACTGTCCCGCACCTTGTCGCAGTGTCTTGAGCACCAGCGCCAGGCCTACCTCGCCCACCCCGTGCCCAGCCGCGCGGAGCGGCTCGCCGACCTGAAGACGCTCGAGCGCTTCGTCCACGAAAACGAGCAGGCCCTGGTCGACGCGGTCAGCGCCGACTATGGTCATCGGTCTGCGCACGAGACACGCCTGACCGAGATCGCGCCGGTGCTCAGCGCGCTGCGCCACACGCGCCGGCACCTGGCCGGCTGGATGCGGGTGCAGCGACGTGGCGTCGACCGCCTGGCTTTCGGCCTGGGCCGCAACCGCGTCATCCCGCAACCGCTGGGCGTGGTCGGCGTGATCGTGCCCTGGAACTTCCCCATCAACCTGAGCCTGGTGCCCTTGGCCAGCATCTTCGCGGCCGGCAACCGCGCGATGGTCAAGATGAGCGAGAACTCGCGTCACCTGGCGCAGTTGCTGATCGCGCGGCTGCCGGCCTACTTCCCGCCCGAGAAGCTGCAGGTCTTCGACGAGACCGGCGGCGTCGGCATCGCGTTCTCGAAGCTGCCCTTCGACCACCTGCTCTTCACCGGCTCCGGCACGACCGGCCGCGCGGTGATGGCCGCTGCGGCGGCCAACCTGTGCCCGGTGACGCTGGAACTGGGTGGCAAGGCGCCGGCCATCGTCTGCGACGACTTCGACCTGCGTCTGGCCGCGGAACGCATCCTGTTCGTCAAGTACCTGAACGCCGGGCAGATCTGCACCAGCGTGGACCATGTCTTCGTGCCACGCGCAAGCGTCGAGCGGTTTGTCGCTCTCGCACGCGAGATCGTGCCCAGCCGCTACCCCAACCTGGACTCGCCCGACTACACCTCGGTCGTCGACCACCGTGCCTTCCTGCGCCTGAAATCGGCGCTGGACGAAGCGCGCGAGCAGGGCGCCACGGTACTGCCGCTGATCGAGCCGGCATTCGACATCGAACGCCACCGCATCGCGCCGCACATCGTGGTCGGCGCACCTGAGGCCTCACAGCTGATGCAACGCGAGATCTTCGGTCCGATCCTGCCGGTGCTGCCCTACGACGATCTGGACGCGGTGATCGCGCGCATCAACGCCGGCCCGCGGCCGCTGGCGGTCTACCCGTTCAGCGATCGCCGCGACCGCATCGAGCGGGTGATCGAACGTGTGATGAGCGGCGGCGTCACCGTCAACGACGCGCTGATGCACGTCGGCCAGGAAGAGCTGCCCTTTGGCGGCGTGGGCGAGTCGGGCATGGGCCACTACCACGGGCAGGAAGGCTTCAACACCTTCTCGAAGCTCCGGCCGGTGTTCACACAGGCACGCTGGTCCAGCCTCGCCCTGATGATGCCGCCCTATGGCCGCATGGCCGATCGCGTGCTGCGCTTCCTGCTGCGCTGACGACCGCCCCGGCCTCCACTCAAGGCACCGCAGCCCCGGACTCGAACCACCGCCGGATCAGCGCCCGTTCCGCGTCGGTGATCTGCGTGGAATTGTTCAATGGCATCTGCTTGAGCACCACGGTCTGCTGATAGACCGCCTGCGCGTGCTGCTTCAACAACTCGGGGGTGTGCAGCGCAACGTTCTTCTGCTGCACGGCGGCGTTGTGGCACACCGCGCAGCGTTGATCGACGACCGCTCGCACTTCGGCGTAGCTCGCCGGCGCCACAGCAGCCGCTGCGGCTGCCGCCTTGGCCTCGGCGCTGGGCGGTGGAGGTGCCAGCCACACCACCAGCGCGAGCAGGACCGCCGTTCCGACCACGGCATGCTCCCACGGCGCACGCCGGCCTTGCACATGCGCCTTGTGGCGGGCGACGAAGCTGTGGCGGATCAGGGCCCCGGCCAGCATCAGCAGCACCAGCACCAGCCAGTTGTGCTCGCCGCTGTACAGCCAACCGTAGTGGTTGGACAGCATCGCCACGATCACCGGCAGCGTGAAGTAGGTGTTGTGCACGCTGCGCTGCTTGCCGCGGCGGCCATGCACCGGGTCAGGCGACTGGCCGGCGCGCAACTGTGCGATGACCTTGCGCTGGCCCGGGATGATCCAGAAGAAGACGTTGGCGCTCATCGTCGTCGCGAGCATCGCGCCGACCAGCAGGAACGCGGCGCGGCCGGCAAACAACTGGCAGGCCAGCCACGACGCGGCCACGACCAGCACCAGCACCGCAACACCGACGATGATGTCGCCGTGTTCACGCTCGCCGAACAGGCGGCAGATCGCGTCGTAGACCAGCCAGCAGACGACCAGGAAGGCCAGCGACGCGACGATCGCGGCCGCCGGCGACCAGTCGAACACGGTCTTGTCGATCAGGAAGCTGCCGGCGTTGAACAGGTACATCACCGTGAACAAGGCCATGCCGGTGAGCCAGGTGCTGTAGCTCTCCCAGTACGACCAGTGCAGGTTCTCGGGCAGCGACCGCCAGCGCGGCGCGACCATGTACTTGTTGGAGTGGTAGAAGCCGCCGCCATGCACGGCCCACATCTCGCCGTCCACTCCCTTGGACCTGAGCTCGTCGCTTTCGGGCCGGCTCAGGCTGTTGTCGAGCATCACGAAGTAGAACGACGAACCGATCCAGGCAATGGCGGTCACGACGTGCGCCCAGCGCAGCAGCAGGTTGAGCCAGTCGAAGAGGTAGGCGTCCATGCGGAAGTGTATGCAGTCGAGGCCGGCGTTCCGCCTTGCGCCGTCGCTCAGGACCCGCGGTAGGTCGAGTACGACCAGGGGCTGACGAGCAGCGGCACGTGGTAGCGGGCCTCGGTGTCGGCGATGCCGAAATCGACCGGCACCTCGTCCAGGAACGGCGGCTCGGGCAAGACCACGCCCAGGCCGCGGAAGTAGGCCGCCACCCCGAAAAGCAGCCGGTAACGGCCGGCCACCAGGGTCTGGCCACCCAGCAGCGCACCCCCGTCGTTCCGACCATCGTGGTTGAGCACGAGACTCAGGACCGTTTCGGTCACCGGGCCGTCCAGCCGCTGCAAGGTCACCGCCATGCCGGCCGCCGGGCGACCGTGCATGGTGTCGAGCACGTGGGTGCTGAGGTGTCCCATCGAAGTGTCCTTTGCTGGCTGTGCGACAAGGCGGTCGAAGTGTATACACTGGTGCGAGTCCGAGCCGCTCCACCATGCCCGCCGCCCCGTCCCGTCGCCACGTCCGGACCGCACTCCGGACCACGCTCCGGCCCGGGCCCGAGGTCGGGACGACGCAGCGCATCGTGGCCGCGATCACCGACGCCATCGTCGGGCGCCGCCTTCTGCCCGGCACCAAGCTGGCCGAGCAGAAGCTGGCCGATGTCTTCAAGGTCTCGCGCACGCTGGTGCGCCAGGCCCTGCATCAATTGAGCCGCGACCGCCTGGTCACGCTGGAGCCGGCACGCGGAGCCTTTGTCGCCACCCCCAGCGTCGAGGAAGCCCGCCAGGTGCTCGAATTGCGCCAGATGCTGGAGGCCGCCATGCTCAGGCGCCTGTGCACCTCGATCACCGACGCCCAGCTCGACGAACTGCGCGCCCGTGTGCAGGCCGAGCGCGCCCACCCATCACAGCCTGACGACCTGCCGGTCGTGCTCGCGAGGATGCTCGGCAACCAGGTGCTGGCGCAGATGCTGGCCGACCTGCTCGGCCGTTCGGCGTTGATCGCCACGACCTACCGCAGCACTCGGTCGGCCGAGACCTTGCTCGCCGAGCACGAGGCCCTGGTCGAGGCTCTGACACGGCGCGACGTCCGTGCCGCCACGCGCCTGGCGAAGAGCCACCTCGGCCACGTCGAGCGTCAACTCCAGCTCGACCCCCGTTCGCCCGATCTCGCCCGCATCCTCGGCCCCGCATGAACACCCCAGCCCCCAACACCCGCTATCCGCGCGACCTCATCGGCTACGGCCGCCGCCCGCCACATGCCGCTTGGCCCGGCAACGCACGGGTCGCGTTGCAGTTCGTCCTGAACTACGAAGAAGGCGCCGAGAACTCCGTGCTGCATGGAGACGCCGGCAGCGAGCAGTTCCTGTCGGAGATGTTCAACCCGCCGGCGTTCGCGGCCCGACACCTCAGCATGGAGACCATCTACGAGTACGGCTCCCGGGTGGGGGTCTGGCGGCTGCTGCGCGAGTTCGAACGCCGCGGCCTGCCGCTCACCGTCTTTGGTGTCTCGATGGCGCTCGAGCGCGCGCCCGAAACGACGTCGGCCTTCATCGAGCTGGGGCACGAGATCGCATGTCACGGCTGGCGCTGGATCGGCTACCAGCAGGTCGACGAAGCGACCGAGCGTGAGCACATGGCGCGCGCCATGGCGATCATCGAACGCCTGACCGGCCAGCGCGCCCTGGGCTGGTACACCGGCCGCGACAGCCCGCAGACCCGTCGCCTGGCCGCCGACTTCGGCGGCTTCGAATACGACAGCGACCACTACGGAGACGACCTGCCGTTCTGGCTGCAGGTGCGGCGCAGCGACCACGCGCTGGCACCGCACCTGGTGCTGCCGTACACGCTCGACGCCAACGACATGCGCTTCGCGCTGCCGCAGGGCTATTCGCACGGCGACGCGTTCTTCCAGTACCTGCGCGACGCCTTTGACGTGCACTACGCCGAAGGTGACGAGCACCCGACGATGATGAGCATCGGCATGCATTGCCGGCTGCTGGGGCGTCCGGGCCGGATGCGCGCCTTGCAGCGCTTCCTGGACCATGTGCAGCAACACGACCGGGTCTGGATCGCCCGCCGCATCGACATCGCGCGGCATTGGAAAGCCGCGCATCCCTTCGACCCTGCGACCGCCTTCATCTGGGAGTGACCCATGGCGCTGACCCTGGACAGTCTCAACTCCGCAAGCACCGACGACTTCGTGCGCTTGCTCGAAGGCGTCTACGAACACTCGCCATGGATCGCCGAGCGTGCGGCAGCCCGGCGACCGTTTTCGTCACCCGCCCAGCTCAAGCTTGCCTTGCTCCAGGCCGTGCGCGAGGCCGGCATCGACGCCCAGCGCGGGCTGATCCGCGCCCACCCGGAGCTGGCGGGCAAGGCGATGGTCGAGCGCACGCTGACGGCCGACTCGGCGCATGAACAAGGTCGGGTCGGGCTGACCGACTGCACTCCCGACGAGCTGGCCCGCATCCGGAAGCTGAACGCCGACTACGGCGCGCATTTCGGCTTCCCATTCGTGCTCGCGGTGCGGGGGCCGCGGGGACAGGGACTGAGCAAGGCGCGGATCCTGTCGACCTTCGAACGCCGGCTCGGCCACCCGACGGACTTCGAGCTCGCCGAATGCCTGCGCAACGTGCACCGCATCGCCGAGATCCGCTTGAACGAGCGCCTGGGTCATGTCCCCGAACTCGGCAACCGGGTGTGGGACTGGGCCGAGCAACTGGCGGCGCACAGCGACCCGGGATACGCCGAACGGGGTGAACTCACCGTGACCTACCTGACCGACGCCCACCAGGCCTGCGCGCGGCAGCTGATGCACTGGATGCGCGACGACTGCGGCTTCGACGAGGTCACGCTGGATGCCGTCGGCAACGTCGTCGGCCTCTACCACGGGCTGGATCGTGGTGCGCCACGGCTGCTCACCGGCAGCCATTACGACACGGTGCGCAATGCCGGCAAGTACGACGGCCGCCTCGGCATCCTGGTGCCGATGGCCTGTGTACGCGAGCTTCATCGCCAGGGCCGGCGGCTGCCCTTCGACATCGAGGTGATCGGCTTTGCCGAAGAGGAAGGTCAGCGCTACAAGGCGGTGTTCCTGGGTTCCGGAGCGCTGGTCGGCCAGTTCGACCCGCGCTGGCTGGACCAGCAGGACGCCGACGGCGTCTCGATGCGCCAGGCGATGGCTCAAGCCGGGCTGAACCCGACCGACATCCCGGCGCTCACGCGCGACCCGTCGAGGTACCGCGGTTTTGTCGAGGTCCACATCGAACAGGGACCGGTCCTCAATGAGCTCGACCTGCCACTCGGCATCGTGACCTCGATCAACGGCAGCGTGCGCATGCTGGGCGAGATCATCGGCATGGCCAGCCACGCCGGCACCACGCCGATGGACCGGCGCCGCGACGCCGCCACGGCCGCGGCCGAACTGGCGCTGTTTGTCGAACGCCGCGCGGCGGAGGTGCCCGATGTCGTGGCGACCATGGGCCAGCTGACTGTGCCCAACGGCTCGATCAACGTCGTGCCCGGGCGCTGTGCCTTCAGCCTCGACATCCGCGCCACCACCGACCCGGTGCGCGATGCCTGCGTCGCCGACGTGCTGGCCGAGCTGGAGCGCATCTGCACGCGGCGGGGCCTGCGTTTTGAAGTCGAGGAGACGCTGCGCATCGCTGCCGCGCCGTCAAACCCCGTCTGGCAGCAGCGCTGGGAAGGAGCCGTGCAGGCACTGGGCCTGCCGCTGTACCGCATGCCCAGCGGTGCCGGGCACGACGCCATGAAGCTGCACGAGGCGATGCCGCAGGCGATGCTGTTCATGCGCGGGCTGAACGCCGGCATCAGCCACAACCCGCTGGAGTCGATCACCAACGACGACACCGAGCTGTGCGTGCGCGCCTTCCAGCAGCTGCTGGAAGGACTGGCCGCCTGATCAACCCTCCAGCTGCTTCTGGAACACCAGCCCGGCGTGTTCGCGCAGGGCGTGGAACTTGATCTTGGGCCAGTTCTCCTGCATCGCACGCAGCTCGCCTGCGTACTCCAGCAGCACGCAGGGGGCGTCGACGGCGTCGAGCGCGACGCGGTGGCTGTTGCCGTCGATGAAGCGCTTGAGCTCGCGCTCGCTGGCGGCCGGCCCCTCGTCGAGCTCGCAGGTCACCCAGCGGGCGACGTTGTAGCGCGCCGGCATCACGCGTGCCTTGCAGCCGTACTCGTGTTCGAGCCGGTGTGCGACGACCTCGAACTGCAGCTGCCCGACCGCGCCCAGCAGCAGCACGCTGCCGGCCACCGGACGGAAGACCTGGATCGCGCCCTCCTCGCCCAACTGCGTCAACCCGGCGCGCAGCTGCTTGGTGCGCAGCGGGTCGGCCACCTCGACGGCGCGGAACATCTCGGGGGCAAAAAACGGCAGCCCGGTGAACTGCAGCGTCTCGCCTTCGGTCAGCGTGTCGCCGAGTTGAAGGACGCCGTGGTTGGGGATGCCGATGATGTCGCCGGCAAAGGCCTCGTCGAGCAGCTCCCGGCGCTGGCTCAGGAAGCTCACCACCGTGTTCGGGCGCAGCTCCTTGCCCGATCGGCTGACCTTCAGCCGCATGCCCCGCTCGAAGTGGCCGCTGGCCACGCGAACGAAGGCGATCCGGTCGCGGTGCGCCGGGTCCATGTTGGCCTGGATCTTGAACACGACGCCGGTGAACTTGGGCTCGTCGGGCTGGACCTCCCGCTGCAGCGTGCGCCGGCTGCCCGGCGGTGGTGCCAGGTCGACCAGCGCGTCCAGCACCTCGCGCACGCCGAAGTTGTTGATCGCCGAGCCGAAGAACATCGGCGTCTGGCGGCCGGCCAGGAACTCGGCGCCGTCAAAGCCGGGTGCCGCCTCGCGCACCAGTTCGACCTCGCCGGCGGCCTGCTCGTAGGCGCTGCCGAAGCGCTGGGCCAGCACCGGGTTGGCCAGGCCGTCGATCAGGTCCTGCTCGCCGCCGGCGCGGTCCTCGCCGGGGCTGAACACACGCATGCGGTCCTCGCGCAGGTCGAGCACGCCGCCAAAGAGCTTGCCCATGCCCACCGGCCAGGTGAACGGCACCACGCCCATGCCGAGCTCCTGCTCGATCTCGTCCATCAGCGCCAGCGGGTCCTTGACCTCCCGGTCCATCTTGTTGACGAAGGTCAGGATCGGGGTGTTGCGCGCCCTGCAGACCTGCAGCAGCCGCCGCGTCTGCGGCTCGACGCCGTTGGCCGCGTCGATGACCATCAGCGCCGCGTCGACCGCGGTCAGCACCCGGTAGGTGTCCTCGCTGAAGTCCTGGTGGCCGGGCGTGTCGAGCAGGTTGATGACGCAGTCGCGGTACTCCATCTGCATCACGCTGGACGCCACCGAAATCCCACGCTGCTTCTCGATCTCCATCCAGTCGCTGGTGGCGTGGCGGCTGGCCTTGCGCGCCTTCACGCTGCCGGCGATCTGGATCGCGCCGCTGAACAGCAGCAGCTTCTCGGTCAGCGTGGTCTTGCCGGCATCGGGGTGGGAAATGATCGCGAAGGTGCGGCGGCGGCGCACCTGCGTTTCGAGCTCGGCAGACATCGGGGTGGGGGCGCAGTCGCCAGGGGCAGGCGCTCGCGGTCAGGGCAAACCGGCGATTATCCGGCGCCGGCCGAGGCCGGCCGCTGGCTCATTCTTCGAGCAGCGAGCGCAGCATCCAGGCCGCCTGTTCGTGCACCGTCAGACGCTGGGTCAGAAGGTCTGCCGTGGGCTCGTCGGCGGCCTTGTCGGCGAGCGGGAAGATGCTGCGCGCGGTCCGCGCCACCGCCTCGTGGCCCTGGACCAGGATGCGAACCATCTCCAACGCCTTGGGCGGCGAGGCCGGCGCGTCCGGGACCGATGCCAGCGCGCCGAAGGCGGCGTAGCTGCCCGGTGCGGCATGGCCGAGCGAGCGGATGCGCTCGGCGATCGGGTCGACCGCGTTCCACAGCTCGGTGTACTGGGCCATGAACATCGTGTGCAGCGTGTTGAACATCGGCCCCGTGACGTTCCAGTGGAAGTTGTGCGTCGTCAGGTACAGCGTGTAGGTGTCGGCCAGCAGGCGCGACAGGCCCGCCGCAATGGCGGCGCGGTCCTTGTCGGAGATGCCGATGTCGATGGCGGGGCGGCGGGTCTTCTTGCTCATGGGGACTCCTGGTCGGGGTGGGTTCGATGGCGCGGGATGGGCGCGGTACGGGCGCGACGTGATCACCCGTCGGGTCGCGCCAAGCCTTGGTCCCTGACCGGCACGGGGCTCACGACAGCCGCTTCACCCCATCCAGCTCGCAGGCGTAGATGGCATTGCGCAGTGCCGCGATGGCCTCGTAGCGCGGGAAGCTGCGCCGCCAGGCCAGGACCACGCGGCGGGTCGGCACCGGGTCGGCGAACGGCACATGGTGGATGTTCGGGCTGCGGTCCTTGGCCACGCTGAGCTGCGGCACCACCGTCACGCCCATGCCACTGGCCACCATGTACTTGATCGTCTCCAGTGAGCTGCCCTCGAAGCTCTTGCGGATGCCCTCGGCGTCGCTCGAGAAGCGCGCGTACTCCGGACA
>JAJTGU010000217.1 GCA_021297985.1 Rubrivivax sp.
CCGCTGCGTGATCTGGTCGCTCGACGCCAGTGGCCAGCCGCTGGGCCGCTTCACGCTCGGCGAGCTGCTGCCGCACTCCTTCGGCCCCGACCACCTGCCATTGCCGCATCACCCGTGAACCGGCTGCGCCAGCACCCCAAGATCGCGTTCGCTGCTGCGGCGTTGCTGATCGCGACCGGCGAGCGCGACGTCAGCGAAATCTTCATCGGCGTGGACGAGCCCGAGCGCCTGGTCCAAGCCCTCTCGGAGCCTCCATGACCCCTGATCCCTCCCGTGCCGAGGCCGAGGCGTCGGCCGTCGCCGCCAGCGCGGCTCGACTGCGCCAGCGCCTGGGCGCCCTGCAACCGCGGATCGCCGTCGTGCTCGGCTCGGGTTGGGGCGGACTGGCCGGCAAGGTCGACGGCGCCATCGACGTGCCCTACGACGAACTGCCGGCCTTCCCGCGCCTGGCCGTCGGTGGCCACGCCGGCCTCGTGCGCGCGGGCACCTTGTCCGGCACGCCGGTGCTGGTGCTGGCGGGCCGCAAGCACGCCTACGAAACCGGCGACGTGGGCGCGATGCGCGGTGTCGTGCGCACCCTGGCCGCTCTCGGGGTCACGACGCTCGTGCAGACCAATGCGGCGGGCAGCCTGGACCGCGGCATGCCCGCAGGCAGCCTGATGCTGATCACGGACCATCTGAACCTGGTCCAGCGCTCGCCACTGGTCGACGATCCGGGCGTGGGCGGCGACAAGCGCTTTGTCGACATGGCCAACGCCTACGACCCGACACTGGCTGAACAGGCGCGCACGGCAGCCCGCAAGGCCGGCCAGACCTTGCACGAAGGCATCTACGTCTGGCTGCTCGGGCCGCAGTTCGAGACCCCGGCCGAGATCCGGATGCTCCAGGGCCTGGGCGGACATGCCGTGGGCATGAGCACCGTGCCTGAGACCATCCTCGCCCGTCACGCAGGCCTGAAGGTGCTGGCCTTCTCCTTGTTCACGAACATGGCCGCGGGTCTGAGTGACGAGTCGCTGTCGCACGCACACACCATGGCCACAGCCGCCAGCGCCAGCGAGCGCGCCTGCAACCTGCTCGCAGCCGTGATCCCGGCACTCAGCGCCTGACACCCGAACCGTTTGAGAGGATGCCCATGTTCCTGCGCTCCAAGACATCGCTGGCCCTGGCACTGCTGTCGGCGGCCTGGCTTGCCGGCTGCGCCAGCGGCCCGATGCCGGCAGCCGCACCCGCCACCGAGCCGGTGACCGTGCGCGTCATCGCGTTCAACGACCTCCACGGCAACCTCGAGTCCGCCGGCCTGTCCTTGCCCTGGCCCGACCCGGCCAACCGCGAACGTGCGCTGCGCCTGTCCGCCGGCGGTGCCGCCCACCTCGCCGGGCTGGTGCAGTCGCTGCGCGCCGGGGCGCGGCACCACATCACCGTCAGCAGCGGCGACCTGATCGGTGGCACACCGCTGATCAGCGCTCTGTTCCTGCACGAGTCGACGATCGACGCGATGAACCTGCTGGGCCTGGACATCGCCGCGCCCGGCAACCACGAATTCGACGCCGGCAAGGACGAACTGCTGCGCGTGATGGGCGGCGGCTGCCGCACGCTGCCGGCCGAAGGCAACCTGGTGTCGTGCCCGCTTGGCAAGCACGCCCCGGCGCGGTTCCCGCACTTTGCCGCGAACGTCGAAACCGCCGACGGCAAGACGCTGTTCCCGGCCTCCATCGTGCGCGACTTCGGCGGCGTACGCGTCGGCTTCATCGGCGCGGTGACCAAGGTCACGCCGAACATCGTCGTCCCCTCGGGCGTCGTGGGCCTCAAGTTCACCGACGAGGCCGACAGCATCAACCGCGAGGCGGCACGCCTGTCGGCCCAGGGCGTGAAAGCGCTGGTGGCGGTGATCCACGAAGGTGGCGAAACCGGCACTCCGGGCCTGCCGCTGGAGTGGAACGACGTCGGCTGCCCACGCCCGCGCGGTGCGATCTTCGACATCGTCAAGCGACTGTCTCCCGAAGTCGACATCGTGTTCTCGGCCCACACCCACCAGGGCTACCGCTGCGTCATCGACGGTCGGGTGGTCATGCAGGCGACGGCGCTGGGCCGCGGCGTTTCGGTCGCCGATCTGGTGCTCGACCCCAAGACCGGCGACGTCGACCGCACGAAAACCCAGCACCGCAACCTGCCGGTCTTCAACGACCGCAGCGATGCGACGCTGAAGGCCGCGATCATCTCCGCCGAGCCCGAGCCCTGGGCCAGTGCGCTGAAGAACGCGCAGCCCGTGGCCGCGGTGGCCGAGCGCGTGGCCGCCTACGCCGCCGCCGCCGCACCACGCGCGCAGCGCCCGGTCGGGCGCATTGCCGGCAACTTCGACCGCAGCGCGCGCAGCGACGCCAGTGCCGGGCGCCTGGTGGCCGACGCGCAATGGGCCGCCACGCGCACGCCCGAGCGCGGCGGGGCCGAGTTCGCGCTGATGAACCCCGGCGGCGTGCGCACCGATCTGCGCTGCGCCGCCGGCGCCACGCCGCCGTGCAGCGTCAGCTACGGCGAGGTGTTCTCGATGCAGCCTTTCGGCAACAGCCTGGTCGTGATGACGCTGACCGGCGCCGAGCTCAAGCAGATGCTCGAGGACCAGCAGGCACCCGGACGTGAACGGCCGTCGTTCCTGATTCCGTCGTCGTCGCTGACCTACGACTGGAAGGCCTCCGCCGCGCACGGCCAACGGGTGCAGAACCTGCGCCTTGCGGGTCAGCCCGTGGCACTGGATCGCAACGTGCGTTTCACCGTCAACAGCTTTCTCGCCGAGGGGGGCGACGGCGTGCGCATGCTGGTGCAGGGCCGCAATCGCCTGGGCGGGGCGCAGGACGTCGACGCGTTGATCGCCTTCCTGACGGCCAACACCCCGGCGCCGGACCCGACGCCGCGCGTCACGCTGGTGGATTGAGCACCGAGCGACGCGTCCGACGATGCTGCCGGCCGAGGTCATCCGCACCAAGCGCGACGGCGGCGCGCTCGACGCGGCGCAGATCGGCGCCTTTGTGCGTGGATTGGTCGACGGCAGCTGGAGCGACGCGCAATCGGCCGCACTCGCGATGGCCATCGTCTGGCGCGGCATGGACCGCCACGAGACCACCGCGCTGACCGACGCGATGACCCACTCCGGCGAGGTGCTCGATTGGCGCGCCGCCGGCTTTGCCGACCGGCCGGTGCTCGACAAGCACAGCACCGGCGGCGTCGGCGACAAGGTCAGCCTGATGCTCGCGCCGATCGTCGCCGCCTGCGGGGGTCTGGTGCCGATGATCAGCGGCCGCGGCCTGGGCCACAGCGGCGGCACGCTCGACAAGCTGGAGGCCCTGCCGGGCTATCGCGTCGACCCCGACCGGGCGACGCTGCACCGCGCGCTGCGCGAGGCCGGCTGCGCGATCATCGGCGCCGGCCCGACCCTGGCACCGGCCGACAAGCGGCTGTACGCGCTGCGCGACGTCACCGCCACGGTCGAGAGCCTGCCGCTGATCGTGGCCTCGATCCTGTCCAAGAAGCGCGCCGCCGGCCTGGACGCGCTGGTCATGGATGTCAAGTTCGGCTCCGGCGCCTTCATGGTCGAACACGCCCAGGCCGCGGCCCTGGCCGAGGCGCTGGTCGATGTCGCCACCGCCGCCGGCCTGCCGACGCGCGCGCTGCTGTCGGACATGAACCAGGTGCTCGGCCACCACGCCGGCAACGCGCTCGAAGTCGCCGAGGCATTGGCCTTCCTGAAGGGCGAGCGCCAGGAGCCGCGACTGCTCGCGCTGACGCTGGACCTGTGCGCCGGGTTGCTGCATGCCGGCGGTCTGGCGGCCACGGTGGCAGCGGCCCGCGACCGGGCCACGGCGGCGTTGGCCGAAGGGCGCGCCGCCGAACGCTTTGCGCGCATGGTCGCCGCGCTGGGCGGGCCGGCCGATGTGCTGGCCACCGGCTTTGGCCTGCCCATGGCGCCGGTGCAGCGTCCGGTGCCCGCACCCGCCGACGGCCACATCGCCGCCTGGGACGTCCGCTCGCTCGGCCTTGCGGTCGTGGCGTTGGGCGGTGGCCGCATCAAGCCGGGGGACCGCATCGACCCGCGGGTCGGCCTTGCGAACGTGAAGGCACTGGCGGCGCCCGTGGCCCGTGGCGAAGCGCTGGCCTGGGTGCATGCCGCGGACGAGTCCAGCGCCGCCGCCGCCAGCGCTGCCGTGCTGGCGGCCTGCACACTCGTGCCCGGCATCGCGCCCGCAGCGTTGCAGACGCAGGGCCGCGGGGTCATCCACACCTGAATCCCTCCCGATGTCCGTCACTCCCTGCGAACTCCCGGCCGGCGCGCTGCTCCAGCGCCACTGCGCCGAAGGCGCTTTCACCGACAGCTACCGCAGCACCGTGCCGGGCCGCATCGTGCTGGCTGACTTTGTCGCCGCCTTCTACACGACGCCTCTGTTCAAGCTGGAACGTGCCGTGCTCGCGCTGGCCGGTGCCCCGTCGACGGACGATGACGCGCGGGCGCTCGGCGAGGGCCGCGGCGAGCGCTTTGCCGTCTGGCGCGTCGAGGCACGGGCCGAAGGCCAGTTGCTGCTCGTCGAGCGGACCGGCCGCACGCGCTTGTGGCTGATGGTCGAGCCGGATGCCGCAGGCCGCGAGACCGTGCTGCGTTTCGGATCCGCGCTGCTGCCCCGTGGGGACCGGGCGATCGGCGAGCGCCGTTCCGGCCGCCTGTTCACGGCCCTGCTCGGCCTGCACGACCGCTACTCGCGTGCCTTGCTGGCCGCGGCGGCGCGTCGCCTGCGCACGGGGAGCGCGCCATGAGCGCCGGCGTGCATCGCACTGCGCTCAAGGTCTGCTGCATCGCCGACACCGACGAAGCGCGGATGGCCCTGTCCGCCGGTGCCGCGGCACTGGGCCTGGTCTCGCCCATGCCCAGCGGGCCGGGGGCGATCGACGAGCGCCGCGCCGCGGTCGTCGCCAAGGCCATGCGCGGCCTGCCGGTCAAGACCTTCCTGCTCACCGCGCGCACCACGGCCGCGGGCATTGCGGCGCAATGGCGTCAGGTGCGGCCGACGACGCTGCAACTGGTCGACCACGTGCCCAGGAGCGAGCTGCGGGCGCTGCGCGATCTGTGCCCCCGTGTCGAGCTGGTGCAGGTGGTGCATGTGCTGGGCGAGGCCTCGCTGGCCGAGGCCCTGGCGGTGGCGCCCGAGGTCGACGCGATCCTGCTCGACAGCGGCAACCCGCAGGCCGTCATCAAGGAGCTCGGCGGCACCGGCCGCACGCACGACTGGGCACTGAGCCGACGCATCCGCGACGCCGTGTTCCCGTTGCCGCTGTGGCTGGCCGGTGGGCTGAATGCCGGGAATGTCGGCGCCGCCGTGGCCGCGGTGCAGCCGCACGGCGTCGACCTGTGCAGCAGCCTGCGCACCGAAGGTCGACTGGACGCATCGCGCCTGGCCGCGTTTGCCCAGGCGCTGAGCGCTGCCGCGGTACCCGATGGACCCTGACGCCGGCCCCCGCCCCTGCACCAACTGCGGCCACGAGCTGGCGGCACCGGTGCCGCCGTTCTGCCCGCAATGCGGCCAGGAAACGCGCATCCGCGCGCCGCGGCTGGGTGAGTTCCTGCAGCAGTTCGGCGGCGCCTACCTCGCCACCGAGGGCGCGCTGTGGCGCACGCTGAAGCTGCTGCTGTTCAAGCCCGGCGAGCTGACGCGCCAGTACCTCGCCGGCCGGCGCAAGCATTACGTCCTGCCGCTGCGGCTGTACCTGACGATCAGCCTGGTCGTGCTGTTGGCGATCCGCATCGTCGGCGTCGCCAGCATCGACGGCGCGATGCAGATCGACGCCGGCGACATGCCCAAGGAACCCAAACAGCTCAACTACAACCTGCTCGCCCTGGGCGAAGGCACCGGCGCCGGCATGCGCAAGGGCGAATGGTTCTGCGAGGGCCTCCCGGGCTGGGTCTGCAAGCGGCTGGAACGGGTGCGCGCCAGCAACCCGCAAGAGCTTCAACAGGTGATGCACAACGTCGGCGAACGACTGCTCGCCAACCTGGGCCTGGGCATGTTCGTGCTGCTGCCGAGCTTTGCGCTGTGGCTCAAGCTCGTCTACTGGAGCCGCCGCCTGCACTACACCGAGCACCTCGTGTTCGCGCTGCACGTGCACGCGTTCTGGTTCGCGATGCTGGCGCTGAGCCTGTTCAACGTCCCGTGGCTGAGCTTTGCCGCCTTCGCCGCGATGCCGATCTACGCCATCGTGGCCATGCGCCGCGTCTACGGCGGCCGACTCGGCTGGCGACTGCTGCGCGCCGGCACGGTGCTGATGCTGCAGATCTTCGCCCTCACGCTGGCGATGGTGCTGGTGCTGCTGTGGGCGCTGCTGGCTTGAAGAGCCGCGCTCAGGCCGCCGATGCGATCAACCGCGGCAGGTTGGCCATCGCCGCCATGGCGTGCTGCTTGAAGCGGGCGATGATGGCCTGCTGGGCCGGGTTGTCCCGGGAGGCACTGGCCATCAGCTTGCTGAAACCGTCGAGCCGGCACTCGCGCATCCACTGGCGCAGCGCCGGCTCCTGGCCCCACTGCGCCTGGTTCCACATGCCGACGGCCATCGCCTTGGGGTAGTCGGCCAGGCTGTGCGGGAACGGCACCGGTGCGGCCAGCGCGTTGCGGTGCTTGTCGTCGCGGCCGTGGACCTCGATCCAGGCGGTCAGCGCGGCGCTGAAGGCCGGCAGCGGCAGGCGCAGCATCTGCAGGACGATGCGCCCGTCCTGGAACACCGGCAGCAGCGGCCGCGGCTCCACGGCCGACGCGGTGCAATCCACGAACAGCGTCGCCGCCGGATCGTCGACCGCGATCCGGCCGTGTTCGAGCTCGATGGCCGCGGGTTCGAGGCGGCGCACGTGGCCCAGGCGCACCACGTCTTGCACACGGGCCAGCCATGCGGCTTCGGCCGGGGTCATCGTCGCGAGGTGGAACATCGTCGGCCAGCGGTCGCGGTGGATGCGCAACAGCACGCCAGCCGCCTCCAGCCGCAGGAACAGGTCCTCGACCGACTCGGCTTCGGCAAAGGCCTGCATCTGGTCGGCCTGCCCGCCGATGGCGGCATCGAAGAACTCCGCGCCGTTCTGGGTCGTCACGCGGTTGACGAGCCACGAATCGCGTGGCACCAGCCACTGGATGGCCGCGGCCGGCGCGCCGGCGCCGAGCAGCCAGCTCACGCTGTCCATCGCCGTCTTGCCGGCACCCACGACGACAAAGCGCCGCGGCAGCGACTCGCCCCTTGCGGCGCGCTGCCAGAGCTGCGGCAAGGCGTTGGGCGGCACCAGGCGCACGCCATCGGCGACCTCGAAGCGCGGGCGGTGGTTGGACGGGATCGACGGGCCCTGGTGGCTGGCGTCGACGATGCGCCGGCGCACCTGAAGCTGAGTGCGCTCGCCCGACAGCAGGGACTCGATCAGGCCATCGCCCAGGTGCTCGTGCATCGGGCAGTAGGCGACACGGCCGCTGGCGAGCAGGCTCTGGTGGACCACGCGATCGAAATAGGCGCAGACCTCGGCGCCCGAGGCCAGTTCGGCCAGGCCCGCGTTCAGGCCGACGCTGTCGATCCGGCCGCTGCCCAGCGGCAACGACGCGACGCCATAGAACGCCGACGGCTGGTGCAGCGTGACGAACGGGTAGGCATCGTTCCAGTGCCCGCCGGCCTTGCCGCGGCGGTCCACCAGGGTCACATGGGCGTTCGGATCCTGGGCGATCAGCGTGTCGGCAAAAGCCAACCCGGCGGTGCCGGCGCCGACGACGAGGTAGTCGGTGGAATGGGGGGTCATCGGTTCGGTCGACAGGGGCAACAGAGGACGGATGGGCAGGCTCAGGCGCCGAGCTGCGAGGCGAGGTCGATGAAGTCGTGCGCCACGAGGTCGAACTCGCCCGCCGTCCAGGGCTCCATCATGCCCCCGGGCCCCTGCTCGGCAGGGCGCGGGACGTAGGCCGTGGCCAGGCCGGCGGCTGCTGCACCACGCAGGTCGCTCGGGTGGGCCGCCACCATCAGCACCTGTGCGGGCTGAAGGCCCAGCAGGCGGCAGGCGCCGAGGTAGGTTTCGGGATCAGGCTTGTAGTGGCCGAACAGCTCGGCGCTGAAGATCGCGTCCCAGGGCAGGCCGCCGTGGCGGGCCAGGTCGACGAGCAGCGAGACATTGCCGTTGCTGAGCGGCGCGACGACAAAGCGGCGCTTCAGGCGCGTGATGCCGTCGACGCTGTCCGGCCAGGGCGCAAGCCGGTGCCATGCCCGGTTCAGGTCCGCGGCCTGGGCCTCGCTCAGGTCGCGCCCCGGTACGAGGCCGTTTTCGGCCAGCAGCCCGTCCAGGATGCGCCGATGCAGGCCGTCGATGTTCGTCCATGGCAGCTCACCGCTGCGCACCTGCTGCATCGCGGGGCCGTAACCCCGTCGCCAGGCCTGCGTGAAGGCCACCGGGTCCAGCGCCAGCCCGCTGGCGCGCAGCTCGGCACTGACGCTGCCGAACCAGTCGACGACGGTGCCGAAGACATCGAACAGCAGCGCGCGATACGGTCTCATGACAGCGATCGCCTGCTCAAAGCCGCTCGCCGCCTTGCAGGATGGCATGGTGCAGACGGCCGCCTTCGGAGACCCACAACAAGGTCACCGTCAAGCCGGGAAAGCGGCGGCTCAGCTGCGCCAGGACCCCAGGATCCATCTGGCGATCGGTCAGGCCCTGCACACAGGCGCTGCAAGGACCTTTGGCGTGCGATATCGCGACACGCAGCCACTCGCCATCGAGCGCCGAGCCGCCGCCGACGGCCTGGATCGCGTCGATGAAGGCGTTGGCCACGTCCTGCTCGGCGTGATCGAGGAACTGGGCATTCGAGCGGGGCGCCATGATGTGGTCGACGGGAGTCGGCAGCAAGGTCCTTGCGCGGATCGAGCGCGACGCCCCGACGAAGCGCCTGGCTTCGAGGCCCGGGAACCCGGTCCAGCCGACCGCGACGGTTTGCGCCGACTCGGGGATGGCATAGGTCTCGCGCGCCTCGGCAAGAAGCGCCTTGCTCAGTGCCAGCATGTCGCCGCGGCGTGCGAGCTTCGGGATGGAACGTCCGGGGACCAGGCGACTGGCGATGTCCGCGGGGCTATTCATCTTGGTCATGGACGGCCGCTCACTGGGGAGAGGAGCCCATCGTAGGCGTTCAGGCCCCCCCACGACACCCGCCAAACAGGCGATCACCGTGCCGCCTCGCGGAAGAAGCGGATGCGCTCGTCGTCCTGTGGGTGACTGGCGAAGGCGATCGGCAGGTTTGGCGTGCGCGAGGCAGACGACTCGGACTTCTTCTTGTCGTCGCGCTGCTGGCCCATCTTCTCGAACAGCAGCACCATCACCTCGGGCGACCGGCCGCTGGCGCGCAGCAGCCGGGCCGCGGCGGCGTCGGCCTCGCGCTCGGCCTCGCGGGAGTAGCCGGCCTGGGCCAGCAGCACCGGTACCGCAACGATGACGCTGCTGAAGTCTCCGAGCGCAACCGACACCGCCAGCGAGACCAGGGTCAGCCGCGCCACGGCATGCATGCCGTGGCGGTGCTCGATGTGGCCGTATTCGTGCGCCAGCACGCCCAGCACGGTGTCTTCATGGCCGACGAGCAGCGCCAGCATCTCGTCGGTGATGACGATGTGCCCACCCGGCAGTGCCAGCGCGTTGGCGCCGAGCGACTCTCCACCACTGCGAAAGTGCAGCTGCCAGGCCAGGCGACGGCCGGCATCGGGCATCGCCTGGTCCATCAAGGCCCCGAAGCGCGCCCGCCACTCGTCCTGCCGCGCGGCGTCGATGCGGCTGGGCGCCAGCCACTGGCGGTCCAGGCTCGCCAGGGCCGCATCACCCAGGGCCTGGTCGGCCGCCTGCGGGACGACGGCAACGATGCCGCGGGCGATCAGCGGCACGCCCCAGCGGTAGCCGCCGGCGACGGTGGCGACCAGCAGCATCAGCGCCAGCGCCACGCCGCGCCAATGCTGCTGGGCGCGCACGATCCAGCCATCGCGATGCCCATGGCGAGCGCGCCAGGCATCAAACGCGACGGCGTCGGTGGCGACCAGCGTGCCGCCGCCCTTCAACTCGATCGTCCGCTGGCCATGGCGTGTGCGCTCGGGCCAGACCAGCTCGGTCAGCGGCCATTGCCAGGCCGTTGCGGCTTCGGCACCGGCGTTGCCACCCGGATCGGCGGCCACCGCGTGCAGCGCCGCCTCGGTGACATGCAGCCGCACCGGGGTGGCGCGGGCGCTGTGGCCGTCGAAGTAGAGCGCCTGCACCTTCAACCGCCCGTCAGAGACCGATGTCGAATCCGAGCAGATCGCCCGCGGCGTCGCCGGCCGCGGACTCGCTCTCCAACCCCAGACGTGCCGTCAGGTCGTCCAGCGCCAGCGTGCTCGTGACCGTCATCGCGTGCAAGCGCATCCGCGCCGTGGCCACCTGCGCAAACGGGAAGTAGAGCCCGAGCGTGACGATGATCAGCAGGCCGTTCTTGATCCACAGGCCGATCATCGGACGCGCGCGCAGGCTGCTGGCAAAACCGATGTGGGCACTGGCGGTGCCGTTCCACATCACCGCCTGCATGCGGGCCGTCCAGTAGCCGCCGGCCACGGCGATCAGCACGACGTAGAACAGCGCCATGCCGACGACCATTCCGACGCCAAAGGCAGCACCCGCCCCGGCGTCGGCCCGCTGGGCGATACCGGCGGTGCTGGCCTGCATCGCCGGAATCACGATGGCGGCAACGATGCCCAGCACCACCAGGGGCCCGCCTGAGATCAGCATGCTCTTCAGCGACAGCATGTAGTAGCGGCCGACCCTGGCGTTGTAGCGCGTGTGCTCGCGCCCCAAGGCCATGTGGTCGTGGCGGTAGCGGTGGATCAACCACAGGAAGGCCGGGAAGGCGGCCCAGAACGCCAGCAACACGGCGAAGAACACGATCGCCAGCGCGGTGCTCGGCTGGCTGTTTTCGTCCGCCGGCGCCATTGCGATCGAGGTGCCCACGAGCACGAGCGACGCCACGGCGGGCCAGGCCATCACGCGGTAGGCGCCACCGGCCGTCCCGCGAAAGTGGAACCTCAGCCCGCGCCAGCTGGTGTTGGCCAGGCGGAAGCGCAGCGACGAATGCCACAACGCGGGCCAGACGGCGGCGACGATGACAAACGCGATCAAGCCGGCCATCGGCGAAAAGTGCCCGGCCGCCGAGTACACGATCAGCATCACCGCGATCAGCACATAGCCGCGAAACATCTTCCAGGGGTCGGCATGGAAGGCAAACGGCTGGCCGGCAAGCTCGGTCGCCCCATGGAAGTACTTCAGCCGCCGCACCTTGGCAAACGGGTAGTACAGGCCAAAGGTCACCAGCGTCAGCAGCAGGTTGACGATCCAGATCCTGAAGTATTCGCTGCCCGAGCCGACGAAACGCAACGCGTGCTCATGGCGTGTGGGCAAGGCGGGCGCGGGCGCGGCCGCAGAGATGGGGCTCTCGGTGTCCATGGTCTCCCTCCCTGGGAGCAGTGTTGGTGATGGCCCGGATTCTCTGCGCGACCACCGCGGGCGCCTCCAAGGTCCCTCCCTAGAATTCCGGACATGAATGCATCGCCCTCGCCGCTGCTGGCCCTGTCGCCGCTGGACGGTCGCTACGCGCCCAAGCTCGCCGCGCTGCGGCCATTGCTGTCCGAATTCGCGCTGATGCATCGGCGGGTGCAGGTCGAGGTGGAATGGTTCATCGCGCTGTCGGAAGCCGGCTTCGCGGAGTTTCCGCCGCTCGGCGACGCCGCCTGCACGCATCTGCGGGGCCTGGTCAGCCGGTTCTCTGAAAGCGACGCGCAGGCCATCAAGGACATCGAACGCACGACCAACCACGACGTGAAGGCGGTCGAGTACTGGCTGAAGGCCCGCTGCGCCGAGGCCACCGCCAGCCCGGAGCTCGCCCGCAACGCCGAGTTCCTGCACTTCGCCTGCACCAGCGAGGACATCAACAACACCAGCCACGCGCTCATGCTGGGCGCCGCACGCCGAGAGGTGCTGCTGCCGGCCCTGGACGGCCTGGTCGCGACACTGCGCGCGATGGCGCATGAACACGCCGCGCTGCCGATGCTGGCGCGCACGCACGGCCAGACCGCGAGCCCGACCACGGTGGGCAAGGAGCTGGCCAACGTGGTCGCGCGGCTCGTCCGGGCGCGCAGCCGGATCGCCAGCGTCGAGCTGCCGGCCAAGATGAACGGTGCCGTCGGCAACTACAACGCCCACCTCGCCGCCTGGCCGGACTTCGACTGGCCGGCCTTCAGCCGCCGCGTCGTCGAAGAACGTCTGGGACTGGACTTCAACCCGCACACGATCCAGATCGAACCGCACGACGGCATCGCCGAACTGTTCGACGCCGTGGCCCGCTGCAACACGGTGCTGATCGACTTCTGCCGCGACGTCTGGAGCTACATCTCGCTGGGCTACTTCAAGCAGCGCACGCGGGCCGGCGAGGTCGGCTCGTCGACGATGCCGCACAAGGTCAACCCGATCGACTTCGAGAACGCCGAGGGCAACTACGGCCTCGCCAACGCGCTGCTCGTCCACATGAGCGGCAAGCTGCCGATCAGCCGCATGCAGCGCGACCTGACCGACAGCACCGTGCTGCGCAACATGGGTGTAGCGCTGGGCTACACGCTGCTCGCCCACGACTCGCTCGCCCGCGGGCTCGGCAAGCTGGAGGTCAACGGCGCCGCGCTGGCCGAGGACCTCGACTCCAGCTGGGAGGTCCTGGCCGAGGCGGTGCAGACGGCCATGCGCCGACACGGCCTGCCCGAGCCCTACGAGAAGCTGAAGGCGGCCACCCGCGGCCAGGCCATCACGCGGCAAGGCATGCAGGACTTCATCGCCGCGTTGGCCTTGCCCGAGGCGGAGAAGGCGCGGCTTCTGGCCCTGACCCCGGCGCGGTACACGGGCGCCGCCGAGGCGCTTGCACGTCAGGTCTGAAGGTCCGACCGCCGCTGGGTCCGTCCCGGGCAGCATCCCTAGAATGAAGTGATGAATTTCCGCGCTCGCCTGCAAGCCGCTGAAGAGCGCAACCAGTCCCTGCTCTGCATCGGCCTGGACCCGGAGCCGTCTCGGCTGCCGGGCGCCTGGCGCGGTGATCCGTCGCGCATCTTCGAGTTCTGCGCCGCGATCGTCGACGCGACGGCCGATCTCGCCATCGCCTTCAAGCCCCAGATCGCGCACTTCGCGGCCTGTGCGGCCGAGGCCCAGCTCGAGCGGCTGATCGGCCACATCCGACGTGTTGCGCCTTCGGTGCCGGTGATCCTGGACGCCAAGCGCGGCGACATCGGCTCGACCGCCGAGCTCTACGCCCGTGAAGCCTTCGAGCGCTACGGAGCCGATGCCGTCACGCTGTCGCCCTACCTCGGGTTCGACTCGATCGAGCCTTACCTGCGGTGGCCGGACAAGGGGCTGATCCTGCTGTGCCGGACGTCCAACCCTGGCGCCGCCGAATTGCAGGGCCAGCGGCTGGCCAACGGCGAGTTGCTGTTCGAGCAGGTCGCCCGGCTGGCCGCCGGGCCCTGGAACGCCAGCGGCCAGATCGGCCTCGTTGTCGGAGCCACCTGGCCGGCCGAGCTGGCCCGGGTCCGTGAACTGGCGCCGACGCTGCCGCTGCTGGTGCCCGGCGTCGGCGCCCAGGGTGGCGATGCCGCCGCGGTGGTCCGGGCCGCCTGGGGCGTCGAGGCCCCGGTGGCGGTGAACTCCTCGCGTGCGATCCTGTACGCCGGCGCTGGTTCCGACTTCGCCGAAGCCGCTCGAGCCGCAGCTGAGGTGACCCGCGCCCAGTTGCAGTCGGCCAAGGCTGGCGTGCAGGCCGGCACAAGCGGCGGCGTCTAAGGCACATCCGGGCCGGCCATGAGCGACGACCCGGATCTCGCGCTGCCAGGCCCGCGCGCTCCTGAACGACTGCCGCTGGGGGTGCTGCACGCGCCGCTGGCGCGTGGGTTCTTCGGTTGCACCTGCGTGGTGTCCCTGGTGGCAGCGGCATTGGTCGCCGGGACGCAGATGGGCGCCCACAGCGGGACCGTCGCCGCACTGCTGGTTCTGAACGGCCTTGCATCGCTGGCGGCCTTGGCCACGCCCAAGCACCGGCTGGCCCTGGCGATGACCCTGAGCACGGTCTTCGGCATGGTCCTGATTGCCGTGATCGCGCTGGCCCTCGAAGGCCCCCGTGCCCCACACGGCCTGCCGCTGTACGGGCTGATGGTCTACCTTCTCTTCAGTGCAGCCGGTCGCCGCGCCGGCGTGTTCGGGGCCGCGGTCGCGTTGGCCTGCCTCGCCGTGGTGCACCTTTCTCCCTGGGCACCACCGCCCTTGGCCGACGGCCTGCCGGTCGGTCTGGGCGCCCAGCTGCTGGGCTTGGCAGCGGGCACGTTCGGTGGTTGGGTGGCGGTGCGCCTGATCGAGCGCCAAACCCGGCTGAGCGACGATCGCGAGGCGCGCTTCCGCCAACTGCTGGGCGTCGCCGCCGATCTCTACTGGGAGAGCGACCGCCAGCACCGGATCGTCGTGCTCGCCTACGCCCGCAGTGGCGAACCGGTGCCGAATGCCCAGCGTTTTCTCGGGCAATTGCCGTGGCGCCTGCCCGGTGTCGCGATCGATGCCGATGCCTTGGACACCCTGCTGGCCGACATCGGTCGCGACGAAGCCTTTGCCGGCGTCCCGCTGGCCTTCGCCGAGCCCGGCGCACCGCCTCGCCATTGGGCGGTCAGCGGCGAGCCTCGGCACGATGCCAAAGGGATCTGCACCGGCTACTGGGGCGTCGCCACCGAGGTCACGCAACTGCGGCGCGCCGAGTCTGAACTGGCCAGGACCCGCTCGCGCTATCAGGAGCTCTTCGGACGCAATCCCAGCCCGCTGGTGCTGCATCGGCGCGGGCGCGTGCTCGACGCCAATCCGGCGGCGCTGCAACTGCTTGGATTCACGAGCTTGGCGCAAGCCTTTGGCCATGAACTCCTGGCCACCTTCGAGCCGGGTCCCGAGGTCCAACGTGCGCGCGAGCGACTGGCCTGGCTGGAGACACAGCCCGTGGGCAGCGCTTTGCCCGTCACGGTGTACCACCTGAAGGTCGGCGACCGCGAGCTGGACCTTCGCTCGACGGCGGTGCTGGTCGACACCGATGGCGGACCGGCGATCATGACGATCATGGCCGACGACACCGAGCGCCGCGTGGCCGAAGAACAGCTGCGGGGCTCCAAGGCGCTGCTCGAACACCTGGTCGCCACCAGCCCGGACCTGATCACGCTGACCGAGGCCGCCACCGGCCGGTACGTGATGGTCAATCGCAGCTTCGAGAGGTTCAGCGGCTGGAGCGCCGGCGAGGCTGTGGGCCGGACGTCAGCCGACCTGGAAATCTGGCACACCCCCGAGGAACGCGAAGCCTTCGTCGACGCCATCCGCATCGGCGCCGCAGAGCCCAACCGGCCGATCGCATTCCGGAATCGCGACGGTCGGGAACTGCGGTTGCTGGTGTCGGCGGCGCGCTTCGTCCTCGATGGCCGCGAGTACCTGGTCATCAACGGCCGCGACGTCACGGAAAGCGAGCGCCAGCGCCTGGAACACGAGGCGATCCTGGACAGCGCTTCGGTGGGCATCGCGGTCACGCGCCGGCGCGTCATCGCCAACGCGAACAGACGCCTCGAAGAGATGCTGGGCTGGCCTCCCGGGGGCCTGGTCGGACAACCGACCTCGGTGAACTGGGCCGACGCCGAAGCTTTCGACAGGGCGGTGGCAGTCCTCGTGCCGGCCCTCGAACGCGGAGAGTCGGTCGCGGTCGAGCATGAGCTGCGCCGCCGAGACGGCAGCCGCTTCCTGGCCAGCATCCACGGTCGCGCGGTGCAGCCCGCACGCATGATCGAAACCGGCTTCGTCTGGATCATCGAGGACATCACCGAGCGGCGCCAGTTCGAACAGCAACTGGCGCGGGCCCGCGACGAGGCCGAGGCCGCCAGCCGGGCCAAGAGCGCCTTCCTGGCCAACACCAGCCACGAGCTGCGCACCCCGCTCAACGGGATCCTCGGTCTGGCCCAGCTCGCGCGCGAGCCTTCACTGTCGGAAGACAAGCGCCAGCACTATCTGGACCAGATCGTCGGCAGCGCGCAGATGCTGTCGAGCGTGATCAATGACATCCTGGACCTGTCTCGCATCGAGGCCGGCAAGATCGCGATCGAGCACGCGGACTTCGACCTCGGCCAGCTCTTGCGCTGCATGCATCGCAACTTCAGCGCCCAGGCCGCCGAGCGGGGCCTGGGCTTTGCGCTGGACATCGCGTCGGATTGCGACGGTCGGGTGCAGGGTGACTCCCTTCGGCTCGGCCAAGTGCTGACGATCTACCTGAACAACGCCTTGAAGTTCACCGAAGGCGGGCAGGTGCGGCTGAGCGTCGAACGCATCGCAGGCCACGGCTCTGATGAACCCTCCGGCATGGCGCAGGGCATGCGCTTTGTCGTCTCCGACTCCGGTCGTGGCATCGATGACGAGACGAAGGCCCGGCTGTTCAAGCCGTTCAGCCAGGCCGACGATTCGACAACCCGTCGCCACGGTGGCGCCGGCCTCGGACTGGCGATCTGTCGGCAGCTCGCCCGCCTGATGGGTGGCGAAGTCGGCGTCGAGAGCGAGCCCGACCAGGGCGCACGCTTCTGGCTTGAGGTGCCCCTGCCGCAGGCCAGGCCGGCCGCCGACCCACCGGCACAGCCGGCCGGTCGCAGCGCACTGGACGGCGCCCTTCGCCCGCTGGCCGGGCTTCGGGTGCTGATGGTCGAGGACCACCCGGTGAACATGCTGATCGCCGTGGCCATGCTCGAGCGCTGGGGCGCGGACGTCGTTCAAGCCACCGACGGTGCACTGGCGGTGCAGGCCGTTCGCGCGGCCCGCGATGGCAAGGCCGAGCCCCTGGACCTGGTGCTGATGGACATCCAGATGCCCACGATGAGTGGCTACGAAGCCACGCGGGTCCTGCGCCAGGAGGGCGTACGACTGCCGATCATCGCGGTCACCGCGGCCGCCCTGGTCGGCGAGCGCGAGCAGGCGCTTGCGGCGGGCATGGACGACTTCCTGACCAAGCCGATCGATGCGACCAAACTGCTCGACGGCCTGCTTCGCTGGTCCGGTCGCGGCTGATCGCGCGGCCCTCGAACCCTAGAATCCGGCTTTGCCCTGGGACTGCCGAGGACCGGCACCCGGCCGGCGCGCTGGCGGCCTTTTCTTCACGTCTGCTGCCGAGGCCATGACCGCTCCTTTCGATCCCGTCGATCCTGCCGATCCCGCGGTGGCCATCGCCCCAGCCGCTCCGCCTGCGATGCGGCTCTCCGGCCTCGAGCCCTTGGTCGTCGGCGCCGGCTCGCTGTTCGTCAACATCGGCGAACGCACCAACGTCACCGGCAGCCGCGCCTTCGCGAAGATGATCCTCGAGGGTCGCTACGAGGACGGCCTCGCGGTCGCGCGCCAGCAGGTCGAGAACGGCGCCCAGGTCATCGACATCAACATGGACGAGGCCATGCTCGACTCGGCCGCGGCGATGGAGCGCTTCCTCAAGCTCGTCGCCAGCGAGCCCGAGATCTCGCGCGTGCCGATCATGATCGACTCGTCCAAGTGGTCGGTGATCGAGACCGGCCTCAAGTGCATCCAGGGCAAGGGCATCGTCAACTCGATCTCGCTGAAGGAGGGCGAGGCCGAGTTCATCCGTCAGGCCAAGCTGGTGCGCCGCTATGGCGCGGCAGCGGTCGTGATGGCGTTCGACGAGCAGGGCCAGGCCGACAGCTTCGAGCGCAAGACGCAGATCTGCGAGCGCGCCTATCGCATCCTGGTGGACCGGGTCGGCTTTCCGGCCGAGGACATCGTCTTCGATCCCAACATCTTCGCCATCGCGACCGGCATCGAGGAACACGCCAACTACGCGGTCGACTTCATCGAGGCCACACGCTGGATCAAGCAGAACCTGCCCGGCGCCAAGGTCTCGGGTGGCGTCAGCAACGTGTCGTTCAGCTTCCGCGGCAACGATCCGGTGCGCGAGGCGATCCACACCGTGTTCCTGTACCACGCCATTCGCGCCGGGATGGACATGGGCATCGTCAACGCCGGCATGGTCGGGGTCTACGACGAGCTTGAACCCGGGCTTCGTGAACGGGTCGAGGACGTGGTGTTGAATCGCCGCCCCGACGCCGCCGAGCGGCTGATCGAGGTCGCCGAATCGGCCAAGGGCGCGGCCAAGGACGAAACCACCCGCCTGGCCTGGCGCGCCGGCACGGTGGGCGAGCGGCTCAGCCACGCGCTGGTCAACGGCATC
>JAJTGU010000318.1 GCA_021297985.1 Rubrivivax sp.
GAGACCTGAGGCCAGCGCCCGACACCCGCTACCGCCTGCTGGGCCATGCGCCGGCCGACTACGCTGGCACGCCGACGCGCCGACCCCTGGTCGTCGGCTTCGGGCCGTGCGGCATCTTCGCGGCGCTGGTGCTGGCGCAGATGGGCCTGAGGCCCATCGTGCTCGAGCGGGGCAAGGAGGTCCGCCAGCGCACCCAGGACACCTGGGGCCTGTGGCGCCGCGGCGTGCTGGACGCGGGCTCGAACGTCCAGTTCGGCGAAGGCGGGGCCGGTACCTTCAGCGACGGCAAGCTGTGGAGCCAGATCAGCGACCCGCGCCACCTGACGCGCAAGGTGCTGACCGAATTCGTGCAGGCCGGCGCGCCGGAGGAGATCCTCTTTGTCGCCAAGCCGCATATCGGCACCTTTCGCCTGGTTGGCGTGGTGCAGCGCATGCGCGAGCAGATCGTCGCGCTTGGCGGCGAGGTGCGGTTCCAGCAGCAGGTGACGGACCTGCTGATCGACGATGACGGGCCCGCCGCGCCGGGCCCGTCGGATCAGCGGTTGCGGCGGCAGTTGCGCGGCGTGGTGCTGGCCGGTGGCGAGACCCTGCTCAGCGAGCACGTCGTGTTTGCGCCCGGCCACAGTGCCCGGGACGCGTTTGCGATGCTGCACGCGCGGGGCGTGCACCTGGAAGCCAAGCCGTTTTCGATCGGCTTTCGCATCGAGCACCCGCAGGGCGTCATCGACCGTGCCCGCTTCGGGCCGAACGCCGGCAACCCCATCCTCGGCGCGGCCGACTACAAGCTGGTGCACCACGCCAGGAACGGCCGCTCGGTCTACAGCTTCTGCATGTGTCCAGGCGGCACCGTGGTCGCCGCAACGTCCGAGCCGGACCGGGTCGTCACCAACGGCATGAGCCAGTACTCCCGCAACGAGCGCAATGCCAATGCCGGGATCGTCGTCGGAATCTCGCCGCAGGACTACCGTCAGGACGGGCGGCTCGACGGCAGCCCGGTGCACCCGCTGGACGGCATGGCCTTCCAGCGCGGCTGGGAGAGCCGGGCCTTCGAGCTCGGCGGCGGTGGCTACGTGGCCCCCGGTCAGCGGGTCGGCGACTTCCTCCAGCGGCGCGCCTCGAGCCACTTCGACGCCGTGATCCCGTCGTACAAGCCGGGCGTCCGGCCCACCGACCTGGCGATGCCCGGACGCACCAGCCTGCCGGACTACGCGCTGGACGCCATCCGCGAGGCACTGCCCGCCTTCGACCGCCAGATCCCCGGCTTTGCGATGGCCGACGCCGTGCTGACGGGTGTCGAGACGCGGACCTCGTCGCCGCTGCGGATCGTGCGCGGGTCCGACCGGCAAAGCCTCAACATCGCCGGCCTGTATCCGGCAGGCGAGGGCGCCGGTTATGCGGGCGGCATCATGTCGGCGGGGGTCGATGGCATCGAGGTCGCCGAGGCGGTCGGGGCGGCGATGCTCGGCAGCATCGCGTCGGCGGTCGGCACTCCGGTCCCTGGCGCGTCCAACCGGTGAAGCCCATTCCTCCACTCCCGCCTGCAGCCGCCTCGCTGGTCGTTGTGCCCGGCGCGGCCAAGACTCTGAGCAGGACCCAGAAGCGCTTCAACGAACTGAGCGCCACGGTCCGCGAGCGGCGCGAGGCACTGGCCGGCTGGATCGAACACGAATCGCATGTCCGCAATCGCTCGATTGCCGAGATCGACCCCCTGGCCAAGGCGATGCAGCAGGCGATCCGCTGGCAGATGCTGGCGATGCACCGGGTGCTGCTGGCCGAGCAGTCCGGCGAGCTTGCGCCGCCGCCGCTGGGCAAGGCCAGGCGCAAGCGCCTGCTGTCGATGCTGCTCGAAGCGGTCAACGAATGGCTCGACGTGCATGGACCCGACGCCGAGGTCGCGGCGCTGTGCGAACACTGGGCCCCGGGTGAGCGGGCGCGCGAGCTGGCCGACGAGCTCGATGCGACCCGCGAGATGCTGTCCGCGATGTACGGCCCGGCGGCCGTGCGGGGCATCGAGGCTGAAACCGCCGTGGAGCTGGAGGCCAGGTTTGCCGAGCGCATGGACGAACGCGAGGACCAGCGTCGGGTCAAGCTGGAGGCCAAGCGCCAGAAGCGGGCCCGGGCATCGACAAAGGCCCGCCCAGCCGCTGGCCAGCCGGCCCAGGAAGGCGCCAAGGCCCAGGCCGAACGCGAGGCCACGCAGTCGGTCAAGGACGTGTACCGACGACTGGCCGGTGCCTTGCATCCGGACCGCGAAAGCGACCCGGTCGAGCGCGAACGCAAGCTCGACCTGATGAAGCGCGTCAATCAGGCCTACGAGGCCCGCGACCTGCTGTCGCTGCTGACGATCCAGGTCGAGATCGAGCAGGTCGACGCCGACCACCTGGCAGCGGCCGACGAGCAGCGCCTGCGCGCCTATTGCGACGTGCTGCTCGAGCAGTTGTTTGTGCTGGAGCGAGAGATCGACGGTGTACGCATGGCCCTGGACTGGCATCTCGGGACGATGCCGCAGCGCTTGCCCGCACGCACGTGGTTCGACACTCGCATCGACCGCGACCGCGACGGGTTGCGGCGCGACCTGGACCGCTGCTACGACGACACCGCCGCACTGGCCGAGCCGGTCCGGCGCAACTCCGCGATCGACAGCCTGGTGCGCGAGTGGCAGGCGCAGACCGAGGGCGAAGACGACGCTCTGGTCGACGCCTTTGGCGGCAGCTTCGACGACTTCGTGGCGAGCGTGATGATGGCGTCGCCCATGCCCAACGCGCGGGCCGGCAAACGAGGGCCGGGTCAGCGTCGTCGCAAGTAGGCGGCAAACAGGCCGGAATGCAGGCTCTGCAGCCGGCGGCGCTCGGTCGGCGACCCGGCGCTGCGGCTCTAGACTTGGCTGATGGCCGGTTTCGGGAAGCTGGCGGAGTTGCCCTCTTGAATCGCCCTTTCATCGTCCCCCTTGCGGGCTTGCTTCTGGGCCTGGCCCTGCCGGCCTTCGCGCAGACCGGCAGCGAAATCGAGCGTCGATGC
>JAJTGU010000201.1 GCA_021297985.1 Rubrivivax sp.
GCTCGGGTGCGTCGAGGACCGCGCCCATCGTGGCCAGCGCCAGGCCTCCCGGCGCCAGCGCCGCCAGCTCGAGCGCGTCGCGCGCCGCGCCGGCCAGCGGCAGGGCCTGCGCCATCACGGCGTCGCGCAAGGCGCTGGGCAGGCTGCGGGCATGCGCGTCCTGGTGTTGTGGCTCGGCGTCCAGCAGCTGCGACACGAAGTACGGGTTGCCTTGCGTCAGCGCATGCAGGCCCCGCGCCGGGCGTCCGCGGCGGGTGGCCCATTGCGCCACTGCGGCTGCCGACAGCGGCGCCAGCGGCTCGCGCCAGATCCGCGCGCCGGCCAGCGTGGCCTCGAACGCCACGAGCGCCGCCGCGTCTTCGTCGCGCCAGACGAGCAGCAGCAGCAGCGGCGATTCGCGGCAGCGGCGGCCCAGGTGGCGCAGCAGCTCGAGCGTCGCGCCGTCGGCCCACTGCGCGTCGTCCACCACCAGCACCCGCGCCCCGGGCCCGGAAAGCAGCCTGGACGCAAAGCCGGCCAACGCTTCGGGAGTCAGGCGCGCGGCCTGCACCGCGGCGGCCAGGCTGGGCGGCAGCGCCGGCAGCAGGTCGATCAGCGGCGCCAGCGGCGGCGGCGCGAGCAGCGGCTCGCAACTGCACGCCAGCCATTCGGTGCGTGCGCCGGCGCGTTGGCGCAACTGCTGCACCAGGCTGGTCTTGCCGACCCCGGACTCGCCCACCAGCAGCACGACCCCACCGCCGTCGCGCGACAAGGCGCCGACACGCGCGGCCAGCCGGGCCAGCGTGTCGTCGCGTTCGTACAGCGGTGTGGGCGTCACAGCGGCGGGCACGCGGCCATTGTCGGCCGCGTGCTGCGCCCGCCGCTGTGGGGTCGCCGGGCGCCGGGCTTCAGCGCACCTCGGCGTAGTCGGCCTTCTTGAACGCCGAGTCCTTGACGCGGTAGAGCTTGAACAGCGGTGTCGCGCCTTTGATCGGCCCGGTGATCGACATGCCGCTGCTGCTCTTGGCGATGCTGAACTTCTCGAGGTCGATCTGCGCCACCGGTACGCCCGAGACGTTGACTGGCGCCTTGCCGCGCAGCGTCACCTGCTGGCCGGACTCGCTGGCCACGATCACGGTCAGCACGTCGCATAGCACCAGCTCGTTGACCCACTCGTCGCTGAGCTGCCAGTCGTTGCCCTTTTCCTGGTACTCCTGGACGATCCGTTCGCCGACCCGTTGCAGGTTGCTGATGCTGACGATGGTCGTGCGGTGGGCCTGGAAGAAGATCGAGTGCTTCTTCGTGAAGGTCAGGTCCAGGTCGACGTCGTACTGGCCGGTCGGGTCCTTGGCGCCGACCTTGAGCTGGGTCTTGACGTCGCCGTCGCTGGTGAAGGTCATCGGCCCGCCATCGCGGCGCTGCTCCTTGGGCTCGATCCACTTCGAGATGTTGCCGTGCCTTTCCCACTCGTCGCCCTGGCGCTTGCCGTAGTCGCCGAGCTTGACCGGCCGGTTGGGCGGGAAGATGCCGAAGTAGCCGAGGTGCTTCTGCACGTCGTTGAGGTAGGAACTGTCGAGTCCGCTCATGGGGGCCTCCTGGCCTGGATACACGCTCAATCAGCGTGACCCCAGCATCGCGGCACCGCCACCGTGCCCAAAGGCCCGGCAGCGCCCATCTTTGCGCCATGAGCGCCTATTTCTCGGCCGCGGGCGATGCGCCGGCGTCGGCCGTGCGGGCGCGGCGCAGCGCCTCGTCGCGGTTGCCGACCCCGAGCTTGGCCAGCAGCGCCGCGACGTGGTGCTCGACGGTGCGTTCGCTGCGCGACAGCCGCTCGGCGATCTGCCGGTTGGCCAGTCCCTCGCCGATCAGGTCGAGGATCTGCCGCTCCCGCGCGGTCAACCCCAGCGGGTCGGCCCGCGTGCGCTGGTTCGGCCCGCGCGGCAGCAGGCGCTGGCCGGCCGCGGCCAGGCGCGGGCGCAGCGCACGCATCGTCCCCTGAGCGCCAAGCTCGGCCAGCAGCGCCAGGCCCTGCTGCACCTGCTCGGACTGCAACCCGCCTTCCGGTGCCGCCACCAGCACCAGGGCCTGGGCGTGGCGGCAGCCGATCGCCGCCCAGGCTGCGGCGGCACCGGCGGTGTCGCCGTGGAGCTCGAGCAGACAGGGCTGCGGCAGCCCGGCCGGCACGGCCAGCGGGGGAACGCCGCTGGCGCGCATCTGCCAGCACAGCAACTGGCCGATCCGCCAGCGCTCGCCCGTTTGCAGCGCACGTGGCAGGGCTTCGGCCAGCACCGAGTCGAGCGCCACCGTGTCGCCCAGCAGCCAGGCGGCCTCGGTCCAGGCCAGTGCCTGCGGCGCGTACCAGGGGTCGACCGTCATGCGGCCCTGGCCGGCCAGCGCGCCGGTCCAGTACTCGGTTGCGCCTTCGGCACCTTCGCGCAGGTCGAGCAGTGCAACCAGGTACTGGCTCTGCCGCTCCTGCAACGGCGGCAGCGCCGGCAACGCACGCGCCTGGCGCAGCTCGGCCCGTGCAGCCGACCAGCGGCCTTGTTCGATGGCGCCCCAGGCGCGGCGGATGCGCAGCACGGCCTCGCTGCGGTCCAGGTCACGCTCGGCGACGTAGGCGATGCCCTGCTCGCAAACCTCGTGCAGGCGCTGCCAGCGGCGCTGCACGCAGCACATCGACGCAAGGTTGGCATACGCACGCACCACCAGCGCCGGGTCGCCCAGCGCCAGCGCACGCGCGAGGCTTTCGTCCAGCTCGGCCCAGCCGGTTTCGTCGGCGCTGCGCACCAGTCGTGCAAAGCCCACGGTGTTCAGCGCATGGGCATGGCCCCCGGGGTGGATGTCGGGCGACAGGCGTTCCAGCGCCAACTGGCCAAAACGTTGCGCCCGCTCGGCGTCGTCGATCAGCCAGCTCTGGGCCAGCGTGGCCTGGGCCAGCGCCAGCTCGACGGGCAGGCCGCATTGCTCGAGCCAGGACACCGCTTCCTGGGCGTCGCGCTGGCTCTGCGGCACCTGGCCCGCCAGCCAGCGCAGGCGCGCCAGCTCGCGCAACTGGCGGCCGAGTGCCAGCATCGCGGCCGGGTCGCCCGCCCCGCTGGCCGCGGCCTCCAGGGCCCGCCACTGCGACGCCGCCGCTTCGCGGGTGGCGATGGCGTCGAGCAGGCGATCACAGGCCGCCAGCTCGGCCGCCAGGCGCTCCAGCAGCTCCAGCCGCTTCAACGGCGCCGACGCCGTGTCGTGGCGCAGCGCCAGCGCCAGAAGATCGGCCGCCTGTCGATGCGCGCCTGCCGTCGCCGCCTCGAATGCCGCCAGCGGCGCCAGCCGGGCCACCGCCGACCAGAGCTGGGCATGCCCGGCGTGGTGCACGCGCAGCGCGGTGCTGACCGGGGCCGCCATCGGATCCGAGGCCGTGGCATCCAGGGCGTCGAAGATCGCCGCATGCAAGGCCACACGCTGGGCCTCGCCGAGCGACGATTCGACCGCATGGCGCGCGATGTCGTGGCGAAAGCGCCAGACCCCGGCCTCGACCTCGAGCAGGTGTGCCCGCGCCGCCGTGTCCAGCGCTTGTGCCGTGTCATCGACGATGGCTTCGATGACCGCACTGCCCAGACCCGCGGGCGCCACGCTGACCAAGGCGAGCACGTCACGGGCCTGGCTGTCCAGGCCCGTCGCCCGGGCGAGCACCGCGTCGCGCACGACCACGGGCAGCGGGCCCGAGGCCTCAAGACACGCGCCGACAAAAAACGGGTTGCCGCCGGTGGCCTCGAACAAGCCCGGTGGCGGCTCGCAGCCCTGCTGGCGGGCCAGCGCGGCCACCCCATCGCGCGACAGCGCGGCAAGCTCGATGCGCAGGGTGTGCGCCGGTGGCAGCGTGCCCAGCAGCGCATGCAGCGGGTGATCCGGCGGCAAGGCCCCGCGGTGGCCGAGCAGCAGCATCGCGCGGGTGCCTGCAATGCGCCGGGCCAGGTAGCGCAGCAGCTCCAGCGTCGCGCTGTCGGCCCAGTGCACGTCGTCGACCGCGAGCACCAGCGGCGTGTGGCGGTCGCGCAGCAGGGCCAGCAGGTCGGCCATCACGGCGACACCACCCGCGCCGCCCCGCAGCAGCTCGGCGGAGCGTGCCGGCAAGGCGGACATCATGTCGGCCAGTGGCAGGTAGGCGCTGGGCGCGAGCAGGGGCTCGCAGGCGCCGGCCAGCCAGGTCACGTCGGGTTCGCAAGCTTCGCGCAATGCGCCGATCAGCCGCGTCTTGCCGACCCCGGGCTCGCCCGAGACCACGACGTTGCAGCCCGTGGGCGAGCCCCCGCGCAATGCGGCGAGCGCCGCATGCAGTTGCCGCAGCGGTTGTTCGCGTTCGATCAGGGGGCTCACACGCTCTGTATAGCGGCTCGGACCGACGCTGTCAGCGAATGATCCGATTCGTTGCAATGGCGTTGCGCCGACGCCTGGACCCGGACCCACACCCAGCGGGATGCCGGCCTCGTCATGCCGACACCGTGCGCAAGAGCCAGCTGCGGAATCGCTCCAACGCCGGTGGCATCGGCTTGTTCAGCGGCCATGTGACCCAGTAACGGCCGACATCGACCGCCGCGGCAAAGGGCTGCACCAGCCGGCCCTCGTGCAGCTCGTGCTGGAACATGGCCGGCGGCGCCAGCGCCACGCCTTCGCCCTGCAGCGCGGCCTGGACCATCAACACCGAGCTGTCGAACTGCGGACCGCGCGCCGGGGGCAGCTCGACACCGACGGCTTGGCCCCAGGCGTCCCAGTCGGTGCTGCGGAACGACCGCAGGCGCAGAGCGCCGCGCAGGTCCGTGGGCTCGCGCAGGCCCGCCGCCGTGCGCGCGCTGCACAGGGGGGACAACGGCGCGGGCATCAGGGCCTGCGCCGCCTCGCTGCGCCAGGCGCCGTCGCCAAAGCGGATCGCGGCGTCCAGCCCTTCGGCCAGCAGGTCGACCCGGTTGTTGTGGGTGAGCAGTCGGAGCTGGATGCCCGGGTGCTCGGCCTCGAACGCGGGCAGGTGGGCCAGCAGGTGCCCTTGCGCAAAGGTGCCCACCACGCCCACGGTCAGTCGCTCCACCGCCTGCCGCGTGGCGAGCTGCTGCAGTGCCGCTTCGATGAGGCCCAGCCCCTGCTGCAGCGCCGGCAGCAGCTGCTGGCCGGCGTCGCTGAGCTGAAGCGCGCGCGGCGTTCGCACGAAGAGCGGCTGGCCCAGCTGCGCCTCCAGCGTGCGGATCTGGTGACTCACCGCCGCTTGTGTCACGCACAGCTCCCCGGCCGCCTGCGTGAAGCTCAGGTGCCGCGCGGCGGCTTCAAATACGCGCAGGGTGTTGAGGGAAACGGGGCTTGGGGGCATCGGGGACATCGGGGGCGTCGGGGCCAAGGCGGGGGGGGGTGCCAGCGTCCGGACACGCCCTTGTCGGTCTCGCGCAAGAATGCCCGCTTTTCACTTCCCCAAGGCAACGTTCCATGTTCAACCACGTCATGCTCGGCTCCAACGACATCGAGCGCGCCAGGACTTTCTACGACGCCGTGCTGGGCGTGCTCGGCTGCGGCGAGCCGATCCGCAACGTCGCCGGCACCGGCCATGTGCGCTACTTCTACCGCCACGCCGGCAGCACCTTCTGCCTGACCGAGCCCATCGACGGCGCGCCGGCCACGGTGGCCAACGGCGCCACCCTGGGCTTCAAGTGCGATTCGGCCGAGCAGCTGCTGGCCTTCCACGACGTGGCGGTGGCGCACGGTGGGCAGTCGATCGAAGGCGCGCCGGGCCTGCGTCCGGACAGCGGCGTCCACCTGGCCTATGTTCGCGACCCGGACGGGCACAAGCTCTGCGCGCTGTACCGCGAGAAGGCGCCGAAGTAAACCGGCCTTCGATGGGACCGGGCCGGTGAGGCATGAGAGAAGCTTGTGCCAGGCCCGATGGCAATTCGCTGGTCACCGGGCACTCGTCTGGCGAGCATGCGGGCACTCCCAACCCCCGCCCTTGCGCCATGACGACCCCGACCCGCCGAAGCCTGTTGACCGCGCTGCTGCTCAGCCCTGCCCTGATCCAGGCCCGCGCACCACAGAACCTGCCACTGGCGTGGGCAGCGCTCGAACGCCGCAGCGGTGGTCGGCTCGGTGCCTGTCTGCTCGACACGGGCAGCGGACTGTCCTGGAGCCACCGGGGCGCTGAGCGCTTCGGCATGTGCTCCACATTCAAGCTGCCACTGGCTGGCGCGGTGCTGCATGCCATCGACCAGGGACGGCTGGCGCCGGACGCGCGGCTCCCACTGCGCGAGGCCGAGCGGGTGCCGCACATGCCCACGACCGAGCCCCTGATGGCGCGCGGCTGGGCCACGCCACTGGATCTGGCGCAAGGCGCCCAGGTGAGCAGCGACAACCTGGCGGCAAACGTGCTGCTGCGCGCGCTGGGTGGCCCCGAAGGCTTCACGCAGTGGTTGCGTGATCAGGGCGACGCGACCACCCGCGTGGACCGCTACGAGCCGGAGATGAACCGCCTGCTGCCAGGCGACGAACGCGACACCAGCAGCCCCGAGGCCTTCGCGGCCACCGTGGCGCGGCTGTGCACCGGCACCCTGCTGCACGCGGACAGCCGCGCCCGGCTGCTGGCCTGGATGGAAGCCACCCGGACCGGCGGCCGCCGTCTGCGCGCGGGCCTGCCCAAGGCGTGGCGGGCGGGTGACAAGACCGGCACCGGCTTCCACGAGACCCAGCCAGACCGGATCAACGACACCGCGATCTTCTGGCCCCCGGCGCGCGGTTCCAAGCGGGCCTCCACCCTGGCGCCGAAGCCGACGCCCTGGGTGCTGTCCTGCTTCTACGAAGGCCCGGCCAAGAGCACCGACTGGGTGCGCCCGCAGGACGAGGCGGTGCTGGCCGCCGTGGCGCGGCTGGCCGCAGCCTGGGCGACGGCTGCCTGATCGGATCAGTTGACCGGATCAGTTGACCGGATCGACGCTGCGCACCACGTCGTCGTCCGCAAGCCCTTGGGCACACGCGGCCGCGACCGCATGGGCGCTGTCCTCCAGCCCATGCCGGGCCGCGCCCTGGCCGCGGGTGGGCACTTCCCGCGCATGCAGGCCCAGCGCGCGGGCGCGTCCGGCCAGCAGCACCTGGCTGGCCCAGGGGGTGTTGCGGTCCTCCGGGTCGCCGAGCACGAAGACGCGCTGCTGCGGGTGCCGGCCTTCGGCGCGCAGGTGCTCCAGCGGCTCGTAGGAATCCGCGTAGCCGGTGGAGTCGCGCTCGTAGCCGAGCAGCAGCCAGCGCACCCGCGGCGACGCCGGGGCCGACGCCGGAACGGCGCACAGCACGTCGCTGCGCATCGCCAGCAGCGAGGCGACCACATGGCCGCCACCACTCTGGCCGAGCAGCACCCACTCGCGCACGCCATGGCGGCGCTGCAAGGCATCCAACGCCAGCGACACCAGTGCCGACTCGGCCGGGCGGCGGCGCTGCATGTGGTCGCCCGAGGACCCGAAGATGCCGGGGCGGGCGAGCATCACGTAAGGCATGGCCATCTGCTCGGCGCGCTGCTCCACCTCGGCCTGGACCGATCGGGGCGTCAGCGCCAGATAGACCTCGGGCACGCCCTGCGCACCCCAGACGTCGCCTTCGAAGAACACCGCCACACGCGGCGCCGGTCCATGCGTTGGGAAGCCGGCCTTCCAGGCGCGCAGGCACTCGCCGCCGTGCTGCGGGTGTTCAACCCAGACCGTGTCGCCTTGCACGGTGCCGGGCGCCCGCGGGGCCTCGCAATCGGCGCGCTCGGCCCGCAGACCTTGCGTCACCGCACTGGCGCTGAAGTCCGGCGCGGCGGCGACATACGGCAGCCGCGGTGGGCGCGGCGGGCCGTCCGGTGCGGCCGGTGGCGGGTCGGGCGGCGCCTTGCCACAGCCGGCAAGGCTGGCGGCCAGGGCCAGGGCCAGAAGCCGCAGCCCCATTGCGCTTCAGTCCCGCCAGTCGCGTGGGGCGGGTCCCGGCGCGGACGCCGGCCCTTTGGGGTCACCCGCGTCTTCGGACACCCAGGCGTCCATCAGCGTCCAGCCCACCGCCAGCAGCACCGGGCCGACGAAGATGCCGACCAGGCCGAAGGTGAACAGACCTCCGATCACCCCGGCGAAGATCAGCAGCAGCGGCAGATCGGCGCCCATGCGGATCAGCATCGGCCGCAGCACGTTGTCGAGCGAGCCGACGACTACGCTCCAGACGACCAGCGCCACGCCCCAGGCGGTGTCGCCCTGCCAGAACATCCAGATCGCCGCCGGCAGCAGCACCGGAACCGGCCCCACCTGCGCGATGCAGAGCATGAACATCACCGCCGTCAGCAGCCCCGCAAACGGCACCCCGGCCACCGCCAGGCCCAGGCCGCCCATCACCGCCTGCACGATGGCCGTGACGCCGACGCCCAGCGCGACGCCGCGGATCGCCCCGCCGGCGAGCTCGACCGCGCCGACCCCGCGGTCGCCGGCCAGCCGGCGTGCGAGCTTGCGCGCCAGTTCGGCCGCGTCTTCGCCCAGTGCGTACAGCACCGCGGCGATGGCCACCGTGGCCAGGAACTGCACCAGCAGCACGCCGATGCCACCCACCTCGGCGACAAACCAGCGTGTCAGGTTGCCGGCATACGGCGTGAGCTTCTGCAGCAGGTCGGACGCGCCCAGATCGGCCAGCCTGGGCCAGAGCTCCGCCAGCGTCGACCCGACCATCGGCAGGCCGACCAGCCAGGCCGGCGCCTGCTCGGGCGGCCGCCAGGTGGTGGCGATGCGGGCCCAGTCGGCCAGGCGGTCGGCGTTGCCGACGATGGTGACGATGGCCGCCATCAAGGGCACGACAAACAGCAGCAGCAGCAGCAACGACATGACCGTCACCGCCAGGCCGCGCCGGTTCCACAGCCGTGACTGCACGCGCAGCATCACCGGCCAGGTCGCGACGACGACCATCGTCGCCCACACCGCAGGCCCGAGGAAGGGCCGCATCACCCAGCCGCAGGCGGCCACCAGCGCCACCATCGCGATGACCGAGAACGTGGTCCGCGCGATGTCGGCGCCGTGCCGGGGCGGCAACTGGTGATGCTGGGCCATCAGCGCCGACCCGGCTGTGGCTCTTCGTAGCGCTCGACCCGTTGCGCCGCCATGGTCCAGCCGCTGACGCCCATGTGGGTGTCGATGCGGTCGTGCTCGAGCACGCCGCTGATCCACACCGCGTCCATCGAGCGCATGCCACGCGCGGGCTGCTGCGGCTTGACGTGGATGATCTGGTTGGCGGGCGGCGGCGGGCTGTGGATGCAGGCGCCGAAGTAGGGCACGAGCAGGAACTCCTTCATGCCCTCCTTGCTGTCCTCGAGCGGCACGATGTAGCCGGGGATGCGCACCGCCTGGCCGACCATCGCGGTGTGCACCGGCGCCGAGTCCCAGACCTCGCGCAGCTTCTTCAGCATCGCAATGGCACGCGGGTCGCCGTCGTCGAGCAGGTCGAAGTTGACCCCCTTGAACTCGGCCATCGGGTTCCAGTTGGGCGGCACCAGGGCGTCCCACTTGATGGTCCGGAAAGCCGCGCCGGGCTGTGCACGGCCTTGCAGCGAACCGGGGTGGACCGGGCCCGGCGTCGCCGGTACCTGGGCCCAGGCCCGCCACGACAGCAGGCTCAGGCCGACAAGAAGAAAGTATTTTCGCAGCATCGGGGCAAAGGCTCTCAGGCCCGCGGCGCCAGGCCGTCGGCCAGCGCCATGCGGCAGGCGCGCCAACCGGGCGCAATGGCGGCGAGCATAGCGGCCACCCAGACCGCCAACAGCAGCAGGGCCTGGCCGGACCACGGCGCGGCGCCGACGAGCGCGATGCCGTAGTTCGCATGCAGCCAGGGCCCGGCGGCGGTCTGGGCCAACAACGCGAGCAGGACGCCGGCCGCGACCCCGGCGCTGGCGATCCACAGCCCTTCGGCCGCCAGCAGGCCCAGCATGACACGGCGCCCGGCCCCGATCGCGCGCAGCACCGCCAGCTCGCGCCGGCGCTCGGCCAGGCCGGCCTGCACCACCGCCACGAGGCCGGCGATGCCCGCCAGCGCCACCAGGGCCGACACCGCCAGCAGCGCCTGCTCGACGATGGCGATGGCCTGCCAGAGCTCGTCCAGCGCCACGCCCGGCAGGACCGCCATCAACGGCTCGCCCTCGTAGGCCTGAACCTGGCGCTGGACCATGAAGACCGCCGACCGGCTTTTCAGGCCCACCAGGGCCGCGGTCACGGTCTTGGGCGCGAGGTCGAACTTGCGCGCCGCCTCGGCCGGGATGGCAAACCCTGGCACCGGCGCGCCACCCATCCAGTCGAGGTGAATGGCGGTGATGGCCTCCAGGCTGACGTGCACCGTTCGGTCCACCGGGGTGCCGGTGCGCGCCAGCACGCCGACCACGGTGAACGGCTTGTCGGCGTGTTCGGCCATCGGGCCGCTGCCCTGGCCCGGCAAGCCGTGTGCAAGCACGATCTTCTGGCCCGGCGCGTAGCCCAGCCGTGCGGCGACATCGGCGCCGATCGTGGCTTCGTACAGGCCGTCCAGGGTGCCGGCAAACGGCCGCCCCTGCGCCAGCGCCAGCGGCTGCCGGTCCCCGTAGCGGAAGTGCTCGAAGTAGCCCGTTGTCGTGCCGAGCACGGGATAGCCGCGATGCGAGTCGCCAAGCGCCAGCGGCACCCACCAGGCCACGGCGCGGTGCTGCAAAGCCTCGTCCAGCGCCTCGAGTCGAACCTCGTTGCTTGCGCCGCCGACTCGGAACACCGAATACAGCAGCAACTGCACCGGCCCCGTGCGCGCGCCGACGATCAGATCGGTGCCGCTGACCGCCTGCAGGAAGCTCGCGCGCACGTCGTGGCGCAGGCGCTCGATGGCCAGCAGCAGCGCCGTCGCGATGGCGATGGCCACGATCACCCACACCAAGGTCCCGCGCCGCGCCCAGGCGCTGGCCGCGGCCATGCGCAGCCAGGCCGTCATGCGACCTCGGCGGCGGTTGGCGCGACGCGGTTCAGCGCCGGCAGATCCACGACGCGGTCGAAGCCCTGCGCCAGACGCCGGTCGTGACTGACAAAGACCAAGGTACTGCCCACCGCGGTGCACTGCTCGCGCAGCAGCGCCATGAAGCGGTCCCGGGTGTCGCTGTCCAGCGCCGAGGTCGGCTCGTCGGCCAGAACCAGATCCGGCCCACCGATCAGCGCCCGCGCCGCCGCCACGCGCTGCTGCTGGCCGACCGACAGCCGCGCCGCCGGTCGCGTCCAGGCCGGCTCGGGCAGGCCCATGCGCGCCAGCAGGCGCCGGGCCTGCGCCAGCATGCCGCCTTCGCAGCGCCCGGCCCGCGACGCAGACAGTCGACACGGCAGCAGCACGTTGTCGACGACGCTCAGGTAGGGCAACAGGTTGAACTGCTGGAAGATGACGCCCAGCGTTGCGGCCCGGCGCGCGTCCCGCTCGCTGGGGGCCAGGCCGGCCCAATCGACACCGGCCACCCGGACCTGCCCGCGCCCGGCCACCAGCACCCCGGCCACCAGCCCCAGAAAGGTGCTTTTGCCACAGCCGCTGGCCCCTTGCACAAACACCTGATCGCTGGCCGCGATGTCGAGCGCCGGGAGGTCGAGCACCGCCTCGTGGGTGCCCGGCCAGGCATAGCGAAGCCCGGCGATGGCGATGGCCGCCCCAGCCATCAGCGCGTCAGCTTGACCCGGCTTGCCGGCTTGCGCAGCACCGCCTGGACCTGGCCCTTGGGCCCGGCGACCTGCACGTTGATGCGTGACAGCGCCGGGAAGGCGTCGAACAGGCCGAGCTGCATCGCCCCGGCGCGGCTGGCGTCGCGGCACTGGAACTCGAAGCTCGCGTCCAGGTCGGCGTGGCCCGTGTCCTTCTCGGGGACCGCAGCGCCGCCCCACCCGAGAACCGGCGCCTTCAGCACGACCTTGGCCAAGGTGCATCCGGCCGAGGTGTCGAGCTGGAACAGCTGGGTCGCGTCACGCAGCCTGGCCTCGGCGGCCACGACACGCGTTTTCTCGGCATCGGAGCGCGGGGCACGCTCGAAGCCGACGATGCTGTCCAGCGGCGTGTCCAGCAGCACGACGATGCCGCTGCCGGCCAGCGCGATGTCAAGCTTCGCCACACCGTGTTCGTGGGCCTTTCCGGCATCGGCCGTGGTCAGTGCCGTCGCCAGAGCCAGAGAGAGCGCGAGCTGGCCGCAATCAGATCGATTCATGAGGTGTTTGCTTCAGGCCTTCAGCAAGGCCAGACCCTTCAAGTATTCGCCTTCCGGGAAGACCATCGTCGTCGGATGATCCGGAGCCCCTTCCAGGCGTGCGAGGATGGCGGCGTCGCAGCCGGCATCGGCCGCGGCGCCGGCCACGATCTTGTGGAACAGCTCCGGCGAGATGCCGCCGCTGCAACTGAAGGTGAGCAGCAGGCCGCCGGGTGCCAGCAGCATCAGCGCCAGCCGGTTGATGTCCTTGTAGGCCCGTGCCGCACGCTCGGCGTGGGCGGCCGACGGGGCGAACTTGGGCGGGTCGAGCACGATGGCGTCGAACGACTCTCCGCCTTGCAGCAGCTCGCGCAGGGTGGCATTGACGTCGGCGTCGCGGACCTGGCTGCACGTGGCGGCATGGCCGTTGTCCTCGACATGGCGCTGCACGCGCTCAAGCGCCGGTGCCGACGAGTCCACGCTCAGCACCCGGTCGGCACCACCGGCGAGCGCCGCGACCGTGAAGCCGCCCGTGTAGCAGTAGCAGTTCAGCACCCGCTTCAGGCCGAAGTGACGGACCCACCGCGCCAGCGCCGCGCGGTTGTCGCGCTGGTCGAGGTAGAAGCCGGTCTTGTGGCCCGTGGCCACGTCCAGCCTCAGCGTCCAGTCGTGTTCTCGGATCGCGACCTCGGTGGCGCCTTCGCCCTTCAGCCAGCCGGCCACCTCGGGCAGGCCCTCCTGGCCGCGCACGCTGGCGTCCGACCGTTCGTAGAGTCGGGTGCAGCCGGTGGCCGCGAGCAGGGCATCGGCGATCGTGGCCTTCCAGCGCTCGCTGCCGACGGCCAGGAACTGCGCGCACAGCGTGTGCTCGCCATCGGGCCCGCCGTAACGGTCGACGATCAACCCCGGCAGTCCATCGGCCTCGCCATGCACCAGCCGCACGCCGTCGCTGGCCACGGGCAACCGGCGCCGCAACGCCACCGCGCGTGCGATGCGGCGTGCAAAGAACGCGGCATCGATGCGCTCGGCCTCGTCGAAGCTCCAGGCCCGCACGCGGATCGACGAGGTGGGGCTGTACGCCCCCCAGGCCAGAAAGCGCCCGTCCGCGGCCTCGACCCGCACCGTCTCGCCCGGGTCGGCCCGACCCTTGGCGATGCTGCCCTCGAACACCCACGGGTGCCGACGCAGCAGCGAACGCTCCTTGCCTTCGCGAAGGCGGATGGATTTCATTCGCGGGATTGTGGCCGGGTGCCCAGCCCGACCACCCCGCCCGACCACCCGCGGCTCAGCGGCGGCGCCGCGCGACGCCCGCCACGGCCGCCAGACCGGCGAGCCACAGCATCCAGGTGCCGGGTTCGGGAATCACGGCCACCACCTGGCCGGAGAAGATCACGCTGGCGACGTTCTCCACCGTCACGCCCAGGTATTCCGCCGGCCCGGCGGCCTGGACACGGAAGTTGGTCACCGTCATCCACGGCCGGTTGGCGGGATCGGCGCTGAAGTCGGCCACCGCGCCGGCCATCTCCCAGACCGCCGTTTCACCGTCGTTGAACGCGGAGATGTTCGCCAGGTTCTGGAAGTTGACGCTGTAGCCGTTGCGCAGCGCCAGGTTCGGGTCGCCGTCCGGGTCCAGTCCGTCGGTCAGGTTGGTCGAGAAGTTCCCACGGGTCGCACTGGCGAGCACAGGACCGGTGCGATCCAAAAACAGCGGCAGTGCATTGGCAACCGTCGCCCCAGGTGCATCGAAGCGCAAGCTGCCGATCGAAGGTGCCGTGCTGGACCCGAGGCCGAACGGCAGTCCGGAACCGGCGAAAAGCGACTCAAGCTTGAAGCGCACCCGCTGTTGGCCGTCGACCAGCACGTCGTCCAGCGTCAGCCGGGCCACCATCGGTCCGTCGAACAGCGCGCCGGCAGTTCGGACGCCGACGCCAGGAAGAAAGTCCTGGTTGCTCCAAGCCAGGTTGAACTCGTAGACGCGGGTTTCGGCCTGGGCGGCCGGCACGAGCATCGAAGCGGCCAGAGCCGCAGAAATCGCAAGCTTCATGGGATCCTCCATCGCCGTGGAGTTTTGCCCAAGCTGGGCCGCGGCAACATCACCCCACCGGTATCCACCCCCTGAACGCGGGTCGCGAGAAGGGGGGACAAGTCCGCTCGGGATCGTGCCCGAAGGAACTGGCGAGGAGCCAGGGATCCGGCTCACTTCCGAAGTTTGGCGCGTGGATGCGCGGCGTCGTAGGCACGCGCCAGGTGCTGGAAGTCCAGCCGCGTGTAGACCTGGGTGCTGGAGATGCTGGCGTGGCCGAGCAGTTCCTGCACCGCGCGCAGGTCGCCGCTGCTCTGCAGCACATGGCTGGCAAAACTGTGGCGCAGCATGTGGGGGTGCACCGGCACCGCCAGCCCGGCGGCTGCGGCCTGGCGGCGCAGCCTCTCGCGCAGGGGGCCGGCCGAAAGCCGCCGGCCGAGCCGGCTGACAAAGAGCGCCGGCTCTGCCGCATGGGCCGCGTCGACGAGCAGCGGCCGTGCCTGCATCCAGTCGCGCAGGGCCAAGGTCGCCGCGCGACCCACCGGCACGCTGCGCCGCTTGCTGCCCTTGCCCAGCACGTGGGCGGTGGCCGCGTCGGCAGACTCGAACTCGATCCAGCCTGCGCTGCGCTCTCCGGCATTCAGGTCCAGGCCTTGGAGCTCGCCGATCCGCAGGCCGCAGCCGTAGAGCAACTCGACGATGGCCCGGTCGCGGGCCGCCAGGGCCCGGTCGGCCGGCGATCCCGTGCCGGCCTGAACCGCCGTCCCGCCCTGGTCGGCGAGCGCCACCGCCTGCTCGACATCGAGCGCCTTGGGCAGACGGCGCGGAGACTTGGGCGCGCGGAGTCCGGCCAGCGGGTCGGCCACGACGACGCCCTGCTGGCCCCACCAGCGGTACAGCCCACGCCAGGCGGCGAGCGCGATCGCCACGCTGCGCGGACCCAGCGGCTCATCGGCTGCGCCCAGGCGCATGCGGGCAAGCCAGTGCCGCAGATGGTGGGGTTGGGCGGTCTCGAGCGCCACCCCTTCGGCCTGCGCCAGGACCTCGAGCCGGCCGAGTGCCAGCGTGTACATCTCCAGGGTGCGGGGGGCGAGTCGCCGCTGGACCCGCAGGTGTTCGATGAACCCGGCCGGGCCGGCGCCCAGAGGGCTCATCGCCGGCTCAAACCGCTGCGGCTGCGGATGCAGGCATCGGCCGCAACCGCTCCAGCGACGCCGAAGCCACCTCGCCGATGCGCATAAGGAACTCGGTGCCCATCTCGGCGGCATAACGGGTCGGGTCGGGCGAGCCGAGCACCAGCAGGCCGAAACTGGTGTCGCCGCGGCGCAGCGGAATCATCGCCAGCGACATCACGGTCGACGGGTCGGCCAGCCAGCCCACGGCCTCGAATCCGGAGTTGACGCCGCAATAGGGCACCGTCAGGCTGTCGGTGAAGCTGCGCACGTCGTCGCTGACGGCCACCGCCCAGGGCTGATCGGCCAGGGCGGCGTCGACCTGCCAGAGCCGGATCGCCGCCTGCGGGATCAGGAACTCGTGCTGCAGCGACGCCACCATCGTGCCCGGAAGCGCCGCCGGCTCACGCGTGAGCAGCACGTTGCGCGTGAAGCGGTGCAGCCGCTCGGCGATGGCCACGTTCTCCTGGCCGTGGCGGATCATCTCGACGATCTTGAGCTCCAGGCCCTTGATGCGCTCACGCAGCATTTCCATCTGCCGCTCTTGCAGGCTGACGGCGCGCTGGCCGTGCGGGCTGGTGATCTGCACCGTCGCGAGCAGCTCGGCATGGCGCTCGAAAAACGCCGGGTTGCTGGCCAGGTAGTGCGCGATGTCGCCTTCGGTGATCCCGGCAATGGGGTTGCTCACAGCTCGATGTCTCCTTCAAAAACAAACTCGGCCGGGCCGGCCAGCGTGACGCTTGAGGTGTCGGCCGGCCAGCCCACATGCAGCAGGCCGCCGCGGGTACGCACCGCCACGGGCGCGCTGCGGTCCAGCCAACCCGCGCGGATGCCCGCGACCACCGCCGCGCAGGCACCGGTGCCGCAGGCCAGCGTCTCGCCGGCACCCCGCTCAAAGACCCGCAGCGCAATGCTCCGCCGGTCCAGCACCTGTATGAAGCCGGCGTTGACGCGCTGGGCGAAGCGGGAGTGGCCTTCGATCTGCGGGCCGAGCGTTGCCACGGGGGCCTGTTCGACGTCGGCGACCCGCAGCACCGCGTGCGGATTGCCCATCGACAGCACCTGCACCTCGACACCGGCGCCGAGATCGGCGAGCGGCCACAGCTCGGCCGTGCCTTCGCGGCGCGGCGCCAGGCCGGTGGTGTCGAACGGCACCTGACCAGGCGCCAGGCGCGGCCGGTTCATGTCGACCGTGACCTCGCCATCGTCGCCGAGCGCCAGCACGAGCGTGTTGTTGACCGTCGCCACCTTCAGCTCGCGCTTGTCGCTCAGGCCCTTGCCGTGCACGTAGCGCACGAAGCAGCGCGCGCCGTTTCCGCAGTGCTCGACCTCGTCGCCACTGCTGTTGTAGATGCGGTAGCCGAAGTCCAGGCCGGGCGCCCGCGGCGGGCCCACGACCAGCACCTGGTCGGCGCCGACGCCAAAGCGGCGGTCGCACAGCCGCCGCACCTGCGCCGGCGTCAGCACCAGCGGGCCATGCATTTCGCTGAGCACGACGAAGTCGTTGCCCGCGCCCTGCATCTTGGTGAACGGCAAACGCATGAAGCGCGATTATCCCCGTCGCTCGTAAACCGACGCCGCTCCCGGCGGTCGGGTCTTGAAGCGCTTGTGGACCCAGAAGTACTGGCTGGGGCAGCGGCGGATCTCGGATTCAATCCAGCGGTTCATCGCCGCGGTGTCGGCCAGCGGGTCGTCACTCGGCCAGTGCTCCCAGGCCGGCAGGAAGCGCACGACCCAGCCCTCGCCGCCGGGGCGCATTTCGGCCACCACCGGCTGCACCCGCATCGCCGCGCTGCGGGCCAGCCGCGACGGTGCCAGCAGCGTCGCCGCCGGCACGCCGAAAAACGGCACGAACTCGGCATCGCGCAGGCCGAAATCCATGTCCGGCGCATTGAAGAAGACGAGGCCGCGGCGGATCGCGCGCACCATGGCGCGCGCGCCCTCGTCGCGACGCAGGAACTCGGCGCGGCCGAAGCGGCCGCGGCCACGCAGCAGCGCCGCGTCGAACACCGGGTTGCTCTGCGGCGTGTAGACGTCCATGACCCGCCGGCCCTGGAACAGCTGGGTCGCCGCACCGGCAACCTCCAGCGCCAGGAAGTGCGGCACCAGCCACATCACCGGGCCGTCGTGGCGCTCGGCAAAGGTCACATCGCCCTCGACCCGGATCAGGCGCTTCAGCCGCGCCGCAGAGGCATGCCACAGCACCGCACGTTCGATGAGGCTGCGGCCCAGCCAGCCGAAGTGCTCGCGCACCAAGGCTGCGCGTGTCGCCTCGTCGAGTTCGGGCAGGCACAGCGCGACGTTGACCGAGGCGACCCGGCGACGCTCGTGCGCAAAGCGGTGAAGCAAGGCGCCCAGGCCGCGGCCGAGCGCGGAGATCCACGCCATCGGCAGGAAGTGCAACAGCCACACCAGCACCAGGACCCCCCGGGCACCGACCGACGCGAGCATGGGCCTCATCCGCCAGCGACGCCGTCGCGCGGCGCCTTGTAGCGGTTGTAGGCCCACAGGTACTGGGCCGGGTGCAAGGCGATGAGCGCCTCCATCGAGCGGTTGATCGCCTGCGCGTCGGCCAGCGCCGCGCCATCGCCGGCCGGAGCCGGATCGGGCAGC
>JAJTGU010000107.1 GCA_021297985.1 Rubrivivax sp.
CGAGCCCGTCATCCTGCAGTTGCTGGAGATCCCCGACGAAAAGGCGCAACGGGCGCTCAAGGGCGTGATGATGGAACTGGAAGATTGCGCCTTCCCGCTGCTAACGGGGATGAGCGCGTACTCCGATCCGAATGCCGCGTTTAAGGACGTGGAAGTCGCGCTGCTGGTCGGCGCCCGCCCGCGCGGCCCTGGCATGGAGCGCAAGGACCTGCTGGCGGCCAATGCGCAGATATTCACCGCGCAGGGCAAGGCGCTGGACGCCAGCGCCGCGCGCAACGTCAAGGTGCTGGTGGTCGGCAACCCGGCCAACACCAATGCCTGGATCGCGATGAAGAGCGCGCCCGACCTCAAGCGCGAGAACTTCACCGCCATGCTTCGCCTGGACCACAACCGTGCGCTCAGCCAGCTGGCCGCCAAGACGGGCAAGCCGGTGGCATCGATCCAGAAGCTGGGTGTGTGGGGCAACCACAGCCCGACGATGTACGCCGACTACCGCTTCGCCACCATCGACGGCGCCAGCGTCAAGGACATGATCAACGATCACGCCTGGAACAAGGACGTGTTCCTGCCCACCGTGGGCAAGCGCGGCGCCGCCATCATCGAGGCGCGCGGCCTGTCGTCGGCGGCCAGCGCCGCCAACGCCGCCATCGACCACATGCGCGACTGGGCCCTGGGCACGAACGGCGGCTGGGTCACCATGGGCATCCCGAGCAACGGCGAGTACGGCATTCCCAAGGACGTGATGTTCGGCTACCCCGTCACCTGCGAAGGCGGCTCGTACAAGATCGTCGAGGGCCTGCCGATCGACGAGTTCAGCCAGGGTTGCATCGACAAGACCTTGGCCGAGCTGATCGGCGAGCAGGACGGCGTCAAGCACCTGCTCTGAATCCAACACGCCTGCGCCGCCGTTTCGTCGCCGCGGCAGGCGGTTCTGGCGGTCCCGAACGGCATCCGGTCGGGAACCGCGTGCGACGCGGCGCGATCGCAGGCGCAATGCAGGCTCCCCTCACAGGAGCCTGCCATGAACCGCATCGTCACCCTCGTCGCCCTTGCCACTGCCGCTGTGTTCGCCCAAGCCCAGAACCTGGCGCCTCAGCAGGTGCAGATTCACGGACCCAGCGGCGCGAGTGCCGCCCAAACCGCCGAACTGCGTGGCCGCTACGAGCTGTCCGACGGGCGCGTGCTGGAACTGTCGGCACAGGGCCGGCAGCTGGTCGTCAACCTGGGCGATGCCGCCACCGTCACGCTGCGGGCGGTCGGCGACGGCCAGTACGCCAGCACCGACGGCCGTCTGCGTGTGCAGCCGACGCAGCACGCCAATGGCAACGTCAGTGGCCTGATGTTGACCGAACGGCGCGGCGACAACGCCTTGCGCACCGCATCGCGCTGAAGGCAGGTCGCGACGGCGCTACGCTCGCGGCAACGCCTGCCGACCTCCGAGCCTGACCGCCGCCATGACCGAGCCAGCCCTCCACCCCCGCGACATCCTGTTCGACGCCGACGAGCCCTTGCCACCGGCACTGCCCGTCTGCGACCACTACGCGGGGGTCGAAGTGCGGATGCGCAAGAGCCTGGCCTTGCAGGCCGAGCTGGGTCCGGTGTTCGACATCACGCTCGATCTCGAAGACGGCGCCCCGGTCGGCGGCGAGCGCGAGCACGCGGCACTGATCGCGGAGTTGCTGGGCAGCGCCGACAACCGCCACGGCCGGGTGGGCGTGAGGCTGCCGCAGGGCGACCATCCGGCCTTCGCCGACTGCGCGCGCGCCGTGCTCGCGGCCACGCGGGCACCGGCCTACCTGATGTGCCCCAAGCTGCGCAGCGCGGCGGATTTCGACGACCTGGCCTGCCGGCTGGATGCCCTGGGCGCGAGCGCGGTGCCGCTTCACGGCCTGGTCGAAACGCATGGTGCATTGCGCGACGTGGCGGCGCTGGCGGCGCACCCGCGCATCGAGTCGCTGTCGTTCGGCTTGATGGACTTCGTCTCGGCGCATCGTGGCGCGATCCCTCGCTCGGCGATGTCGGCTGAAGGCCAGTTCGAACACCCGCTGGTGGTGCGCGCCAAGGTCGAGATCGCCGCCGCCTGCCACGCCGCAGCCAAGGTTCCGTCGCACTGCGTCGTGACCGAATTCCGCGACACGGCAGCGCTGGCCGATGCCGCCCGCCGCGCGATGCTGCATCTTGGCTACCTGCGGATGTGGAGCATTCACCCGGCGCAGGTCCGCGTGATCGTCGACTCCTTCGCGCCGACCGTCGCCGAGGTCGACGAAGCGGCCGAGATCGTGGTGGCCGCGGCAGCCGCCGGCTGGGCACCGATCGCCCACCGCAGCGGCGGCCACGACACCCTGCACGACCGCGCCAGCTACCGCTACTTCTGGCAGGTGCTCGAACGCGCCGCGCGCACCAGCATCGCCGGCGTGCCCGCCTTGCCGGGGGAGTTGCGGGCACGCTGGTTTGCGCCGACGGTGCCAACCGCGCCCGCAGTCCGGCGCTGATCCACCGCCGCAGTGCCCGGCCACCGGCTGAGGGCAATTCATCACACTGCTGCGCTGCAGCATTCAAGTTCGCACAATTCCTGCCGATCAAGACGATTCCCCCTGTCAGACCTGCAAGGAGTGCAACCTCGATGACGACCCTGGCCCTGGCCCTGGCCCTCGTGCCCCTGTTGTTTGCCACCGGCTTTCTCACCTGGACCATGCTGATGGGCGCGCGCGAGCAGGCGCGCTCCGACGCCTGGGCCGAGAAGTGGGCCCGCGACAACCAGCGCTGAAGCGACCGCTCGCCATAGATCCGACGGCCCGCGCCCCCGCGGGCCGTTTTCTTTTGTTGCAGCAGGCGGCCTGGGCGTTCGGGCTTGGTAGCCTCCCGGCGTGATCCGTTCGACGCTGCTTCGGCGACTTCCGCTGCTTTCGACCCGCCCGCGCCGCCTGGACCGCGGCGTCTTCGTGCTCAGTCTGGTGCTTCTGGCGCTGGCGGTGGTGGCCTTGCTGGCGATGCTGGCGGCTGCGATCTGGGTCGCCTGGACCTGGAGCCAATTGCCACCGCTGGACCGGGTCCGCGAGTACCGGCCCCGCCAGCACCTGCAGGTCGTGACCCGCGAGGGCATCGAAATCGCGCAGTTCGGCGCCGAACGACGCCTCTTCGTCCCCTATGAGCAGGTGCCGCAGCGGTTGAAGGACGCGGTGCTGGCGATCGAGGACACCGGCTTCTACGAACATGGCGGCGTCAGCCTGCGGGGCGTCGCGCGCGCGGCGCTCGCCAACCTCACCGGTGGCACGCCGCAGGGCGCGTCGACCCTGACGCAGCAGGTCGCCCGCACCTTCTACCTGAGCACGCGCCGCACCGCCGAGCGAAAGCTCAAGGAGCTGCTGCTGGCCTTGCAGATCGAGAGCGAGCTCAGCAAGGACCAGATCTTCGAGCTGTACCTGAACCAGATCTTCCTCGGTCAACGCGCCTACGGCTTCGGTGCCGCGGCGATGACGTACTTCGGCAAGCCGCTGGACACGCTGTCGATTGCCGAGACCGCGATGCTCGCCGGCCTGCCGCAGAACCCGATCCACGCCAACCCGGTGGCGAACTTCGATCGCGCCCGCAAGCGCCAGCTGCTCGTGCTCGAGCGGATGGCCGAGACCGGCAAGATCAGCGCCACGGAGAAGCAGGCCGCCATCGCCGAGGCCCTGGTGCTGCGCAACCTGCGGACCAGCAATCTGGAGGCCGACCACGTCGCCGAAATGGCGCGGGCGGCAGTGGTCGAACGCTTTGGCGAAGAGGCCGCCTACAGCCAGGGCATCCGCGTCGAGACCACGGTGCGCGCCGCCGACCAGCGCGCGGCCTACCAGGCGTTGCGCCGCGCCGTGCTGGCCCATGAGCGCAAGCAGAAGTGGCGCGGACCCGAAGCGACGGTCGAGTTGCCGCCCGAACCGCGCCCCGGCGATGCCGTCGGCCAGGCCAGGCTCGCGACTGCCGTGGCTGCAGCCTTCCGCGACCGTCGCGACGACGAGGATCTGCGCCTGGCGCTGGTGTTGTCGGCCAGCCCCCAGGAAGTCCGCGTGCAACGCCCCGATGGCAGCGTGCTCAGGGTCGCCGGTGAAGGCTTGCGGCTGGTGCAGTCGGCCCTGCAGGCCAACGCGCCAGCCGCGCTGGCCCTGCGCCGCGGCTCGCTGCTGCGTGTGATCAAGCGCCGGGTCGTGCCACGCGACGGCGGTGCCGCCTTCGACGGCTGGTCGGTCGCGCAGTGGCCAGGCGCCAACGGGGCCTTTGTTGCGCTCGACCCCGGCACCGGGCACATCCGCGCGCTGGTCGGTGGCTTTGACTTCGGCCGCGGTCAGTTCAACCGCGCGACCCAGGCCTGGCGGCAGCCGGGTTCAGCGTTCAAGCCCTTCGTCTATTCGGCGGCCTTCGAACGCGGGCTGATGCCCGAGACCCTCGTCGACGATGCGCCCCTGCTCAACCCCGACGGCAGCACGCCCAGCTGGAACCCGGGCAACAGCGACGGCAAGTTCGACGGCGAGATCACGGTGCGCGAGGCCATGGTGCGCAGCAAGAACCTGGTCAGCATCCGCGTGCTGCAGGACCTGGGCGTCTGGCGGGCGCTGGGCTGGGTCGAACGCTTCGGCTTCGACCGCAGGAAGCACCCGGCCGACCTGACGCTGGCCCTGGGTGCCGGCGGCACGACACCGCTGCAGATGGCCGCGGCCTACGCCGTCTTCGCCAACGGTGGCCATCGCACCGCGCCGATGCTGATCCAGCGCATCGTCGACGGCGAGGGCAAGGTTTTGTTCGAAGCCCCGCCGCCACCGCCGCTGGACGGGAGCACGCGGGTGATTTCCCCGCGCAACGTGTTCCTGGTGTCCAGCCTGCTGGCCGACGTGACGTCGCGGGGGACCGCGGCGCGTGCCCGCGGCAACCTGCCGCGCGGCGATCTGTACGGCAAGACCGGGACCACCAACGACGCCGTGGACGCCTGGTTCGCCGGCTGGGCGACCGGCGCGGTGGCCGTGGCCTGGATCGGCTACGACACGCCGAAGAGTCTGGGCGAACGCGAAACCGGGGGTGGCCTGGCGCTGCCGATGTGGGTCGACGCGATGACGGTCATGACCCAGGGTGTGCCGGCCCGCACGCTGGCGCCACCGGGCGACGTGGTGCAGGTGGCCGGCGGTGACTGGCGCTATGTCGAGTGGAGCGATGGCGGAGGCAAGGCGCGCATCGGCACGCCGGTGGACCTTGCCGGTGCGCCCGGCGCGCCAGACCCGGCCGCGACGGCGGCGAGCGCAGCCGTGCACGGCCCCGAGCCGGCGGCATCCGCGCCACGCTGACGCCCCCGGCCGCTCAGGGCGCCAGCGCCTGGGCGTGGTCGTACAGCGCTTCGAGCAGGTGTTGCGCGCGTTCGTCTTCGCGCTCGGTCGCGGCCTCGGCCAGCAGGTCCAGCTTCTCGAAGTAGTCCGCCAGTCCCGGTCGGCCCGGCCCGCCTTCGAGCAGGCGCTGATGGCAATGCGCCTGCCAGCGCTCGCGCTCCTCGTCCGTCAGCGTCTGCGGGAAGCTGCGCGCGCGGTAGCGGAACAGCAGCTCGGCCAATCGCTCGTCTTCGAAGGCCGGCGCGCGGCGGGTGACGGTGTCGGCCAGTTGCTCCGGGCTCAGCGCGCGCAAACGGTCGAGCAGGCGGCGGTCGCTTTCGGGCACGAAGCCGCCGTACAGGTCGGCATCCACGTCCACGGGCTCGCCGCTTGTGGGTCGGGCGTAAACATCGCGCCACAGGGCTTGCAGGGCAGGAAGCTGTGCCGCGCTCCGGGCGTGCCGCTGGGCCAGGTCCAGATCGAGTCCCCAGCGTTCGGCGGCGTTGCCCAGCACATTGAGGTTGCCGATGACGATGGGCGACTTGTTGATGTGGATGCTCTTGATCGGCAAACGGCTCGTGCCCTCGGGCAGATCGTCGCTGCGGACAAACAGGCGCTGTCGCACGGCGTCGGCGTCCAGGCCCGCAAGCTCTGCCGGGTCCTGGGCCAGGTCCCAGACCAGCACCTCGTTCTTGTTCGTCGGGTGCATCGCCAGCGGCCAGACCACGGCCAGAAAGCCACGCTCCACCGGGTAGCGGCCCGACAGGTGCACAAACGGCCGGTCGAACGCCATCTCGGCACGCACGCCGTCCTTGCTGCGCAGCTTCAGGCAGAAGTCCCACAGCCGCGGCTGGCGCTGGCGGATCAAACGCGCCAGCGCGATCGTCGCCCGGACGTCCGACAGCGCATCGTGCGCGGCCTCGTGGACCAGTCCATTGGCACGCGCCAGGTCCTCGAGCCGGAATGACGGCCGGCCGGCCACCGGGCCCTCCGTGTAGCGCGGCCATTCGATGCCCTCGGGCCGCAACGCCCAGCAGCAGCGCACCACGTCCTGCAGGTCCCAGCGGCTGCAGCCGTTGCGCCATTCGCGGGCGTAGGGGTCGGCGAGGTTGCGCCAGAGCAGGAAGCGCGTGAACTCGTCGTCGAAACGGATGCTGTTGGAGTTCAGCCTCGATGCGTGCCGCAAACCCGGCCTCCGGCAGACCGTGTTCGGCCACCTGCTGCGGCAGCTGTCCCGTGATCAGCACGCTCTCGGGATCGGGCAGCACATCGGGCGCCGGCCGGGCCAGCCAGTTCACCGGCGGCTCGATCTCGTTCAACTCAAGATCGGTGCGCACACCGGCAAACTGGACCGGCCGGTCCACCCGCGGGTCGCGCCCGGTGGTCTCGTAGTCGTGCCAGAAGAAGCTGTCGCTGAAGCTGCTTGCCATCGGCGGCACGATAGCCCAAGCCGTCGCGCACGCGGCGCGGCGTGCGATGGCGGCACCGGCTACAGGCGCTACAGGCGATGCAGCGGCGTTTCGAGCGCTCGCACCAGTGGATGCGCCGGAGAGGCCACCTGCAACGCCAGCGTGTGCAGGTCGTCCAGTCCATGGCTTTCGCGCAGCAGCCACCGGCGCTTGCCGTCGCGCGTGGTCACGGCCAGGGCCGGTGCGCGCCACATCGCCCACCAGGGCCTCAGTTCAACCGTCTCGATCTGGTCCCAGCGCACACGACGGCGCAGTCCAAGGCTGTCGGGCAGATGCAAGCCCTCGGCGTCGGCCTTGGACGGCATCAGGGCCCAGGTGAGCAGGGCGGCGCTCGCGGTCGCACCCATCAGGAAGAAGGTCTCCGGCCAGACGAACGGTGCACCCTCCAGCCACTTCAGCGCGCGGCTCAGCACCGCGCCGGTCAACGCCCCGGTGGCACTGAGGCGCCAGATTGCCGGCAGGCGCGGCCGCAGCACCACACCCTTCGATGCTCGCCCTGGCCCTGGCGGCACAGCACCTGCCAAGGGCGTCAGAGCTTCGTCACCACGACGCTGCCCACCGAGTAGCCGGCGCCGAAGCTGCAGATCACGCCCAGGTCGCCAGCGCGCAGGTCGGCACGGTGTTCATGGAACGCGATGATCGATCCGGCGGACGCCGTGTTGGCGTACTCGCTCAGGATGATCGGTGCCAGGTCGTCGCCGACGTCCCGGCCGACGAGCTTCTTGACGACCAGCTGGTTCATGCCCAGGTTGGCCTGGTGCAGCCAGAAGCGCCGCACCTTCGTCGGCTCGTGGCCCAGGCGTGCAAGGTGGCGCTCGATGTGCGCCGCGGCCATCGGCACCACCTCCTTGAACACCTTGCGGCCTTCCTGCATGAAGGTCTTGTCGCGGGCGTCGGGGTCGGTGTCCTCGCAGCGGTTCAGGAAGCCGGCGTTGTTGCGGATGTTGTTCGAGAACAGGGTCGCGAGCTGGGTCCCGTCGATGCTCCAGCGCTCGGAACCGATGGCCGTGCCGGCGGCCTCGACCACGATGGCGGTGCAGACATCGCCGAAGATGAAATGGCAATCGCGGTCGCGCCACTCGAGGTGCGCCGAGGTGATCTCGGGGTTGACGATGAGCACGCACTTCGCCGTACCGCAGCGCACCGCGTTGGCGGCCTGTTCGAGCGCAAAGGTCGCCGACGAGCAGGCCACGTTCATGTCGAAGCCATAGCCGCCGGCACCCAGCGCCTGCTGGATCTCGACCGCCATGGCCGGGTAGGCACGCTGCATGTTGGCGGCGGCGCAGAGCACGGCATCGACGTCGGAAGCGCTGCGGCCAGCTGCCGCCAGCGCGCGCCGGCCCGCGGCGACCGCGATCTCGGCCATCAGCGACAGCTCATCGTCGCGCCGCGGCTCCAGACGCGGCCGCATGCGCGCGGGGTCGAGCACGCCGGCCTTGTCGATGACGTAGCGCTGCCGGATGCCCGAGGCCTTCTCGATGAACTCGACGCTGGAGTGCACGATGGCCGGTCGCGTGCCAGCGGCGATCTCGCCAGCGTGCTGCGCGTTCTGGAGGTCGGCGTAGGCGTTGAACGAGGCGACCAGCTCGGCGTTGGAGATGGTGTTCTCGGGCCGCCACAGGCCGGTGCCGGTGATGACGGGGTCTTTCATGTCCGTCAGTGTAGGCTGGCGCCCCATGAACATCCGAATCGACGACCTGCAAGGCCCCGAGATCCGCGCGCTGCTCGAGGAACATCTGCGCCACATGCACAGCCTGTCGCCGCCTGAGAGCGTGCATGCGCTGGACCTGACCGGCCTGCAGCGCCCGGAGGTGACGTTCTGGACCGCCTGGACGCAGGCCGAAGGCGGCGAGCTGATGGGCTGCGGCGCGCTCAAGCAGATCGGCCCGCTGCACGGCGAGATCAAGTCCATGCGCACGGCCGAAGCCTTCCGCGGCCAGGGCGTGGCGCGTGCCATGCTCGGCCTCATCGTGCAGACCGCACGCGAGCGCGGTTGGCAGCGGCTGAGCCTGGAGACCGGAGCCGAGCCCGGTTTCGAGGCCGCACGCAAGCTCTACGAGGCCTTCGGATTCGGCTACTGCGGTCCTTTCGAAGGCTACCGGGAAGATCCGAACAGCGTCTTCATGACCCGGACACTCGATTGACCCGCGCCCGAAAACAAAAAAGCACCCACACGCCAGCCTCGACCATGTCCCTGCCCGCCCTCAACGTCTTCGAACAGATCCAGAACGCCGGCGTCAGCATCGTCGCCATCGGTGCCCTGTCGGTGCTGATGGTCGCGGTCGCGATCGAGCGCTTCGTGCGCTTCCGTGCCGCACGCCTGGTGCCAACAGGCCTGGTGCCGCGGCTCCTGCCGCTGTGGCGCGCGGGCGATGCCGCAGCGGTGGAGGCCTTGCTCGCGGGCGAGCGCAGCCTGCTGGGGCAGATCCTGACGTTTGTCTGGCGCCACCGCAGCATGTCGGCCTCGGACCTGTCGACCCGAGCCGGCGACATGGCCTCGCTGGCGCTGCGCCAGCAGCAGCAGAAGGCCTACCCGCTGGCGGTGGTGGCAACGGTGGCCCCGATCATCGGCCTGCTCGGCACCGTCATCGGGATGATCGAAGCCTTCCACGTCATCGCCTACGCCGGTGGCATCGGCGACCCGGCGCTGCTGGCCGGCGGCATCAGCAAGGCCCTGGTCAACACCGCGGCCGGGCTGTCGGTGGCACTGCCGGCGCTGGCACTGCACCACTGGTTCAAGCACCGGCTGACCAGCGTCGCGCTGGCGCTCGAAGCCGAGCTGAATCCGGTGCTGGACGGCCTGCTCCAGCCGGCCGGCACGACGCGCGGGGTCGGCGATGCGAATTGACCTCGGCCACGAGAACGACGAGCCCGAGATCGGGCTGATCGCGCTGATCGACTGCATCTTCTTCCTGCTGATGTTCTTCATGGTCGCGACCTCGTTCAAGCAGCAGGTCGGGCAGAAGGAAGCACGCGAGCTGCCCATCGTGCTGCCGAGCTCGGACGCGTCGCTGCGCCTGGCCGAAGCGACGACGGCCGAGCCGCTGGTCGTCGGCGTCGATGCCCAGGGCCAGTTCTACGTCGGCGCGCTGCGCCTGAGCGTGCAGCAGTTGCATGAGCGATTGCGCGCCGAGGCCCGCGCAGCACCCAACCGCCCGGTGCGCATCGAGGGCGACCGCCGGACGAGTTATCAGCACATCGTGCACGTGCTCGACCTGTGCGCGTTCGAAGGCTTGAAGCAGGTCAGCCTGCGCACCCGGCCGTGAAGCTGCGGCCTGGCGCATCGCCGCTGGCCGCGCTGGCCGGCCTGGTGCGACGCCATCCGTTTGTGGTCGGCTCCTTGCTGCTCCATGGGGCACTTGGGGCGGCGCTGTGGTCCCTGGGGCCGAGCGAGATGCGGCAGGTGCAGATCCGACGCGACGAGGCCTTGATCCAGGCCAGCCTGGAGCAGGCCCGCCGCATCCAGCTCCAGCGCAGCGTGCGCGCGCTCGAGACCTTGCAGCGCGAGCTGACCGGCGGCACCGGTCCAGCGGCTGAAGACGCTGCGCTGCCCGACGACCCGGCGGCGTTGCTGGAACGAGCCCGCGCCGCCAATGCGGCCATCCAGGACGCCGAACGGCGGGCCCGCGAGCGCGAGCTCGCGCGGCTGCTCGGCAACGACAACAAGGCCCTGCGCGACCGCATCGCCAGCACGCCGCAGCCCGCACCGGCGGCCACCACCGGCACTCCGGCGCAGCAGATGGCCGCCCTGGAGCAGCAGGCCCGCGAGGCCGCCGCGGCCGCCGAGGCGCGAGCCGAACGGGCCCACAACGGCACGCCCGTTCAAACCGCCGATTCGGGCGCCCGTTCAGGACAGGGCGGAGGCGGCGGAGATGCGAAGGCCGGCACAGAACCCAGCCGTGGCGGGGCTGGCGAGGGCGGCGCGCCGGGGCCGTCGGGCATCGGTGGCCGCGGGGGTGGCGGGTCCGGCACCGAGCTGGCCGGTGGCGCGCTGCAGCGTGGGGCAGGCGGTGGCTCCAGCGACGTCCGGCAATATGGCGAGCAAGCGCGCGTGACGGTACCCCGTGGTGGCGAACGCCTGGCCCGCGGTCGCAGTCTGGGAGCCGGCGGCGTACGTGCCGATCGCGTCTACCTCGACACCTGGTACACCGCCGGCCCGTTTGCGGGCGCCGACAGCCGAAGCCTCGCCACCGTGCACGCGCCTGAGCTCGGCGTCGACCTCGACGCGGTCTATGCCGGCAAGGGGGGCCAGCCGGTGCGCTGGCGGCATGTGCAGTCGGGGACCTACCCGCTGGTGCCTCAGCCGCGGGTCGAAAACGCCGTCTACTACGCCTACACCGAGATCCGCGTCGACGTGGCCCAGGACGTCTGGCTCGACCTCGGCGCGGACGACGATTCGATGCTGTGGCTCAACGGGCAGCGCGTCTGGGTCAGCGGCGGCGGCGACAAACCCTGGTACCGGCAGCCGTTCTACACGCTGGACGAATCGCTGGCCCACTACGGCCTGGTCGAGAACTCGCGCCGCGTGCGCCTGCAGGCCGGACGCAACACGCTGCTGCTCAAGCTCTACAACGGCATCGACCTGATGTTCTTCTCGGTCGTCGTCCGGCCGGGCTGAGGCCGCGCTCGGCCCGACTTCAAACCGACTTCAGCCCGACTTCTCGTCCTTCTCGGGCCAGTCGCGGATGTAGGCCTTGAGCATGCGGTTCTCGAAGTCCTGCGAATCGACCACCGTCTTGGCGACGTCGTAGAACGAGATCACGCCCATCAGCGTGCGCCGGTCCAGCACCGGCATGTAGCGGGCATGCTGGGCCAGCATCATGCGGCGGACCTCGTCGATGTCGGTGGCCGGGGTGCAGGTCAGCGGGGAGTCGTCCATCACGGTGCGCACGATGCGGGTGCCGACCGCGCCGCCGTTGCCGACGATGGCCTGGATCACCTCGCGGAAGGTGAGCATGCCCGCCAGGTCGCCGTGCTCCATCACGACCAGCGAGCCGATGTCCAGGCTGGCCATGGTCTGCACCGCCTGCATCAGGGGCTGATCGGGTGGCACGGTGTACAGCGTGCTGCCCTTGACGCGCAGGATGTCGGTGACTTTCATGGGCGGGTTCGTGCCGGCGGGTTGCGGTTGGGCGGTCGTGAGGCCTGACGGGCTGGCCAAGGCCAAAACCAATATAGCCCACAATCTTCCGCACTCCCACGACGACAACCCGCCTGCCGCCATGCCCGGACCTGCCGACCCCGGCTTCGACACCCTGGCGCTGCACGCCGGCGCCGCCCCGGACCCCAGCACCGGCGCCCGCGCGGTGCCGATCCACCTGACGACGAGCTTCGTCTTCGAGAGCGCCGACCAGGCCGCGAGCCTGTTCAACCTGGAGCGCTCGGGCCACGTCTACAGCCGCATCAGCAACCCGACCAACGCAGTGTTCGAGGAGCGCATCGCGGCACTCGAAGGCGGCGTCGGCGCCATCGCCACGGCGTCGGGCCAGGCGGCGCTGCACCTGGCGATTGCCACGCTGGCCGGGGCCGGGTCGCACATCGTGGCCAGCAGCGCGCTCTACGGTGGCAGCCACAACCTGCTGCACTACACGCTGGCGCGCTTCGGCATCGCCACCACGTTCGTCAAGCCAGGCGACATCGACGGCTGGCGCGCGGCGATCCGCCCCGAGACACGGCTGCTGTTCGGCGAAACCCTCGGCAACCCGGGGCTCGACGTGCTGGACGTGCCGACCGTCGCTGCGATCGCGCACGACGCGGGCGTGCCGCTGCTGCTCGATTCGACCTTCACGACGCCGTGGCTGATGAAGCCTTTCGAACACGGTGCCGACCTCGTGTTCCATTCGGCGACCAAGTTCCTGTCCGGCCATGGCACCGTGATCGGGGGCGTGCTCGTGGACAGCGGCGCCTTCGACTGGGACGCGTCGGGCCGATTCCCCGAACTGAGCGCGCCGTACGCCGGGTTCCACGGCATGGTGTTCAGCGAAGAGAGCACGGTCGCGGCCTTCCTGCTGCGCGCGCGGCGCGAGGGCCTGCGCGACTTCGGCGCCTGCATGAGCCCGCACACGGCCTGGCTGATCCTGCAGGGCATCGAGACCTTGCCGCTGCGCATGGCGCGACATGTCGAGAACACCCGCAAGGTCGTGGCCTTCCTGGCCGGGCACAAGGGCGTGGCCAAGGTCGGCTACCCCGAACTGGAAAGCCACCCCAGCCATGCGCTGGCCAGGAAGCTGCTGCCCCGCGGCTGCGGCGCCGTGTTCAGCTTCGACCTGGCCGGCAGCCGCGCGCAGGGCCGTGCCTTCATCGAGGCGCTGAAGATCTTCTCGCACCTGGCCAATGTCGGCGACTGCCGCTCGCTGGTCATCCACCCGGCCTCGACGACGCACTTCCGGATGGACGATGCGGCACTGGCGAGCGCCGGCATCGGCCCGGGCACGATCCGGCTGTCGATCGGCCTGGAAGACGCCGACGACCTGATCGAGGACCTCAAGCGCGCGTTGAAGGCCGCTGAGAGGGCGGCGCCATGAAGCTCAGCGTCGACGGCCGAACGGTCTACGCCTACACCGGGGGCAAGCCTTTCGATGCGACGCTGCCCGGCGTCGTGATGGTCCACGGCGCGAGCAACGACCACTCGCCCTGGAACCTCGCGGCACGGTACTTCGCCCACCACGGCCACGCGGTGCTGGCGGTCGACCTGCCCGCCCACGGACGCAGCGACGGCCCGCCGATGGCCGATGTCGAGTCGCTCGGCGCCTGGCTGCTGCGCGTGCTCGACGCGGCCGGGCTGGCGCGCGCCGCACTGGCCGGCCACAGCATGGGTTCGCTGATCGCGTTGCATGCGGCGGGCCTGGCGCCCGAGCGCTGCACGGCACTGCTGATGCTGGGCACGGCGTACCCGATGAAGGTCAGCGACGCCCTGCTCGCCACCGCCGCCGAGGCGCCCGAGCGCGCGATGGCGATGGTCAACGCCTGGTCGTTTGCCGGCCTGGCCAGCAAGCCCAGCTTCCCCGGTCCGGGCAACTGGCTGCACGGCGCCAACCTGGCCTTGATGAAGCGGCTGCAACGCGGCGTCAACGCCGGACCGAACCTGTTCCTGGCCGGCTTCGACACCTGCAACCGCTACCGCGGCGGGCTCGACGCCGCCACCCGCGTCACCAGCCCGGTGCACCTGATCGTGGGCGCCCAGGACCAGATGACACCCCCATCGGCGACTCAGGACCTGGCCAGCGCCCTGAAGGCCAGCGTGACCCGCATCCCCCACTGCGGCCACCACCTGCTGGCCGAGCAACCCGATGCGACGCTGGCGGCGATGCAGCGCGCACTCCGCCACTGAGCAACGTCCCGCAGCCCCACCGGGAGACCCCAAGATGAACAGCAGCACACCCGCCAGCGCCGACCCGGTGGACCCCAGGACCTTCAAGACCTTTGCCGAGTTCTACCCGTTCTACCTGGGCGAGCATCGCAACCTCAACTGCCGGCGGCTGCACTTCGTGGGCTCTTCGCTCGGCCTCGTGTGCCTGGCCATGCTGATCGCCGGCGGCGGCTGGTGGTGGCTGCCGCTCGGCCTGGTGCTGGGCTATCTGTTCGCGTGGATCGGCCACTTCGGCTTCGAGAAGAACAAGCCGGCAAGCTTCAAGCGGCCGCTGTACAGCTTCATCGGCGACTGGGTCATGTACCGCGACATCTGGCGGGGCCGCGTGAAGATCTGAGCGCCCCAAGCTCGGGCGTTCTCTTGATTGCCGCGGGATTCCCCGCCCCTGCAAATGGGGGGGGTGCACCCAGGAAAACCCGATGACCGAGATCCTGAAGCGGCCGGAGACTGATCCGTGACAGTCAAGCGCCGCCGTCATGAGCGTGCGCACCCGTGTCCACTCTTGGAGGAGTCGTCCATGTCCCGATTCAAGCCCTTGGCCGCAGCGGCCGTCATCGCGCTCGGTCTTGCCGGAACCGCCGCCCAGGCCAACCCGGCCATCGTCAGCTTCACGCTCGGCAGCCAGTTCACCGGCTTCAACTCGGACGAAACCGTCGGCTGGAGCTTCCGCGTCGCGGCGGGACCGGGCGTGGTGGTCAGCGCCTTGGGGTGGTGGGACGCCACCCCTCTGGACAATCTGGCGGCATCGCACGAGGTCGGCATCTGGAACGCGGCGGGCACCCTGCTCGGCAGCGCGACCGTGGCGCCCGGCGATCCCCTGACCGGCGACTTCCGCTATGCGGCGGCCACGCCGTTCGTCCTCGCGGGCGGGAATACCTACATCATCGGCGGCCGGGATCTGACCACCGACGGCGACATCTACAGCAGTGCCAACGGCGCACTGTCGATGAACCCGCTGATCACCTTCGACCGCGCTGCCCGTTCGGCCAACGGCAGCGGATTTGCATTCCCCAGCACGCTCACCGCCACCACCGGTGGCCGATTCGGCCCCAACTTCATGCTGAGCCCGGTTCCCGAGCCCGGCACTTATGGCCTGATGGCGCTGGGCCTGCTGGCCGTGGGCGCTGCGGCACGTCGGCGCGCCTGAACAGCCAAGCGGCGCTGGTGAAGACAAGGCGGCCTGCGGGCCGCCTTTTTCATGGTGCACGGCCTTGCGCCACACTCGTGGCATGCCCTCCCACGACACCCCCCTGCCCCCAGGCCGCCATGCACTTGCCTTGCACGGCGGTGCCGGCACCATCGCCCGTTCCAGCGCCGAAGCCGAGGCGCCTTACCACGCTGCGCTGCGCGCCGCGCTGGCGGCCGGCGATGCGGTGCTGTCGAGCGGCGGCACGGCGCTGCAAGCCGTGGTCGCCGCGGTGGTGGCGCTCGAAGACTGCCCACTGTTCAATGCCGGCCACGGCGCCGTGTTCACCGCCGACGAGACCCACGAGCTCGACGCCGGCGTGATGGACGGCCGGACGCTTGCCGCCGGGGCACTGGCCGGCGTCACCACGCTGCGCAATCCCATCCTGGGCGCACTCGAAGTGCTGCGCGACGGCCATTGCGTGCTGATGGGCGGTGCGGCGGCCGAGCGCTGGTGCGCGGCACGCGGTGTCGCCAGCGTCGAGCCCGGCTACTTCTCGACCGCGCAGCGCCGCGCCCAACTGCACGCCGCACGCGCCCGCGACCGCGACCGCGCCGTGCTCGACCACACCGGCGCGAGCACCAAGATGGGCACCGTGGGTGCGGTGGCGCTGGACCGCCACGGCCACATCGCCGCCGCGACCTCCACCGGCGGCATGACCAACAAGCGCCCGGGCCGCATCGGCGACACGCCTCTGGTCGGAGCCGGCGTCTATGCCCACGATGCGGGCTGTGCCGTATCGACCACCGGCACCGGCGAGCACTTCATCCGCGGCTGCGTCGCGCACGACGTTCACGCCCGCATGGTCTACGCTGGCCTGCCCCTGGCCGATGCCGCACACCGTGCGATCACCGAATCGCTGGCGCCGCTGGGCGGCAGCGGCGGCCTGGTCGCCATCGACCGCCAGGGTCGCATCGCGATGCCCTACAACTCGGACGGCATGTACCGCGCCTGGCTGCGCGAAGGCGAGTCGGCGCGCAGCGCGGTGTTTGACGACGCCATCTGACCTCAGCCGCCCTTGCCTCGCCAGGCACGGTCGAGCACCAGCGGTACAGGCCAGCCTTCTGCTGCCTCCGGACTCGCTGCCCGGCGCCCGGCACGGCTCGGCCCCTAAACTGGCGGGCCGCGCAGAGACTGAGCTCGTGTGACTTCCAAGATCGATCTTTCCCGCTGGCCGCGCCGCGCGGCGTTCGACTTCTTCCGGCACTACGAGCGGCCCTGGTTCAGCGTCTGCGCGCGCCTGGATGCCGCGGCGCTGAAGGCGGCGCAGGCCGAGCGTGGTGTCGGCAGCTTCTGGCTGGCCTACCACTACGCGGCGATGAAGATCGCCAACGACCAGGAGCCGTTGCGCCTGCGATTGACGGCCGACGGCGCCGGCGTGCGGGTGCTGCGCCGCGTGCATGCCGGCACCACGGTGCTGCGCGACGACGACAGCTTCGGCATGCTGACGCTGCACCAGGCCGAGGACTATGCCGCGTACTGCACCCAGGCCGCATCGGCCGTGGCGCGCGCCCGCCAGCCGGACGCGCCCTTCCTGCCGCCGGACGCGCTGCCGGCCGACGAAGGACTGATCCACGCGACAACGCTGCCATGGGTCCACTTCACGAGCTTCGACCATGCGCGGCAGCTCGACGTCGACCCCGACGTCCCCAAGATCGCCTTCGGCCGTGCCGAGCGCGACGGCTCGCGGCTGTGGCTGCCGCTGGCCGTCGAGGTGCACCACGCCCTGGTCGATGGCCTTCATGTCGGGCGTTATGTGCAGGCGCTGGAAGCGGCGTTTGCAGATCCGCTGGACTGGCTCTGAAAGGACCCTGGCCGTGCCGGCACTCATTGCCCTCGTCGCCATCCTGTTCATCGTGCTGCTGGTGGTACTGCATGCCTTGCGCCAGGCCCGGCGCGCGGAGTTCATCCGCCGCGAGCCGCTGCCGATGGGCCTGTACGCCAAGCTGCGCCAGCGGAGGCCGCACCTGAGCGAGCGCGACTGCCAGCTCGTGGGCCAGGCCTTGCGTCAGTTCTTCATGGCCTGGCACAAGGGCGGGCGGCGGCCGGTGTCGATGCCCTCGCAGGTGGTGGACGAGCTCTGGCACGAGTTCATCCTGCACACCCGGGCCTACGACGCCTGGTGCCGCGGTGCGTTCGGCCGCTTCATGCACCACACGCCGGCCGTGGCGCTGTCGGACGACAAGCGCGCCAACGAGGGCCTGCGCCGCTGCTGGTGGCAGTGCTGCCGGGCCGAGAACATCGACCCGACGAAGCCGAGCCGGCTGCCGCTGCTGTTTGCCATCGATGCCAAGCTGAACATCGAAGGCGGCTTTCGCTACGCGCCGGACTGCGGCACGATCCGGCTCGTGGACGGGCGAGGCGGTGACGAGACCTTGGCAACCACCACCGTGGTCGTGCACTGCGCGGGGGACTTCTCCAGCGCCAGCTTCGACGGCGGCACCGACGGCTTTGGCGATGGCGGGGGTGGCGACGGTGATGGTGGCGGGGGCGGCTGCGGCGACTGATCGCCCGCCAGGCCCGCCGCAGCGGCTCAGGCGCCGCGCACGCCGAGCTTGAACGCGATCATCGCCCGCAGCTTGTTGGGCAGCACCGGCTTGATCAGCAGGTGGAAATCCTGCGACAAGGCCTCGTCTTCATGGCCGCCGAGGCTCGAGCCGGTGATGACGATCGCCGGCAGCTTCTCGCCCGGCCATTGCGCGCGCAGTGCCTTCAACGCATCGATGCCGGTCCTGCCCTGCGGCAGCCGGTAGTCGACCAGCAGCAGGTCGGGCCGGCGGCTTGGGCCGGCGGCGACCCAGTCCTCTACCGCTGCCACGGTGTCGAACGACACGACATCGGCACCCCAGGCCTGGAGCAGCACGACCAGGCCGTCACGGACCGCGGCTTCGTCCTCGACGACGACGATTGACCGGTTTTCCAGCGTCAGGCCGATCGCCGACTTGGCCCGGGCACCGCCGAGCGGGGACTCGCCGATGGCGCTGCGCGGCAGCCGCCCGGTCGGCAACTCGAGCGTGAAGACGGTGCCATGCCCCGGCCGCGAGCGCACCGTCAGAGTCGCCTCCATCAGGGCAGCCAGCCGCTTGACGATGGCCAGTCCCAGCCCGAGGCCCTTGCGCTGGTGCGGCTCGAGCGGGCGGTTGCTCTGCACCTGGTAGAACTCGTCGAAGATCTTCGGCAGCGCCGCCTCGGAGATGCCGATGCCGCTGTCGACGACCTGCAGGATCAGCCGGCCATTGCGCGGCCGGCAGGCCACCAGCACGCCACCGTCGTCGCTGTAGCGGATCGCGTTGCTGACCAGGTTGCGCAGGATGCGCTCAACCAGCATCGGGTCGGCCATCGCGACCCGATGCTCGCCGTGGAACGACAGCGCCAGTCCCTTCTCGAACGCCGTCGGCTCGAAGTGCAGGCGCAGCCGGGCGAACATCTCCTTCATGCGCACCGGCTCGGGATTGACGTCCACCGCGCCGGTGTCGATCCGGGTGATGTCGAGCAACTCGCCGAACAGGCCCTCGAGCGCGTCGACGCTCTCGTTGATGCTGTTGACCAGCGACGAGACCTCGGGGTCGCGGCTGCGCTGGCGCAGGGCTTCGGCAAACAGGCCCATCGCATGCAGCGGCTGACGCAGGTCGTGGCTGGCGGCAGCGAAGAACTGGGTCTTGGCGCGGCTGGCGGCCTCTGCCGCCTGGCGCGCTGCATCGGCCGCCGCGTGTTCGACACGCAGCCGGACGGCCAGCTCATCGGTGCGGCGCTTCAGGCGCAGCGCCTGGCCGAGCGCACTGCCGTAGGTGCGGGCCATCAGCACCGTGATGCAGAACAGCAGGGTCAGGATGACCGCCAGCTGCAGGTGATAAGGCTGGCTGGCGTCGCTGGCGACTCGCACGATGGTCGGCGTCAGCACGATGCCGATGAAACCCAGGAACACCCGCGGCTGCGAGGCCAGCAACTGCACCGATCCCAGGCAGTAGGTGTAGACGATGAGCAGCAGCGACAGCAGGTGGTAGGCGCTGCCCAGTCCCCAGAACAGCCACACCGCGCTGGCCAGCAGCGTGCCCTGGGCCAGCACCAGGGCGCGCCAGCTGCTGCGCCAGCCGCGCAGGGTCTTGTCGTCGGCGTCGTGCTGGGTGCGGTAGCGCAGGTAATGCGCCAGGCGAAGCAGCCACAGCAGCACCCCCACAGCCAGCCAACCCAGCCAGACCGAGCCCGGCGCCAGCGGCGCAAACGCGATCGAGATCAGCAACAGCCCGATGGCGTTGCCGGTCAGGGTGGCCGGGGTCTGCTGGTAGAGCGCGCGAAGGTGATCGACGTTGTCGTCGGCGTCGGTGTCCATCGCCTCAACGCACCGGCGGGCGGGGCCCGAACCAGCCACCCTGACCCTGCGTCATCTGGCTCACCGCGAGCACCGCCTGGGTGCGGGTGGCGACCCCCAGCGCACGCAGCACCGCGGCGACGTGATCCTTCACGGTCTCGACCGACAGGTTGAGCTCGCGTGCGATCAGCTTGTTGGGCAGGCCCTTGAGCAGCAGGCCCAGGACCTCGGTCTGGCGGGGCGTCAGGCCCACGTCGTCGATCGACGGCAGCTTCTGCGCCGGGTCGGGCCGCGCATGCGCGCCCAGCGGTGCAAAGGCACCCGGCGTGGTGTCGCCTCCCATCCCGCCACCGGGCAGCGTCGGGTGCATCACGCCGGGGATGGTGTCGCCACTGTCCATCGCCGTCGTCAGCGGGCGGCCGAACGCCAGGCCCAGCATCGACGGCGGCACGTACATCGCACCGGCCATCACCATGCGCAGCGCCTCGTGCAATTCGGCATGTGAGCTGCTCTTGGGCACGAAGCCCATCGCTCCGGTGTCGATGGCCCGGATCACGTCGGAGGATCGTTCGCTGGCCGACACCACCACCACCGGCACGGCCGGCCAGGTGCTGCGGAACTCGGCCAGGATCTCGAATCCGTCGTCGTCGCCGAGCGAGAGGTCGAGCAGCACGAGGTCGAGGTCCGGGTCCTCGCGCAGGACGGCTCGCGCCGCGGCGGCCGACTGCACGCCCTGGACCACGATGTTCTCGCCGACGCTGCGGATGACCGTCTGCAAGGCCGTCAGGATCAGCGGGTGGTCATCGACCAGCAGCACCTTCATCATTGCGGGGCCCCTTTGGCTTGTCTGATTGCGGATCGTCGAGTCGCTCAGGCGTGACGCCGCGTCACCATCTCGGCGACGCACGCCGGCTTGGCCACGCCTTCGATCTCGACCGTGGCCAGCACGACCAGTTGCACACTGCCGTCGGCCAGGGTCTCGAATTCGCTCAGCGTGAAGTGCGCCCGCACCCGGCTGCCGACCCTGACCGGGTGCGGAAAGCGAAGCTTGTTCAAGCCGTAGTTGATGCCCATCGCGACGTCGTCGATGACAAAGGCCTGGTCGGCCAGCATCGGCAGCAGCGACAGCGTCAGGTAGCCGTGTGCGATCGTGGCGCCAAACGGCCCGGCCGCTGCTCGCGTGGCATCGACGTGGATCCACTGATGGTCGCCGGTGGCCTCGGCGAAGGCATCGATGCGTTGCTGGTCGATCCCCAGCCAGGGGCTGGTGCCCAGGGGCTGGCCGACCTGGCCGGCCAGATCGGCCAGCCGGGGGTGGTGGATTCGGGAGGTCGAGGGGCTCATGGGTGCAAGTGCGGGGCTTAGCGGTCGATCCAGGTCGCGAGCGCTTCCCATTGTTCAAGGTCACGTTCGACGCGGCTCCGGGCAACGTCGAAGAGGGTCAGCCCGTGGGCGGCCAGCTGGACGTAGTTCTGGGTGTCGCGCAGCCAGGCCACCACCGGCACCGGCAGGGTGCCCAGGTAGCTGAGCAACTGCTCCTGGGCCCGGGTGTGTTCACGCACGCGCATGCCCACGAGTCCGAGCTGGACTTCATGTCCGCGGCGGTGGTTGCGCACCTCCCGGATGAAGGCGTCGGTGGCCTGGATGTCGAACAGGCTGGCCTGCAGCGGGATCAGCATCCGGTCGGCGATCTTCAGCACCGCATCCAGCCGCTTGCCGTGCAGCGCCGCGGGGGTGTCGAGCACGACGTGGGTGGCACCCTTGGGCGGGCGGACGATGTCGTCGGCGGCCACGTCCCAGCCGAAGATGCGCCGCGCCGCCTTGGGGCGCTGGGCCAGCCACTGGCGGGTCGAGAGCTGGCGGTCGACGTCGCCCAACATCACGACATGCCCCGCCGCGGCGAGGCAGCCTGCGACGTTGGTCGCCAACGTGCTTTTGCCGACACCGCCCTTGGGGTTGGCAATCGCGATCACGGGCATCGGGGTGACCTCCATTGGCGCTGACCGTGCGCTTCGGCGGCAGGCTGCCGGTGTGTTCTTGTGGGGTATGGTAACGGCAGGATCCCGCGTCCATGACCGAAGCCCCAGGCCAAGACCCCCACCCTTCGTCCGCCGCCGCACCGCCACGGGTGCTGGTGCTGGTCGCCCACCCGCAGCTCGAACACTCGCACATCACCCGGGCGTTGATCGACGCGCTGCCACCGGTCGCCCCCGAGGATGGCCGCCCGACGCTGGAGGTCCGCGATCTCTACCGGATGTACCCCGACTACTGGATCGACGTGCCGGCCGAGCAGGAGGCGCTGGCGCGCGCCGACCTCGTCGTCTGGCTGCACCCGACCTACTGGTACTCCATGCCGCCGTTGATGAAGCTCTGGCTCGACGAGGTGTTTGCCTTCCGCTGGGCCTACGGGCCGGGCGGCAACGCCCTGCGCGGCAAGGCGCTGTGGCTGGTCACCTCCACCGGCGGCACGCACGAGGCCTATCGACCGGACGGCCACAACCGCTACTTCTTCGACGCGTTCCTGCACCCGCACGAGCAGACCGCGGCGCTCACCGGCATGCGCTGGCTGCCGCCACTGGTGCTGCACGGCGCGCACCGCGTGGGCAGCGCCGAGCTGGCGGAACACGCGGCGGTCTTTGCCAACCGCATCGCCACCTGGCCAGGCTGGCCGGAGCTGGCCGATGCCGAAGAGCCTCCGGTCTGCAGCGTGGCCGACCAGGACCGCCCCGACTGAACCTGCCGCCACCGGACACGACAAGGATCCCGCATGGAACATGGCTGGCTGCATTCGAGCCTGATCTACCTGGGTGCCGCCGTGCTGGCCGTGCCGCTGGCGCGATGGCTGGGCCTGGGCTCGGTCATCGGCTACCTGGCCGCAGGCATCGCCATCGGGCCATGGGGTCTGAAGCTGGTCACCGATGCCGAGACCATTCTTGGCTTTGCCGAGTTCGGGGTCGTGCTGATGCTGTTCCTGGTCGGACTCGAGCTCGAGCCACGGCGGCTGTGGGCACTGCGGCGGCCGATCTTCGGCTGGGGCACGGTGCAACTGGTGGGCAGCACCGCGCTGGTCGCGACCGGGGCCGTGCTGCTGGGTGTGGACTGGCGCCTGGCCACGGTCGCCGGGCTGGCGCTGGCCATGTCGTCGACCGCCATCGGCCTGTCGGTGCTGAACGAGCGCAACCTTCTGCCGACCCACGCCGGCCAGAACGTGCTCAGCGTGTCGTTGTTCCAGGACATCTCGGCGATCCCCATCCTGGCGCTGCTGCCGCTGCTCGCGGCGGTGCCCGCGCACGCCGAAGGCGGCGCCAGCGCCGGCTGGATCAGCGCCGGCAAGGCCCTGGTCGCGATCGTCGCCATCGTCTTCGGCGGCCGGCTGCTGCTGCGCCCGGCGCTGCGCTGGATCGCCAAGAGCGGCACGCCGGAGATCTTCACGGCCGCGTCGCTGCTGCTGGTGGTGGGCACGTCGGCGCTGATGCACGCGGTCGGGCTGTCGATGGCCCTGGGTGCCTTCCTGGCCGGCGTGCTGCTGGCCGAAAGCGAGTACCGGCGCGAGCTGGAAACCGATCTGGAGCCCTTCAAGGGCCTGCTGCTGGGCCTGTTCTTCATCGCCGTCGGCATGGGCATCGACTTTGCGGTCGTGCTGGCGCAACCGCTGGTGGTGCTGGCCATCGTGCTCGGCTTCGTGGCCCTCAAGGCGCTGCTGCTGCTGGCGATTGCACGCTGGATGGATGTCGCACTGGTGGAGCGGCCGGTGTTCACGATCCTGCTCGCCCAAGGCGGCGAGTTCGGCTTTGTCGTGCTGCAAGGCGCGCTGGCGGTCGGCGCGCTCTCGGCCGGCCACAGCTCGCTGCTGGTGGCCTGCATCGCGATCTCGATGCTGCTGACGCCGCTGGTGCTTCTGCTGGTCGACCGCTGGGTGGCGCCGCGCCTGGCCCGCCGCGGGACCGCGAGCGTGGCCGAGATCGCCGCACCCCAGGACGCGCCGATCATCATTGCCGGAGTCGGCCGCTACGGCCAGATCATCGGCCGCCTGATCGACGCCGCCGGCCTGTCGGCCACGGTGCTGGACCACAGCGCCGACGCCGTCGAAGGCCTGCGCCGCTTTGGCTGGAAGGCCTTCTACGGTGATGCGACGCGGCTGGACCTGCTGCGGGTCGCAGGGGCCCACAAGGCGCGGGTCTTCGTGCTCGCGATCGACGACGTCGAGCAGAGCGTCGAGTGCGCCCGCCTGGTACGCGAGCACTTCCCGCAGCTGACCTTGATTGCCCGCGCCCGCAACGCCGGCCACTACGCCCGGCTGCGCGAGCTGGGTGTGCAGCACATCGAGCGCGAGACCCTCGACTCGGCACTGATGAGCGGCCGCAGCGTGCTGGAGGCGATGGGCTGGCAGCCGCACGCGGCGCGTTCGCAGGCGCAGCGCTTTCGCCGCCACAGCATCGAGTTGCTGGACAGCATGGTGCCGCACATGGCCGACGAGAACCGGCTGATCTCGATCTCGCGCCAGGGTCGCCAGCAACTCGAGGAAACCTGGGCCCGCGAACGCGAACAGCAACGCGGCGAAACGGAGCGCCGCAGTGGCGGCTGGAATGCCCCGGCCGGGCCGCCGCGGATCGATCCGGACGCACCACCGGGCAACACCACCGGAGCCGATTGATGTTCCAGCCCCAGCAGGCCGACGTCAGGCGCTTCTTCTGCACCGTCTACCGCAAGTGGCGCGACGGCGAACCGGTCGACGCGATGCAGGCCCTGGCCTTGCCCTGGGTGCAGCAGCACCCGGAGTACCACGCCGAGCTCGCCGATGAAGCCACGGCGCTGGAACGGGTGCATGACGGCGCCGACGGCCGGCCCAATCCGTTCCTGCACCTGGCGATGCACCTGAGCATCGCCGAGCAGGACAGCATCGACCAGCCGCTCGGCATCCGCCAGGCCCTGGCCCTGCTCGCCGCGCGGCGCGGCTCGCTGCACGAGGCCCACCACGAAGTCATGGAGTGCCTCGGCCGAATGCTCTGGGAGAGCCAGCGCAGCGGCCGCCCGCCCGACGGCACGGCCTACATCGAGGCGGTGCGGGCGCGGGCGACGCGGGATTGAAGCCACTGGCGTCGACCGGCAACGAAAAAGCCGGCACGAAGCCGGCTTTGCGGGTGCTGCAAGGCGCAAGGCACGCGGCCCTGCGCACTGGCGTCACAGACGCTGCAGCTGCATGAAGTCGTCGAAGCTGGCTTCGGTGAAGCGGAACCACAGGTTGGCGTCGCGGCGGAACGCGTTGTAGTCGTCGTAGACCTTTTTCCAGCGCGGGTTGGTCGCGGAGATCTCGCTGTACAGCGCCATCGACTCCTTGAAGGCCGCGTCCATCATGTCCTTGGGGAAGCGGAACAGCTTGGTGCCGCCGGCGACCAGCTTCTTCAGCGCGGCCGGGTTGCGGGCGTCGTAGCGGGCCTGCATCTCGAGCGCCGCGTGCGAAGCCGCGGCCTCGACCATCGCCTTCAGTTCAGCGGGCAGGCCGTTGAACGCCGCCTTGTTGATGTAGAACTCCAGCTGCGCGCCACCTTCCCACCAGCCCGGATAGGCGTAGTTCGGGGCGACCTTGTTGAAGCCCAGCTTCTCGTCGTCGTACGGGCCCACCCACTCGGCCGCGTCGATGGTGCCCTTTTCGAGCGCCTGGTAGATCTCGCCACCGGGGATGTTCTGCGGCACGCCGCCGATGCGCTCGAAGACCCGGCCGCCGAAGCCGCCGATCCGGAACTTGGCACCCTTGACTTCGGCCAGGCTCTTGATCTCCCGGCGCCACCAGCCGCCCATCTGGGCACCGGTATTGCCGCCGATGAAGTTGACGATGTTGAACGGGTCGTAGAACTCGCGCATCAGCTTCATGCCGTTGCCTTCCATCATCCACGCCGTGATCTGGCGCGAGTTCAGGCCGAACGGGATGGCGGTGCCCAGGGCGAAGGTCGGGTCCTTGCCGAAGAAGTAGTAAGGCGCGGTGTGCGCGGCTTCCACCGTGCCGGCTTGCACCGCATCGACCACGCCGAACGCGGGCACGATTTCGCCGGGGGCCGCCACGGTGATCTGGAAACGACCGTTCGACATGTCGCGCACGGACTTGGCGAACACTTCGGCCGCGCCGTAAATGGTGTCCAGGCTCTTCGGGAAGCTGGACGCGAGGCGCCAGCGGATCGCGGCCTGGGCGTGCACGGACGGTGCGACGCCGGCGGCCAGAATGGCGGCCATGCCGGCGCCTTGAATGACGGAACGACGTTCCATGGAGTCTCCTGGGTGGGGGATGGGTTTGCGACAAACGGCGTCGGATTCGTATGCGCCGACGCATCAGCCGGCGCCGAATGTGCCCCGAACGGCTGAATGGCGCCTGAATTTCGGGTATCCCCGAATCTGGCGCAACAGGGTTAATCGCGAGTCCAAGGGTTGACCCTGAGGCCTCGCGGCACGGGCTCAGCCACCCGCCAGCGTCATGCGCGACACCAGGACCGAGCCGACGGTCTTGCTGCCGCCGCAGTAGGCGTCGGCGCCGATGGCGGCGATGTCCTTGAACATCTGCTTGAGGTTGCCGGCGATGGTGACCTCGTGTACCGGGTGCACGATCTGCCCACCCTCGACCCAGAAGCCGGCCGCGCCGCGCGAGTAGTCGCCGGTGACGTAGTTGACGCCCTGGCCCATCAGCTCGGTGACGAAGAGCCCGCGGCCGAGCTTGGCGAGCATCGCATCGAGCGTGTCGCCGCGCCGCGTGCGGCGGCTCGTCAGGCGAAGGTTCTGCGAGCCGCCGGCGTTGCCGGTGGTCTTCATGCCCAGCTTGCGCGCCGAATAGCTCGACAGGAAGTAGCCCTGGCAGACCCCGGCCTCGACGACGCGGCGGGCGCGGGTGCGGACGCCCTCGTCGTCGAACGGCGCACTGCCCTTGCCCTTGAGTTCGAAAGGATCCTCGTCGATGTCCAGGTGCGCCGCGAGGACGCGCTTGCCGAGCGATCCTTCCAGGAAACTGGTCTTCCGGTACAGCGCGCCGCCCGAGGTCGCCTGGACGTACGCACCCAGCAAGCCGGCGGCGATCGGCGCCTCGAACAGCACCGGCACTTCGGCCGTGGCGACACGCCGCGAACCCAGCCGCGCGAGCGCGCGCTCGGCGGCATAGCGGCCCACGGTTTCCGGGCTGGACAGCTCGGAGGCGTCGCGCATCGACGTGTACCAGCCGTCGCGCTGCATGTGCTTGCCACGCCCGGCGATGGGGCTGACCGACAGGTAGTGGCGCGAGCTGGAGTAGCCGCCCCGAAAGCCGCGCGAGTTGCCGGACCAGAAGTGCGCCTGCTGGGCCGAGACGCCCGCGCCCTCGCTGTTGGTGATGCGCTTGTTCGTCGTCAGCGCCGATGCTTCGCAGCGCATCGCCAGCGCGGCGGCGTCTTCGGCGGTCAGCGCCCAGGGGTGGAACAGGTCCAGGTCGCGCTGGACCTCGGCCGGGCCGGCGATGTCATCGGCATCGGGCAGGCCGGCCGCCGGGTCCTCGGCAGTGAAGCGGGCGATGTCGTAGGCCGCCTGCACGGTGCGCGCAATGGCCGCCGGCGAGAAGTCCGATGTGCTGGCATTGCCACGCCGCTGGCCGAGGTAGACGCTGACGCCGAGGGACTTGTCGCGGTTGCGCTCGACGTTTTCGAGCTCGCCCTTGCGCACCGAGACCGACAGGCCCACGCCCTCGCTGACCTCGACCCCGGCGTCGCTGGCGCCCAGGCGCTGGGCCTGGGCGAGCGTGTCCTCGACCATCTGCTGGAACTGATCGCGCCGGTAGGCGAAGCCGGGTGCGGCACGGGAAGAAGCGGTCATGGGCAGGCAAATCCGGTCGAGGGAAGCGGAGAATCATAGCCAGCGCACCACCACCGCCCCGCCGCCGCCGCCCATGCCCAAACGAGCCGCCCCGCACCGGGGCCTGGATGTCCACTACGGCGACCCTGCCGAAGCCGACCCCGATCACGAAGCCGACGACGGTCGCCCGAGCAAGACAGCGGCCAAGGAAGTCGCCAAGGACCTGCAGAAGCTCGGCGCCGAGATCAGCGAGCTTGGCGAGACACGCCTGAAGGCGATCGACATGCCCGAGTCGCTGCGTGACGCGTTGCTCGAGTACCGACGCACCCGCAGCCACGAAGGCCGGCGGCGCCAGCTCCAGTACGTCGGCAAGCTGATGCGCACCGCCGACGAAGCGGTGCTGCGCGAAGCGCTGGCCGCCGCCACCATCGGCTCGGCCAAGGAGACGCTGCGCCTGCACGACATCGAGCGCTGGCGCGACGCGCTGATCGCCGACGACGAGGCCCTGGCGCGCTGGCTGGCCGAGCATCCGGACACCGACACCCAGCAGCTGCGCAGCCTGATCCGCGCCGCACGCCGCGACGCCGCCGGCAGCGACCCGACGCAGCGCCAGCCGCGCGCCGCGCGCGACCTGTTCCAGTTCATCAAGCCGATGATCGAAAGCGCATGAGCGAGACGAATCCCACATATGTCGTCGACCCGGCCGCCGACCTGGTGCGCATCGGCCTGCTGTCGGCCAGCGACCGCGCGAGCAGCGGCGTCTACGTCGACCAGGGCATCCCGGCGCTGCAAGCCTGGCTGACCCGGGCCTTGAAGAACCCCATCGACTGGGCGACCCGGCTGGTGCCCGACGATGAGGCGCTGATCTCGGCGGCGCTGATCGACCTGGTCGACGTGCAGCGTTGTGCGCTCGTCTTCACGACCGGTGGCACCGGCCCGGCGCTGCGCGACGTGACCCCCGAAGCCACGCTGGCCGTCGCCCACCGCACGATGCCGGGGTTTGGCGAGCAGATGCGCCAGGTCTCCCTGGCCTTCGTGCCGACGGCGATCCTGTCGCGGCAGGTTGCGGTCACCCGCGGCACGAGCCTGATCGTCAACCTTCCCGGGCAGCCCAAGGCCATCGCCGAGACCCTGGAAGGCCTGCGCGACCCCGGCGCAGGCCGCGCCCCGGTGGCGGGCATCTTTGCCGCCGTGCCGTACTGCGTCGACCTGCTCGGTGGGCCTTACCTCGAGACCCACGACGAGGTCTGCAAGGCCTTCCGGCCGAAAAGCGCGACGCGGCCGACCCGGGCCTGAGGACAATGCCGAGCGACACTGCGCCCGCGCTGGGCATCGACCTCGGCGGCACCAAGATCGAGGCCGTGGTGCTGGGCGACGCGGGCAGCGGGCCACGGTTCCGGGAGCGCGTCGCGACGCCGCGCGAACTGGGCTACGACGCCATCGTGCACGCCATTGCCGCGCTGGTGGACCAGGCCCGCGCCACCTGCGGCCCGCGCTTGAGCATCGGCATCGGCACACCGGGCACCGCGACCGCGTCGGGCCTGATGAAGAACAGCAACACCGAGTGCCTGAACGGCCAGCCGCTTCAGGCGGACCTGGCCCGGGTGCTCGGACAGCCGGTGGCGCTGGCCAACGACGCCAACTGCCTGGCCCTGTCGGAGGCAACCGATGGCGCCGGGGCCGGGGCCGATGTGGTGCTGGCGGTGATCCTGGGCACCGGCTGCGGCGGCGGGCTGGCCCTGCACGGCCGCGTGCACGGCGGGCCCAACGGCGTCGCCGGCGAGTGGGGCCACAACCCGCTGCCCTGGCGCGACGAAGACCCGGACTGCGGCCCGGACCCGGTCCACGCCTGCTACTGCGGCCAGCGCGGCTGCATCGAAACCCTGGTCGCCGGACCGGCCCTGGCACGCGACCACGCATTGACCGCCGGCCAGCCGTGCACCGCACCCGAGATCGTGTCCCGCGCCCTGGCCGGCGACCCGGCCGCGCAGGCCACGCTGGACCGCCACGCCAGCCGCCTGGCGCGCGCGCTGGCCAGCACGATCAACCTGCTCGATCCCGACGTCATCGTGCTCGGCGGCGGCGTCTCGCAGCTGCCGGGGCTGATCGAGCGCGTCACCTCGCGCTGGGGACGCTGGGTGGTGTCGGGCGGCGTCCGCGAGCCGGTGCGCACCGCGCTGCGCATCGCCCACCACGGCGACGCGTCAGGCGTGCGCGGCGCGGCGTGGCTCGGCAGGGCCCTGGGCCCGGGCTGAGCCATGGTGTCTCCGACCGTGAATCCTCGCTGACTTCGGTCGCCGTTCGATCGCAGTTCGACCGCCGTTCGACCGCAGTTTGATCGCAGACCACGCCGGGCCACGACCCGGCGTCGCCAGGGCTGCCGTTGAAGCCCGCCGGATCTCCCACGCTGCGGCTCCAGCCGCAACGGCCCGCGGGGCATGGCTCCTGACTTCGGAAAGTCGCCGGTAAGTCGACCTCGCCGAGCATTCGCGCCATCCGTCCAGCACCCATCGGCAGCTTGCCAAGGAGATCAACATGCACAAGAAGCTCATCTCTCAAGCCCTCTTCGGGCTGTTCGTCGCCACCTCGGTGACCGCTGCGCAGGCGCAGGAAAGGCCGTGGTACGTCACCCTTGACGCCGGCCTCACCAGCGCGAGTGACCCGACGTTCGCGGGCGGGCGACTGACGACTCGACAGGGCGCGGCCTACGGAGGCGCCTTCGGTCGCCACCTCGGGCCCAACTGGCGTGTCGAAGCGGCCATCGCGTACCGCAGCAACCCCGTCCGGCGGGTGGGCAGCCCGGGCTTCGACCCGCAACCCAAGGACGCGGACTGGGCCTCGCTCTTCCTCACGGTCAACGCCCTGTACGACTTCGACGCCTTCCAGCTGGGCAAGGCCAAGGTCCGGCCCTACGTGGGGCTGGGGGTCGGACGCGCCCAGGAAGTTGACACCGACCTCCGGGTCGGCGGGGTGGAGCGCGAGTACTCCGGCTCCGGCAGCGCGCGTCAGCTCATGGTCGGTCTGCGTTGGGACTACGGCAGCCCCTGGGTGGCCGATCTCGGCTTCACCGTGGCGGATGCCGGGACCGTGCGCTTCAAGGCCACCGGAAGCGCCGAGAGCTTCGATGCCCGGTACCGGGCCACGACCGTAATGGCGCGGTTGGGCTACCGCTTCTGACCGCTCCCCTGAGCCGCACCGCACCGACCTACCGCGCCGACCTTCTCCCCAACCGACCATGAACACTTCTGCCCCCCTCCAGTCGCCCCGCTGCAGCCGCTCGAAAGGTCTTGCTGCGGTCACGCTGATGCTCCTCACCGGGCTTGGCCCGGCACCCGCGCTGGCGAACGACAACGACGACGACGACAGCCGCACCCGCTACAGCATCGGTGCAGCCCTGTTGCTGGCCAAGGAAGGCTATCGCGGTGTCGGCAGCGAGTCGATGCTGATCCCCGGCGTGGCGATCCAGAACAAGTGGGTGAATCTCTACGGTCCCCAACTCGACCTGCGCCTGATCGGCAACGACAAGCGCAGCTGGTGGATCGGCCCCCGCATCGAATACCGCTTCGACGGCTACGAGAAGTCCGACAGCCCCTTCTTCACGGGGATGGCCGACCGCAAGGGCGGCCTGTTCTACGGTCTGGCCGGCAGTGTCGAACTGGTCAACGGCCTCGAACTCGAGGCCGACTTCGTCAGGGCCGGGAGCAAGGAGGCCGGTTTCAGCCGGGGTGCTGTCGCGTCGCTGCAATTGAGCCGCGCCTACAGCCACGGCGCCTGGGTCTTCGTGCCACGCATTGGCCTGGAATACCAGAGCAGCCGCTATGTCGACTACTACTACGGCGTGCGCCTGGGCGAAGCCACGGCGGCGCGCCCCGCGTTTGTCGGCAAGAGCAGCTGGAGCCCGGAATTCGGCCTTCTGGTGCGGTACCGCGCGAGCCCGCGCCAGTTCGTCTTCGCGAACCTCAACTACGAGCGTTATGCCAAGGAGATCCGCAACAGCCCGTTGATCAACGCCAGCGGCATTCCACAGCTGATACTCGGCTACCAGTACGTCCTCGACTGATCCCGTCAAGCCTCGTCATGTCCGGCCGCCCCGCTGACATCTCTTGCTCGGCATGAACCGCATCCTTCTGGTCGAAGACCAGGCACCCATGCGCGAACTGGTGGTGCTCGAGCTTCAGCGCGTGGGCATCGCCGCGGACGCCGTGGCGCGGGTGAGCGAGGCCGAGGTCTGCCTCAGCCAGGTGCGGTATGCAGCGCTGGTGCTCGACCGTGGCCTGCCCGAGGGCGACGCGCTGCCCTGGCTGAAGCGCCTGCGTGCCCGCCAGGTGTCGTTGCCTTGCCTTCTGCTCACGGCGCGTGACGCCCTCCACGACCGCGTCGACGGCCTGGAAGCGGGCGCTGACGACTACCTGGCCAAGCCTTTCGAACGCGATGAGATGGTCGCCCGTGTGCGCGCCCTGCTGCGTCGGCAGAGTGCGTGGGTCGTCAGCGCTCCGCAGTGGGCCGGGCTGGTGGCCGACCCCATCGGGTCGCGCCTGAGTCATGGGCGCTCGAGCGTGAACCTGGCACCCAGCGAGCTGCAATTGATGCTCGCGCTGCTGCGGGCCGAGGGCCGGGTGGTGCGCCGGACGGCGCTGGAGGCGGCGGCCTGGGGTCTCACGGAGCCGGTGACGCCCAACGCGCTGGACGTGGCCCTTTACCGGCTGCGCAGGAAGCTCGAGTTGCTGGGCAGTACCGCACGCCTGTTGAACACCAAGGGGGTTGGCTACTCCCTGGTACCCGCGGTGGAGGCCGATGGAGACCCCGGTGGCTGAGGCGAGGAACCCGGCAAGGCCCGAACGGGCCGCCGCGCCGGACCGCACGATGAGCCTGGCCTTGCGCCTGGCCTTGGGCTTTGCGCTGGCCTTCGCCTCCACGGCGCTGCTGGTGGTGGGCGTGCAAGCCCTGCTGGCCGAGCGCTTCGGTCATCTCGTCACGCGCATGAGCATGGAAGGGCAGACCGAAGACATCTTCGACGGCTTTGTGCTGAACGCCGAGCAGAAGGTGGTGGGTGTGGTGCTCAGTCCCGATGACGCCCTGGGCTTTGACGACTTCTTCGCCAACCTCAAGTACCGGGTGCTCGACGACACCGGGACCGTCGTTGCCAGCAGCGAGGCCGACCGCCGCTCGCTGCTGCCCGGTCGCGCGGTCCACGAGCAAACGGGCTTCTTTGGCGTGGTGCCGTTCGACGGGCGCGACTTCATCGTCGGCGCCTGGCAACGCGAGGTGCACGGCCGGCCGTACGTGCTGCAACTCGCGCGCAGCGACCGCTTCGAGTTGCTGGCCCGCGAGGCCGTCACCCCGGCCATCACCGACACCGTGGTGCTGCTGGGCACCTTGTCGGCATTGATCTTTGCGCTGGCCGGGGCACTGGCGGTGCGGTCGGTGCTGCGACCCATCCGTGCTGCCGAGGAAGCGGCGCGCAGCGTCGGCGGGCGCAACCTGGCGGCGCGCCTGCCCGAAACCTCGATGCCGGCGGAGATCAGGCCCCTGGTCGAGGCCTTCAACGGCGTGCTGCAGCGGCTGGAGCAATCGTTCCAGGAGCAGGAGCGCTTCATCGCCAATGCGGCCCATGAATTGAAGACACCGCTGGCGCTGGCGCGGGCCCGCATCGAGGCCGGGCTCGACAGTGAACAAGCTCGGGCACGGCTGCTGCAGGATCTGGACACCATGGGACGCCAGGTCCAGCAACTGCTGCAGCTGGCGCAGGTGGCGGATGCTCAAGCCATGCGAAGAAGCACCGTGCAGCCGCTGGAGGTGGCGCGGGAGGTGCTCGACAACCTGTCCTTCAAGGCCGACCGCTCGGACGTCACGCTGCACCTGGTGGAGCCCGAGGACCAGATCCAGATCGAGGCCGACGAGGGCGCCCTGTTCGTGCTGCTGAAGAACCTGGTCGAAAACGCCCTCGACTTCTCGCCTGCGGGCTCGGTCGTCGAGGTCCGCTTGTGCGACACCGGACTGAGCGTGGACGACCAAGGCCCCGGTGTGCCAGGTGAGCACCGGGAGCAGGTGTTCGAACGCTTCTGGCGAGCGCCCGGCCAGACGCGAGCGGGCTCGGGCCTCGGTCTGGCCCTGGTGCACGAGATTGCCGTCGCGCACGGCTGGAAGGTGAACTGTGGCGAGGCCGCCGGCGGCGGAGGCTCGTTCACCGTGCATTGGCAGCCCTGAGCGCCGTTGCTCGACTGCCGGAGAAGCGACGATGAAGCTCGGTCTTTCCAAGCCCTCTGACCGGTGGCCGCTGCAAGACCACCTGTTCTGGTCAGGTGCCTTCATGCTGGCCATCGCACCGCTGCTGGCTGCGGCGACGGGGCTTGACGAGCGCGCCTTGTTCGGCCGCTCACCCTGGGACAAGCCGTTGCGCTTCGCCCTCTCGCTGGGTGTCTATGCCGTCACCATGGCGCTGGCCGCCCAGTGGCTTCTGGCACGTACCCGCGTGCTGGGCTGGCGCTGGCTGTCGCCCGTGGTGCTCGGCGCGCTGGTCTTCGAGATGAGCTGGATCCTGGTGCAAGCGGCCCGCGGCGTGGACTCGCACTTCAACGAACGAACCGCGTTCGAGGACCTGATGTTCGGCCTGATGGGCGTGGGCGCCGCGCTGCTGAGCCTCGGGGCCTTCTGGCTGGGGCTCGCCGCCTCACGGCTGACGCTGTCGGCTGTCGAGGCCAAGGACCGCCTCATCGCGCTCGGCATCGCACTGGGCTTTGCCGGGACGGGACTGCTGTTGCCATGGACGGGCGAAGCGCTGGTCGACGCGGGCCGCTCCCAGTCGGCCTTCGAGGCCCGCTTCGCGGTCCCACTGCTCGGATGGCGACTGGACGGCAGCGACCCCAGACCCGCCCACTTTGTGGCGGCCCATCTGATGCAGGGTCTGCCATTGGTCGCTGTGGGACTCGCACACATCAACCCGCGTTGCCGCAGCGCCGCGTCCGTCGGCGCCCTGATTGCCCTGGCGGTCAGCGCCGCGGTGCTGACCCTTTGGCTCTTGCCGTGAAATGCCGAATGAGGCCAAACGCGCCGATTCAC
>JAJTGU010000326.1 GCA_021297985.1 Rubrivivax sp.
CGCGATGCCGAGGCGCGCTTCGCCGACGCGGCGATCTCCGAGTGGATCGCCGACATGACGGATGATCTCGTGACGCCGGATGCGGAGGCGCTGATCGGCCTCAAGCCCGAGGTCGGCGCGGTGCTGGCCGATGAACTGGCGCAGGGCGCGCGGCGCCTCGCCCTTGCGGAGCAGCTTGCCGACAGGCTGCGCGCGCTCGCGCAGTCCATGGCGCGGGAGCTCGGCCCCCAGGGCCTGCACGTGGCCCACGTGGTGATCGACGGCCTGATCGACACCGCTTTCGCACGTGAGCACTTCGCCCAGCAGGTTGCCGACGCCGGGCCCGACGGCATCCTCGATCCCGACCACATCGCCGACGCCTACTGGTGGCTGCACCAGCAGCCGCGCGACGCCTGGACCTTTGAGCTCGACCTGCGCCCGTCGGTCGAGCGGTGGTGAGCTCCCACGGCGTGGTACCGGGGGGGGGCGGTCGCAGCCGGGCGTGGCTTGCAGGCACGGCGTTGGGGGCCCGACTGCTCATTGGCTGATGCCCGGTGCCGTGCGCAGTAAGTCGTTGCCCGTCGCCTGCGCAAGCAGGAAGCCGGCGCTTGACGCGGCGCTGATCGACCAGCCGAGCCCCCGGCCATCGGCGCTCACGCGAACCGGCTGAGCCGGCCCGTCGACGATGCGGGGCAGCCGCACAACGACCACTCGGCCCCGCTGCCACGCAGCATGGCCTCCATGCGGTCCTTGTCCTCGAGAATCGGCCGCAGCCGACGGAGAAAGAGCAGGATGATGACGCGCCGGGCGAACCAACCTCCACTGCCGCCAGCACCGATGTTCGACATGCAGACGATGCGCCGAGCCCCGCACGTGGCGATCACCGACAGCACGACCCTGACCGAGTAGGACACCAGCGTGTTGGGCCGACCTTCGCCTTGGCCATCGCCGGCCGCGCATGGTCAGCGGCCGGCTTTGCGCGTCGCAGGCCTTCGGGCCCTCTGAGCCAGGGAGGTCGCTGTACAGGCCCTCATCGAAGTACGTGGTCCAAATCGCTTCGTCATCGGCCACCTGCACGTGCTCGATGCCGCCTAATGCAAGCCCTTGAGCACGGCCGGCCACCTGACCCCGCCGCCCGTCGTCGCTACATCGGAAAGCCCAGCGCCTTGATGCCACGTGTCCATGCGCGTTTCCATCCGCCCTCGGCGTCCGCGCCGTCCAGGGCGTGGAACGTGATCCGTGCACCGATCCAGCGCAACGGCTCCGGCGGTATGTAGACGGGACTCTGCCGCGCCACGTCCAGATGCCGTTCGGGACCCTCCAGATCGAAGAGCATGTTCAGGCCCATGCGGGCACCGAATCGGCTGGCGGCGATGCCGAAGCCGGTGTAGCCCGCCACGAAAACCGCCCTGCCCTCCAGGTAGGGTTTGGCAAACACTGAGCCGCGTGAGCAGTAGTCGATCGGCCCGCCCCAGGCATGCGAGAAGCGGATGCCGGCCAGTTGGGGAAAGGTCCGGTGGAAGACCTGGGCCAGCCGGTAGTAAGTGCTCTTGCAGCCGTCCTGCCAAGGCTCCGGGTTTCCGTTGAAGTGGTAAGCCACCAGCCCGCCGAAGATGATGCGGTTGTCCTTGGTGAGGCGAAAGTAGTTGAGCTGGGTGCGGGTGTCGTAGACGCCCTGCCGATGGACCCAGCCGAGCTGCGCCATCTGCTCGGTCGTGAGCGGCTCGGTGGCGAGCACATGGTCGCGCACGGCCGCCACGCGCTGGTTCATGTCGCTGATCCCGGTCTTGGCTGCACCCGTGCCGAACAGCACGCGGCGCGCCTCGATCTCGCCGACCGGCGTCCACACGCGGACCGAATCGCCCCGATCCCGCAGCCGCGTCATCGGCGGCGTTTCGTAGATGCGGACGCCGAGCGAGAGCGCGGCGCGGCGCAAACCCCAGGCCAGCTTGGCCGGATGCACCGTGCCACTGCGATCGCGTGACCAGAGCGCGCCAGCGAACAGCGGTGAGCGGATGTGCTCGGCCGTCTGGGCCCGGTCCAGCAGCACCACGTTGTGGCCATGGCGTCGGTGCAGATCGTGGTCGGCGCGAAGGCCTTCCAGATGCGCCTCGTCGACGGCCACCGTCATCTCCCCGTTCCATTCGACGTCGGCATCGATGCCATAGCGGGCCAGCGCCGCCTCGAAGCCGTCGAGGTTGCTCCGCCCCAGGGCTTCGAGCTGCTCGATGTCGTTCGGAAAGACCCGCACCGCGTTGGGCAGCCCGTGCATGATGGAGGTCGACACGATACCGCCGGCCCGCCCCGACGCCCCATGCGCCACGCGACTGGCGTCGATCAGCACGACGTCCAGTTCGGGCATCAACTCCTTGGCCTGTATCGCGGCCCACAGGCCGGTGAAGCCTGCGCCGACGATCAGCAGGTCGGCACGGGTCGTCCCCTGCAACGCCGGTGTCGGCGGTGGCGCCTCGGGGGTGTCCAGCCAGAACGGCATCATCCGCGTGTGTTCGAACGCTTCGACCAGCACGCGGGACCCTGGGCCTCCAGGGCCACCTGGGCCATTGGCGGCCTGCGGAGCGCGAGTGGCAATTGCCTGCTGAATGAGTTCCTGCCTCACGGCCGCGGTCACGCCGGGTCCAGCAGCAGGTAGAGCTTCTTGGCGTCTTCGAGCGTCTCCCATCGGCCCGCGAAGCCCGCAGGCAGGCGGTAGGCGTCACCGGCGGCAAACTCCACGCGGCCGCCCTGCACGTCGGTCAGCGCGATTCGGCCCTGGGCCAGCCAGACGATCTCATCGGACACGGTGGGAGGGAAGTCCACCGCGCCGACACGCCCCTCCCACCATCCGACCTGGTAGCCGCTGGCCGGTCCGCGCAAGCCGCACCAGTCGTCCTCGTCCATGCCGTAGTCCGGCTTGGTGTGGGTTCCGACCCCGGCGCCCAGCCGGATGATGTCGCTGACGAGTCTTGTCATGTTCATGAAGCTCCGCAAATGAAAGATTGATCAGGACGCATGTGCCACGACGGCATGTCGAAGCTCCTGGAAGGATCGAAGTCCTTCGATGCCCAGCTCACGCCCAAGGCCGCTGGCCCCAAGGCCACCCCAGCAGACCTGCGGAAACACCAGCTGCGGCGTGTTGACCCAGACCAGCCCGGCCCGCAACTCCCGTTCGTACCGCGACGCGGCCTCGCCACTCCTCGTAACGACAGTCGCCACCAGCCCGTACGCCGTCGCATTGGCCGAGGCCAGGGCCTCGTCGTCGGAGTCAAAGGCACGCACGCAGGCGATCGGCCCGAAAATCTCCTCCTGCCAGAGCACGTTCTGCTCGTCGGCAGGCGCAACGACCACCGGTGCCATGAAATGGCCGGCGCCGGCCCCATGCGCCACCAGCCCGTGGCACAGCACGGCCGCACCGGCATCGCACCCACGCTGGAGCAGGGCCTCGACGCGCGCGCGGTGCGGCGCCGAAATGATCGGCCCGATCGTGCATCCCGGCAGGTCATCGGGCCCCGCGACGAGGCCTTGCACCGCCTGCGCCATCGCCTGCAGGAAGGGTGCATGCACGCTGCGGTGAACCAGGATGCGCGACGTGGCCGAGCACATCTGCCCTGCATTGGTGAAGGCGCCGCTGACGGCCAG